>CAYYHI010000101.1:0-11854 GCA_964471745.1 uncultured bacterium | reverse complement strand
GCAAACATTCAGCTCCGTACGTGGTTCCGGTAAGGGCAGCTACGATTTCAGCACGATTAACGGCTCGATAACAATAGAAATCAGAGGGGTTGATTAAGCACGAACTGTTGGGATAATTCATAAGAAAAGCCGCACGACCAATTTACCTCCTGTGTCGTGGCGAAAAGGGGTGATCGAATTCAATCACCCCTTTTAATTTTTTATTAACACAAACTTGAAAATGATTTCTTGAGTATAACAAGGCCAATAAGTCTTCTCGTATTCGTGGTAGTGGGACGCCCTCGTCCCGCTGTGAAGAGTCTGTCATCAAAGGCGGGGACGAGGGCGTCCCCGCTCCACAATCCCAAGGCGCGCTTTGGGCAACAGTCCCTATTAGCCATGCTATAGACACTACCGTTTACTTGATCAACGCCATCTTGATAAAGGCAGTTCGTGCGTTGGCTTCAAGCCGTACCAGATATATACCGCTGGGCAGTTCACCGGCTTCGAAAACAGCCTGATGCGCACCAGCTTTCATTCTTTTATCGACAACTGTTGCTACCTGTCTGCCGGAGATATCAAACAGGTATAACTCCACCTGAGAGTCCTCCGGTAGAGTGAAAGAAATGGAAGTCAACGCATTGAAAGGATTCGGGTAGTTCTGTTGGAGACCAAACTCCAGAGGCATGTCTTCTACCTGATCAATCCCCGCATTTTCATCAACCTTCAGACGAACCGGGAAGTTCGTTTCAAGACCGGCGGCGTTATGTTCGAAACGAATCACCAAACCATATTCATCCTCCTCCAAACCGTGGGCATTGAAACTCATCCCGATCTCAATATCTTCGCTGGTTTCGACAGTCGCCGCCCGCGGCGAGTATGAAACCCAGTTCGTGCTTGGTCCGAGGTCATAAACCGACACCCGGTCGCCCTCCGGATTAGTCATTACCGCCAGCATTACCCACTTCGTCGCATCATAGGTGGGAACAATCTCCATCCCGCCAACCCGGTCATCGAGCTCACCCTCCAGCACAACCTCAGTCTTCAGGTCGCCGGTGGAAGGGTCCATCTTCGATATCAGCGCTTCCGGCACCTGGGCATCCGGGTCGGGTTTGTTCTGACTGGCAATATAGAGCGGGTAACCGTCGGGATCATCAGCCAGGAATCCGAGCCCTTGAATCTCAAGTTCGTTCTCATTGACAAACTCATCGAGCACATTCCCGTCCCGGTCGATATTCAGTATCGGATCGATGGAATTTGCCAACCAGAAGGTTTCGGTTTCGGGATCGTACGCCAGCGCCCGCTGTATCTGTAACGGTCCCGGAATGCTGTCGTGCGCTGCACCCTCGGCGTCCACACCGATAATCCATTGACCTTCGCCGCCATAAATAAGATCACCGACTATTGCAACGCCTCTGAAGCCATAGTCGGATTCGGTAGGCTGATTAATGGTGTCGACCAATTCGCCTTCTCGATTAAACTGGTAAAAGAGATTCGGATTCTGCCTGCTGTTCGACCCGGTTACCCAGATGGCATCAGCAAGGAAGCCAACGCCGTTGATACGGGTATCTTCGGTTACAGCAGTGACGTCGAAGTCGAGCAATCTTCGCCATCGTTCTTCCTCCTCACCGCCCGGATAGTCATAGTAACTGCAGAACGTGAGCGGACCGTTGCCTGTATTGGAAATCGTAAACGAAGCGACAGTCGCGTAGTCAGGAGCAAGCTCCAGCTCGATACTTTCCTGAGACAAACCAAACTCAGGATTCGTAAGTGAAAACTCAAGATTGACGGTACACCCTTCCTCGATGTCGATGCCTTCAACCGTCTGTTCGTTATAGCCGGGCGCCCAGGCGGTGAATGTATAATCATCCCCGACCAGAACGTCAAAATGGAACTCCCCGTCCTGGTTCGCCAGACCGAACGAGGTCGGATCACCGCGAATTTCCGCATTCGCTATCGGCTGTCCGGTAGCTGCTTCGACCACCGTACCCCGCACGGCTCCGGTTACTATGATCAGCGCGGTCGTAAACTTGATCGCCCGACCTTCCTCCAGCACGGCAGCGCCTGCGGGATATTCATTCCAATATGTATATTCCATGCCGTCGGTACCGTTCAGGTTGACGATCCCGACCGTGCCGTATGGCGTATCGTACTCGCCGGGATCAATTGCCGGGTCATTATTGCATGTATGGTATTGAAAAACAATATCGCCGTCGCCGGTATAGGTCTGGTAATGCTGGGGATCGTAGAGGATTGCCTGGAATATATTGAGTCCACCGGGGCGGATATTATCGTGCTCATCCACCCCGATATACCGGCGCATTTGTGTCCATTCGATGATGAATAGATGGTTCTCCTCGTCGAACCAGTGATAGATACCGCCTATCCGGTTGCGATCATTATCCCGGTAGTTTATCAGATCATCCCAGAATACGCAGACCTGAGCCCTTGGACCCAGCGCTGGTGGGATACGCCGGTTTTGGAAATCTGCCAGCTTTGATTCGTTGCCAAAGGCAAACCAGCCGTTGGAACAGATGGTTATCTCGTCGAAGTCTTCTCCATAGTATCGGAAGCCGAACGGCAGATCGACCAGGACGCTCCAGTCCAGCTCGTTGCCCACGTCGTTGATCTCGGTATCGACACCGTCGCCGCCGGAATCCGGGTCGATCTCGATCCATTCATAGACCGGCGCCATATCCCAGGTTGTATCGGTATCATCAAAGCAGCCGTACCCGTGTGCGTCGGGTCCGAACGGCGTTCCTTCGCCCGCCGCATCGACCGTGAAACTGAAATAAGTAGAATCGCGAAAGCCGGCTTCTGATTCAAAGGCTGTAAGCATCCTGACAAAGGTTCCAGGGATAGCCTGGTCGTAAGCGTATACCCGGAAGCGTGCTGTTGCCAAGGTGTCACCTTCCTCGATCTCTATCGGATCAATATCATCGAAAGGATCGTAAACCACCACCTCCGACTGGAGTGAGATCAATTCAGCTCTCATATTCGGACTGGCGACCAGACCCTCGTTGTGAAAGGTTACGTCCAGCCAGACCTCATCACCTACGTTGAATGTCTCTGGATCGAAACTAAAATCGACACACTCGATGTCGGGTGTCGCCATGAAGAACTCAATCGGAGATTCCCAGGATTCGTCACCACCGTTCTCAGCCGTGAGATTCAGGACTGTGCGCCTGTTATTCCAGCATTCGTTTCCAAGCTCAACCACAAAAGTAACCAGTGAGCTGTCACCCATTTCGGGAGCTTGATTCAGCGATTCGTCACCGTCGGTTATTTCAACATCTCCAAGAACGTCCGTGAGCTCCAGATCGATCCTGCCTACAGGTCGGGATTCACCGAAGTTGGCAATGTACGTGCGCAGTTCAATCGTCTCGCCCGGATTGGGATTGCCGTCACCGTTGCCTCGACTTCGTCCGGCGTTGTCATCATCAATAATGAAGCTCGAAATCCCCAGGAACAGGTTTGCGCTCTCAACGTTGATTTGCGCCATGTACGGTATATAGTTATGTTTCGTTACGGTAATGTCCAGCACGCCTAAAGGCAGTTCGCCGGGCTGAAAGACAAACAGTGCCCTGCCATTGTTATCCGTCTCGCCGATCCGGATATGCTCGCCGTCGTGCATCAGACTCACCGTCATCCCCGGGACAGATTCCTCATTCTGCACATCATCTGTCCTGACGGTCAGGTTGTTCTCACCGACACTGATTACTTCGGGATGGTTGACGTAGACCTCCCTGGGTACGCTTGTCCAAAGCTGTGTTGCCGGATCGCCGATCAGGTTGTTCTGATAGCAGTGCGCCTCCCACATCTTCAGGCTGTTGACCTGGGGATCGTCCACGTCGTTGAAAAGACCGAAATGACGGTAGAGCTCGAGTTTGCCCCGATTCAATGCCCAGCCGAACTCCCAGATGTTATCGCGGAAGAAACTATTGAGAGTGCCGCCGGAAAAAACATTATTGTAATTCGTATGAGTAAACCCGCTGGAACCGACCGAACCGATCGCTCCGCCGCGTCTTGCCCAGAGGAAATCCTCGGTATAGGCGTAGGGAAACTGAATATGATCGGAGAAATCGCCGGTGTTGCAGGTCGGCAGCAACAGGAACGGCAGCATCATCCCGTTGTCAAGCTCGTCGCTTGCATCTCCGACCGACCAGTCGCCGTTAAACTGACCCCAACCCCGGTAACAAAAAAGCGTCATTCCCGCTTCAAAATTATTGACAATGAAGTCATGTCCCGGTCCCTGGTCATGGTGTATGAAGTAGAAAGTATCGACTTCAGCAAAACCCACCTCAAGCAGCATCTTTCTCAGCCATCGCTGAAGATAAATGGAGGAATAACCGGTGCGCGCATCGTTCGCCATCAGAGCCGCTCGTCTGTACCATTCTGTTTCCTCCATGTAGGGTTGGGCTTCGTATGGGTATATCTTCGTGTTTACCACCCGCTCCAGTTCACTGACACTGCGTGCGGATATCCTGCCAATTGCTATTTCCGGCAGCAGATCGTCACCTTCCAGACAGGCATATCGATAGTCTGTCTCCCACATATAAGCGCGCCCGACGTCCTCGGTTGCGATCATGAATTGGGAATGCACCCGATCCGCATCGCCCACCAGGCATACGAATTCCGGCGGAATTGTCCACTCGAAATATGCCTCTTCGATGGCATCCCTGACATCAGTGTTGTCATTATTCGCGTTGATAACGACGACTTCGGTTGGATAACCCTGACGTTTCCGCCAGTCAACCAACGGTTCTATAGCTTCAGCAACGCCGTCGTAATCCGGGATTATATACATATAAGCGCCACGTCGATCCTGATCGCGACGAACCGCGTTCGGATTAAGCGCCAGGGATCTGATCATTTGCGCCGCGGATTTTGACGGTCGGGCTCTGTCGGCATTCACTACGGGATTGATGGCTTTCCCCGCGCAGTAATTGACGCTGATCCTTACCCGTTTCCAGACCTTAATGTCGCCGGTTGCAGCTTCAACCTGGACCGGGTTGACCGTGATCCTGACGACTCGCACGCCGCGCATGATCGCCGGATTGCCCAGTTCCACCACGTTGTTGGGCCAGTAACCGCTCGGAGTCGAATAGTCGGTCGCTGTCAGCACGGATTGACCGCCCGCGGAAACATCATGCGAAACCAGCAGCGGCGGAGTAGATGAAATCGTGACCGGTTCGGAGCCTGTCCAATCCAGTTCCAGCCGGGCTGTCGGCGGAACGACCAAAAGGCGGCTGATGTGAGGCAGCTCCGGCATTCCGGGTGCGGCAGCGACGGATTCGCCCTGGATGGAAATCCGGTGACGCTCAATACCATCCTGTTCCTCTGGTTGGATATCGAGGTCGAGCAGCTCGACATCCATCTCGAACCCGACGGCGTCCGACCGGACTATGTCTATCCTGCAACCCGCCGATTGCGCGTGTGCGTAGTTAGCTGCCGTTGCAATCAGAAGCGCGGTAATAACCAAAGAAAAAACAGCTCTCCGGGTAGCTTTCGGGGAAATCAATGTGTCCTCCGGCGATGGTTAAACATGATTCGGTAAGTGCCACACTCCTGTGGCGCTGCTCAAATGCCCGACAAGAGTGTCGTATCTATATAATAATATAATCAATATATATGAATTATCAAAATCCTACTGAAGAGCAGTCACCGTAAACCGACTGACATCGACGTAACCATATAGTAAGTTGTGGAAAGAAGGGCTTTTGAATACCGGATCATCTCATCGGTGAGATTGTCTTCAATAACAGGCAATGAGAGGTTATTAAGTCTGTAGAGCGCCGGGTGATCGTGCCCGCTTCGCAACAGGAAATACGGCGGGGAAATGAAGCCCGTTGCCCTGCCTTCGATAAATAGTGCGTGCGGTGTTCCAACATCTGACCGCAGATCTATGCCGAGCGTGTTGTTTACCCAGGTTTCTCCCAGGACGCCCATAACCGTAGCCACGATGTCCTTCTGTCCGCCGACCCGGTCGCTGACAGCGGGTGATATAACGCCTTCATCGATTAGAAGCAGCGGCACGTGAAACAATGCAAGATCCATTTCCACCTGTTTATCGAGTATAACACCGCTGTCGCCGGTTATCGCCAGCAGGCAGTTTTTACCCCAGTCGGTCTGTTTGACCTGATCGTAAAATCGACCCAGCGACCAGTCCGCATAGCTGAAGGCATTGTAACGCTTTGCTTCCGGGTTGTTTGGATCGACTCGCGGGTAAGGCTTGTCATCCGGTATAATGAATGGACCGTGATGACTGCCGGTCAACAGCAGCGCCAGAAACGGCTCTTTCACCTCTTTCAGTTCCGCCAGCGCCTTGTCGAACATCACGTGATCGGGCACGCCGAGACTCGAGATTACTTCGCTCGCCGGATAATCGGACTGACCGACCACCCGGTCGAAGTCGTTGGCAACCAGGAACCCCTGCATATTATCAAAATGAGTGTCATGAGTGGCGTAGAACCTTGTGTGATAGCCGCGTTCTTTGAGAATCGTCGCCAGACCGGAAAATCGCTGCTGTCCCTCACCGCGCTTCATCAGCGATCTGCCGGGCAGTGACGGCAGTCCGGTTACGGTGGAGAAGATGCCGGTGAAGGTATGTCCGCCGGAGCTGTAAAACTCGCGAAACAGCAAGCCATCTTCAGACATCCTGTCGAACTCCGGCGATAGACCGCTGCGACTGCCGCAGCAACCGATAAATTCAGCGGTCAACGATTCCATCAGGATTACTATCACGTTGTGATCGTGCCGTTCACCGCCGTTTTCCAGCCGCGCCACCGGCGATCCATCCAAGGGAACTTGTTCTTTAAGCTCCAAGAGATTCCGAACCACGCCGTAAGCCTCTTCAGACGTCATACTCTTAACCAATGCCGCATCGCGCTTACGCTGGCTGTTTTCGATGATACCGTCCTGTACGAATGTGAAACAACTATTCAAGGCGAGCTGATTGGCGAAGTTGTAGGTGCTGAAATAGGCGACGCCCCAGGTAAGCGGTGCTTTAACGGTCACCCGACCGCGGATAGCCAGGAAAACCAGCGCCAGGATCAGTGGGTAGACGATAGCAAATTGTTTCAAGGGCAGCGGTTTAATTTCACGAAAGATACGCCGCGTGAGAAAACGAAGCGCAAGTGCAAAAATACCGACCAGGAGCAGCCAGCCTATGAGTACCGGTATCACTGCGAACCACTCCCAGAGCATCCGAAACACTAAGGCGGGACTGTCCATCCACTCAAGAGCCAGGTGATTGAGACGGGTGTTGAACTGACCGAGAAACTCAAGGTCGATCAGCTCCATTGCGAATGCAATCGCTGCAAGAATCACCAGGTATACATTGCAGATGCGTCGGGTTAGAGCGGATGAGGCAACGCCGATATGCGGCAGAGATCCCACGAGTGCGACCGGCGCGACGATATAACCGGTAACCGCCAGATCGAATCGCAGCCCGACTAAGAAGGATTGGATGAGTATTACAGGAGGAACAGCCGCTGCCAGATGATGATAATATATCAGCAGCATGCCGCGCAGAATTTCAAATATGATCAGGAAAAGTGAGAATACTGCGGCAAGATATTTTATTACAGAAATTGGTAACCTCAATAACGAGTGTTAAAGTTGGAAAGTTCTCATTTCGTCATTCTGAACGAAGTGAAGAATCTCCAACGCCGGTGGAATGAAAACGAGATTCTTCACTTCGTTCAGAATGACAACATACTAAGCGTGCTGCCACGTGTCCTCACGTGACAGTAGAGTTATGTTTCAAGCGTCGGGTGGGGACACCTGACGCCACGATAAACAATCTCTTTCACACTTTTCAACTTTCCAACTTTCCAACTCTATAACCCCGCCGGCCAGATATAGTGGTCTTTCTTCAGGGATGCGATCCATTCCTGGAAAAGCCGCTCCCTTTTCTGCATCAGGGCGAACTGTTCGATGGTCTGCCAGTCGTTGGTGAGGTTTACCGTTCTGGCTGGGAGGCGTTCTTTCAATTGAATGAGATGTACGCCGAAGGTCGACTCGAAAGGCTCGGCAATCTCGCTTTCAGATATCGCGTCAACCGCATCGCAGAACTCCACCGGAAGATCCTGAACTGCAATCTGATCGAGTTGACCACCTTTCGAAGCGGTCTCTTCATCGGTTGAATATTCTCTCGCCAATTCGGCAAAGCTTTCCCCTGCTTCGATGCGCCTTTTCAGCTCTTCTGCGAGCATCATCACCTTGTCCCAGTCCTCCTGGTTCGGAGAGAGTTTGACGAGTATATGCTGTGTGGAGATCTTTTCACCTTGTCTTTCGATCAGCTTGATTATATGCAATCCGTAACGGCTATCCACGATTCCTGATATCTCGCCTGGTTCAAGCTGATAAGCGACCTCCTCGTATTCCGGCACCAAGTCGTTTCTCTCAGTAAATCCCAGGTGTCCGCCATCGACCACCGACGGATCCTCGGAATATTCCCTGGCGACCGAGTCAAAATCCGCTCCCTGCTTGAGAAAGTCGTAAATTGCTTCAATCTGTTCCCTCGCTTGTGCACACGCTTCATCGGAAGGCTTTACATCGAGCAGGATGTGCGATAGAAGCACTCTCTCAGGAAATCGAGGCAGTTCGCTCACATGTTCATTGTAAAAGTCGATCACTTCCGGGCGCCGGATTTGTACCCCTGTCAACCGCTGGGTCTTCAGCATCTCCGTGAGCAATCCATCCCTGACGCCCTGGCGCATCTCACGTTTAATCTGCCGCAGCGGTCGTCCGAAGTACTCGACCAGTTTTTCCTTTGATCCGATCTGCTGGATAAGCCCCGATAATTTACGTTCCAGCTCCCGGTTCACAATCCGATCTTCCACGGTTAAGGTTTCCTCGAGCGCCTTGGCTATCAATATCTTCTGCATTACATAGGCTTCCAACACATGTTTGCGCAACTCCACCAGTTTTTCGGGCGTGGGATATCGATCGTCACTTTCGAGCAGGAGTGTATAGACACCGTAGGTTATCTCGGATTCGAGGATGATCTCTTCATCAACAATCGCGCAGATGCTGTCTATTACCTCTTCGGCATAGCCATCCACAAGGCATACCGCCAGGATAACGGTTATTGCCGAGACGAATTGAATCTTTTGGAAAATTGAAATAATCTATAAATCCCCTGTTAAACCATATATCCAAGTCCCCAGAATCCTTACTAAGGCTTACTCCCTTCTACCACCTGAGAATCTGCCTCGCTTCCGTCAACAGCGGCTTGTCTGGGTTGAGTCGACCAGTACAGTCGTCCGGAGCGGCGATATTCGTCTACCAGTTTTCTGACTATATCATCCCTGACATTGCTGCGAGTTTCCTCCATCAGGCGCATGGTAATTTCATCCCGCACATCCTCGATTCCCTGCGGTTCACCCTGTTCCCGGCGATCGATCAGTTTGAAAGCCCAGAAATCTTCGTTTATACGTCTGACCTGTGAAACTTCTCCAACTCTCAGGCGGGAGACGACTGACCAGACCTCAGGGACAGTACTGCTTGGTCCGTTGAGTGAGATGCGACCGCTTTCCAATGCGCCGACTTTTCCGGTCCATATTCCGGACTGGCGACCACGCTGAATATTTGACCGCAGCCGCTCCATTCCATTTCTGTCGTCTGATCTCCAGTATTCGACCTCGAGGTGCAAGTGAGACCAGGTGAATTCACTCGAATTCTGCTTGAAATAGGAATCCACCGAGTTGGGAGTAGGCATCGCAATTCCCCCGGATTCTATCTCCAGCAGTCTGCTCACCAGCAGATCACGGGTTATTTCATCAAGGTGTCTTGCGACCCAGGCATCATCACTTAATCCCCGTTTCTGAGCTTCCTGGTAAAGCAGTTCCTCCTCAACCCAGTAACGGATGTAAGTCGACCGAACCTCCTGGGGAATATCCACCTGTGGCAGGGACGCTTCCCAAGCGGTGATCTCACTGGCTGTCAGTTTCCTGTCGCCAACCCTGGCAATAACTTCAGGCTCCCATTCCTCCATCCGCGAACATCCTGAGATAAAAAGGATTGAGGTCAGGAAAACTAAAAGAATATCACGCATATTCCTTAGGTACGGTTGATGATAGTCTGTCCGAAAATTCCAAAGCCACAATCAGACAGGCTTGAACTTTTTGAAATACTCAATATGTTTCTTCTTTCGTCATACCAGCGGAACAGTGTGTCTGAGAATAAGATAGTCAGTTGCTGTCACCTCTCCGCAGGTGACAGCAACACTGTGATAGGGTTATAATTAGGCTGTCACCTGCGGAGAGGTGACAGCAGCTTTGAATCATTCTCGGACAGACTGGAAAGCTAATTTCCAGAATGTTGCTTCATTACAATCACTTTGAACCGGGGGATTTTTCACTCGGCTTGATCTTGATTTTCGGGGCGCTTCCTTTATCGTCTTTCTGGTTGTCTTTCCTCTCGATCTTTCCTTTGGGCGTCAGGCGGATCTTGGATTTGTCAGGTGATATCTCCTTACCTTCCTTGTCAACGTATCGCGGTTCACCTATTTTAACCTGGACCTTCTTTCCGTCCTTGGTTGTAAACTCCTGCTCTGTGTTTGGCTGCAGTTTAAGCTTAATCTGGTCTTCTTTCGCCTGGCGACTGGCACGCTTGCCGATTTCCGAGCGCTCCTCCTTCCATATTTTTCTTTCAGCCTCCTGAGCTTCTGACAGCGGATCGATCAACGGCCAAACGCGCTTCAGTAGTCTCTCGTTGTAGACAACATTGTATTGTTTCTTAAGCTCTGCCACCCAGGTATCCTTCAAGCCCTTCTGTCGTTCAAACCGCAAGTCGGATTCGATCTGTTGCCTGACCTCATCAAAGGTCTTCACCTTCTCAGACTGGAGATCAGTAAGCTTGATGATTGAATACAACTTGCCCGCCTCAATAGGTCCGGCGATCTCGTTGATCTCGAGCTCAAACGCCTTCCGTGAGACTGGACCGTATTGGTCCCTGGTGAAAGGTCCCAACTTGCCGCCCTTTTTCTTGGATTTCTCCCGTTGAGAGTATCGTCTGGCAAGCCTGGAAATATCCTCGCCTTTGTTAATCCGGCTGAGCAGGTCTTCGGCGAGCTGCTTGTCATCGACCATTATTTCGTAAACTGTGGCTGTGGGCGCCTCGGTGAATTTATCCAAGTTGTCTTCGTAATATTTCTTAATATCATCTTCAGATGGTGTGGCTTTATTGAAAACCATCTCGCGTTCAACTTCCGGCAGCATTGCATTCTCAATTGCTCTCTTACCCTCTGCAAGTACTTCCGGTTTATCAAAATAACCCTCCTCTTTTGCTATGGCAGTCAGATACTTCGGTAGCAGGATGGGTTCAACCATTCCCTTTACCCATTCAGAATTATCCTCGAACGACGGTGGAAAACGGTGATCGCCGTAAATATCCACCAGGTGCTGGATAGTTATATTTTCCAGGTTGTTCTTGACAATTGCCATCTTCCTTTCATCCGGGGTGAAGGAACTGAACAGATTCATGTTCTTCGGTGCGCTCTTATCACCAAGCTTGCGCAGTAGAAGCTTGATAACGGACTGGTCATAATTAGTTTCAAAGCGCTTATGAATACTTTCCAGGTATGCCTCTGAAACCGCCTTAAGCTCATCGTTATAGACCCTGGAGATGGAGGATTTTACTTTTTTCCTGATTTCAGGGTCATCCAGACTCCTTTCCTTGTCGCGGATTTCATTAACCTTGATTATATGATAACCTTTGTATGATCTGACCGGTCCATCGATCTCACCGACCTTCATTGTTAACGCTTTATCCCAATAGTCCGTGGGCATTGAGCCGCGGGGTATCCAGCCGACATCGCCGTTAACCCATGTTTTCTTGTCTTCGCTGTAACGCCTGGCGAGTTGTGCGA
>CAYYHI010000100.1:0-11985 GCA_964471745.1 uncultured bacterium | reverse complement strand
CGCGATCAGTTCCTCGACCGGGATTGGGTTGAAATCCGGGTCGCCCAGCCACTGCGAACGGTCGGCGAAGGCGGCTTCGCAGGCGGATGCGAACAGATGATATGCTTCCGTGCTACCCTGTTCCAGATAGTCCATCGGAAAGCCTTCGAGGATGTTTAGTATCTCGGCGAGACAAACGCCGCCGGAGGAGGGGGGAGGCATCGAGTAGACCGTGTAGCCGCGATACTCAAAACGAATCGGATCGCGCTTAATGACCTTGTAATCTGCTAGATCGTCGGTGGTAAGGATACCGCCTTTGCTTTGGCAGGCTGCGACGATATATTCAGCAAATTCACCGTGATAGAATGATTTTCCTTTATCCTTTGAAATAGCCGCTAATGTTCGACCAAGCTGGGATTGCCTTAGGAGTTCGCCGCGCTTCAGTGGCTCTCGATTACGGAAGAATACTTGATATGCGGTTTTATCTTCAGCGAGGTTATCCTGGTATGATTTGATCCGTGCCGCCATAACCTGGTCGACGAGAAAGCCTTCCTTTGCCAGTTTGAGTGCGGATTCTATTACCTGGTTGAGTGAAAGACTGCCGTATTCTTCGATAAGCTGAACCCGTCCGGCGACGCTGCCCGGCACCCCAACTGCCAGACCGCCGCGGTAGGATTTATTTTCGTAGGGCTTGCCGGTTTCGGGATCGATGAACATGTCGGCGGTGGCGGCTTGCGGCGCGCATTCACGGGCGTCGATGGCGATGATTTCGTTAGTTGGGTGAATGTAAAGAACCGCGAACTCACCGCCGCCCAGACCGCTGTGATACTGTTCGACGACCGACAATGCGAAGGCTGCTGCTACGGCGGCATCGACCGCATTCCCTCCGGCTTGGAGGATTTCGACGGCAGCGTCGGTCGCGGCAGCGTGCGGCGTGGCCGCCATGCCATCCTTCGACCAGACCGGCGCACGGTAGGCGGCTATGGCTGACGAGGCAAGGATGAAGGTTATTAAGATGATGTATGAAATTGTTCGGATTTTGGGCATTATTCCTCTAATTTGTCATCCCCGCCCTTACCAATTTGTCATCCCCGCGCACGCGGGGAACCAGTGTTGAACAGGGATGGACAGGATAAACAGGATACTCGTGTTCATGGCGCGTCATACCATCGTACGCGGGGATGACGGTGTGCAGGTATCCTAGATTTTAGTGGGACAGACATTCCTGTCTGTCTCCCTGAACCCCACCGACGGCAGCCCACATATGAATACTGTTAGTTCATAAATATCAGAAACCGGGTGACCAATTCTTCCGAATCTCTCTAAGATCACTCTGTTTAACTTCCTCTATTTTTAAGTCCAAAGAGTATAATGGGTAATACCAATTATCCTTTATTATTTTGTAACAACCTTCAGGTTTATGAACAAGTAATCCAGCATTTTTTAATTCCGTGAGTGTTTCATCTATCTCCTTGCTTAGATCTTTCCATTGGTATTCTTCAGTCATCTTTAGTTTTCGCCATTTTTTTGCAATTATAGATAAGGATTCAGGATTTGTAAGTCCTGAATCTTTCATTGCCAAGATTAATGAAAATATCGTAGATTTGGCTAAACCAAAGACATCTTCGATTACTTTGTCGCTTTCAGTTGGAGATTGCCATTTGTGTTTACCTTCAAATTCAATATAATCAACATATAATATTGATTCTCTTCTACTTAAAATTTCATTCCGGAAAATCCAATCAACATCTAATGGACCATCAAGGTAGTATTCTTTTCTTTCTAAATCAATTGCTTCTTGAATCTCATTGAACCAACCATGACGCCAATAACATGATCGTACGTATATACCTTTTGCTAAATGTTCATTGAATCTTTTCAATTGTCTACTGAATATCTCTTCCGGCTTTTTTGGACAACGAACCGCATCTATTAAGATCAAGAACTTTGAAGCCTCTTCTTCTGCTATTGCTCTTAGAATTCGGGCTCCTCTTACCTTTTTTTGTTTTTCAAGATATTTTGTATTAGATTCTATGACCAGAGAATTTTCCAATATCAGCTCCAAACCTTGTGACACTTCTAAAAAAAATTCTTTATCAGAAAGCTGTTCAAGATCTGTTATTGCTTTTTGTCGCATTTCTATCTCCTAATTAATTCGCACTTTAGATTAAAATCGAAATAATATTAGATATACCTTCCAGTTTGAAGATATCGCACCTTCGCGAAACACATAGCATTTCCTAATTCAGATAGGATCTCATTAATAAATAATTATAACTGTATACTTTTAAGTTACTTATTTAGGATTAGGGATTCTTAATTTCTGCCCCGTCTTGATCAGTGACCTTCCCTGTAATCCGTTTACCTGTCTTAATGCCTCAACTGAAACACCGTATTTCCGTGCGATAAGCCAGAGAGATTCGCCAGTTTCAACTATATGAATTCTAACGTTATTATCCGTAATTGAATCGTCCTCAGCATCAACAGATAGCTTTTGCTTGATATTTATTAGCAGTCGTTGGTTTGCGTAAAGGCGTTTCTTACTATTTAAATTATTCAACCGTATAATCTGTGACATGGTCACACCATAGCGAGATGCAATACTACTAAGTGTCTCGCCGCGTCTGACAATATGCACGTCACCAGTCGGTATGAAATCGTCTGGATCGCTGTCGCCTTTGTTTTTGTAAGCAAGCTCCCGGTTGTGGTAAGCCCGGGTTAAATTTGGGTCTATCTGCAGGGCGCGGTTGTAATCGGCAATCGCTTGGTCAAGGTCGCCTTTGTTATGGTAGGCAAGCCCTCGGTTGTAGTAAGTCTTGGCATCATTCGGGTCTATCTGCAAGGCGCGGTTGTAGTCGGCAATCGCCCGGTCAAGTTCGCCTTTGTCATAGTAAGCAATTCCCCGGTTGATGTAAGCCAAGGCATTATTTTGGTCAATCTGCATGGCGCGGTTGTAGTCGGCAATCGCCCTGTCAAGGTCGCTTTTATTATAGTAAGCAAGCCCCCGGTTGCTGTAAGCCAAGGCATTATTAGGGTCGATTTGCAGGGCGTGGTCGTAGTCGGCAATCGCCCGGTCATAGTCGCCTTTTTCACGGTAAGCAACCCCCCTGTTGATATATGATCCACTCCAATTGGGATTTATTGAAATAGCTATGGAATAGCAGGCAATCTTATCGTCCGGGTCCGTTGCGGCAAATCCCTTTTCAAACCAATCGGAGGCTGACAGTTCAGTGGCGATGGTTTTGCGCTTCTCACTCAACTGCGACACCTGGGCGGGTGATGCTTGCTCGAGCTTTCGGCGCAACGTATCCAACTCTCCTCGCAGCCGATCAACCTCTATTTGTAACTGTACGTATGCTTCAGTCTTCTGGCGGTCTTTCAGGGTTTCGGCGATGCGCCGCTCAACGTCGCCGGTCTCGACTGTCACGCAGCAGGTCAGGTAGAGCACAAAGACGCCGCCTTCTGTTTTCCACTCCTCGCCAGAGACCTCGGTCTGTGTTACCCCGGCGGTGACGGTTTGAATCTGCCGCTTCAGGTCGGTTTCATCCTTGAACGACGCCGCTGTCTCGCGGACGCGCTGGACGAGCTCGGTCTGCCCTGCCATATAGACGCCGACCTTTTCCAGCACCCGCCGTTTGGCTTCGAGGAGGGCGTACTCTCGCGCCTCCTCCTGTGTCTCGCGGCTGCCCATCACCACGCGGATGGTCTCGGTGAAGGTCTTCTGTTCGCATAAGCCCTTTGCGGAGGTTGCCACAAATACGGCAAGTGATATTATTATCAGTCTGATGGGCATTTCATTCTCCTATGCATTTAATAAACATAAGGTAACCCCCCCTTCTATTCCCCCCCGCGGAGCGGGGGGGGGAGAATGGCACATGGAATAAGGTAGCCCCCCCTTCTATTCCCCCCCGCGGAGCGGGGGGGAGAGTGGCGCATGTAATAAGGAAACTCCCCCTTCTATTCCCCCCCGCGGAGCGGGGGGGAGAGGGACGCATAGAATAAGGTAACCCCCCCCTTAATCCCCCCCTGCAATAGCAGGGGGGGAATGGTGAGTCACTCATACCTGATCGCTTCAACCGGATCCAGCGTACCGGCGCGCCTGGCGGGATAGACCGTCGCCAGCAGCGTCAAAATCAGAGATACTATCGATATGATTATAAAATCAGTAACCTGCATCCTGACCGGGAAGTAATTCAACAGATATACGTCCCCAGGCAGCGAAAAGAACTTGTACGTCTGCTGCGCCCAGCATAAACCCCAGCCAAGTATCAACCCGAAAACCGTGCCGACGCCTCCCACGATCAAGCCCTCGTAGAGAAATATCCGCATGATCTCCTTGCGCGTCGCACCGATTGCCTTCAGTATCCCGATTTCACGCTTTTTCTCCAATACCATCATAATCTGGCTGGAGACGATGTTGAACGCTGCCACCAGTATAATCAACGACAACAGGATCATGAACAGCCACTTCTCAAGCTTCATCCAGTGAAACAGCGTGCGGTGCATGTCGTACCAGGTTCGGGCGTAATAAGGATAACCGAAGTCCCGTTCGATTATGTGCTTGACGATATCGGCGCGTTCGAGATTGTCCAGCTTGAGTTCAATGCCGGTCACCGCTTCTGTCAGATCGAACAGGTCCTGAGCGGCATCTATCGAGATGAAACTGAACGCATCGTCATATTCATAAATGCCCGTTTCAAACACGCCGGAAACCATGAGCCTTTTAAGTTTGGGCGTCGACAGCATTCCTGTCATTCCGGCAGGACTGACGGCGATCAAGCAATCCCCGACAGCCACTCCCAACCGGAAGGAAAGCTGCTTCCCGATGACGATACCCGGCATCGGCTTTGAGCCCGGTTTGGGAACGACGCTCAGGCTGATTTTTTCATCAAGCAGCCTGGCAAGCGAATCAGAATAGGCGGGTTTGACGGGATATACGGCTTCGAGCGACAGCGCTCCGGCGATGATCTTGTCCGGCAGTTCACCGACCTGTCCGACCGTCTCTTCGTCGATGCCCTTGATGATCGCTCCCTCAATAGCCCTGCCGCGCCTCAGCATGCCCTTGCCGTGGATGTAAGGGGAAGCGCCAGTTACATATCTCAGAGTACGCAGCCGCTTCTCGACATCCCGCCAGTTCCGCATCGGTTCTTCGTGAAACAGCGTCACCTTCACGTGAGCGTCCTGACCGATAATCCGGTCGCGGACTTCTGTTTCGAAGCCGTTCATTACCGACATCACGATCACCAATGCTGCGACGCCTATCATAATCCCGCCCGCCGAGATGTACGTAATCAGTGAGATGAAACCGGTGCGCCGCTTGGAACGCATGTAACGGTTGGCTATGAACAGTTCGTAGTTCATCTGTTTTCGGGTCGGTCTCTAAGGGTGGGGAAGAGGATGACGTCCCGGATCGAATCGCATCCGGTCAGCATCATCACCAGACGGTCGACGCCGACGCCCAACCCCGCAGTCGGCGGCATGCCGATCTCCAGCGACTGCAGGAAATCCTCGTCGACCGGTGAGGCTTCCTCGTCACCGGCAGCGCGCAGGCGAGCCTGTTCCTCAAGACGCAGGCGCTGTTCAATCGGATCGTTAAGCTCGCTGAACGAGTTGGCGATCTCATAACCGCCAATGAAGAGCTCGAACCGCTCGACCAATCCGGGTTTGTCCCGATGAGGCTTGGCAAGAGGTGACAGCTCCACCGGATAATCCATCACAAATGTCGGCTGGATCAGGTCCGGCTCAACCTTTTCGGAAAACACTGCGTCGATTAATTTACCCACGCCCCAATGCGGTTCAATTTCAATACCGAGAGCCTGAACCTCTTCAGCCAGGCTGTTCCGGTCGCGATTGACAGTTTCGATGCCGGTTTTGTGGCTGATGAGTTCGGTCATGGAAATTCGCCGATAGGGCGGCTTCAGGTCGATTTTATGTCCGCTCCATTCGATCTTGTGTGTATGCAGAACTTTATCAGCCAGCCAGGGGATCAGCTCTTCCAGGAGGTCTATGCAAAAGGTGTAATCCTCGTAGGCGGCGTAGCATTCGAGCATTGTAAATTCCGGTGAGTGCATACGGTCGATGCCCTCGTTGCGGAAGTCCTTGGCGATCTCATATATGCGCGTAAATCCCCCGGTTATCAACCTCTTAAGGTATAGCTCATCCGCTATCCGCAGAAACAGATCCCGATTCAGCGCCTGGTGATGTGTGCTGAACGGACGAGCGGAAGCGCCGCCATACAGCGGTTGCAATGCCGGCGTTTCAACCTCGATGAATTGTTTTTCGTCCTCAAAGAAGTTCCTTATCTCCCGGATTATATCGCTTCGCCGCTTGAAGACCAGCCTTGATTCTTTATTAACAATGAGGTCGATGGAGCGCTGGCGGTATCTCTCCTCTTTGTCAGCCCACCGATGCCAGACCTGACCTTCTTTCTCCTTAATAGCAGGCAGTGGTCGGAGGTTTTTGGCGAGCAAGGTCAACGATGCTGCTTCGAGAGTCCTTTCACCGGTTCTGGTTACAAACAACTTTCCCTCAATACCGATGATGTCACCTATATCCAGAAGCTTGAATAACTTCCACAGTTGATCGCCGAGAATGTCCCGCTTTAGATATACTTGTATGGAATGGTCTTCGTCAAGGACGTGTGCAAAGGCAGCTTTTCCCATAAGCCGCAGGGATACGATTCGTCCCGCCAGACTTATTCTTTCCTCGTTATTCTTCAGTTTCTCGAAGTTGTCGAGCGCCGTTTTGACGGTATGCAAGCGATCGAAGCGATAGGGGAATGGATTAATTTCCAATTCGAGGATCTGATCCAGTTTCCTGCGTCGTGCCTGCATTACGTGATCGAGTTCCTCGATATTTGAGGGTTGATTATCGGATTGATCTTTTATAGCATGTTCTGATTTCATCTCTAATCCTGCAAATACGAAAGAGGGCGGACGCTCTGTCCGCCTCATGCTTTCAATGGTATTGCCAATAGAATTTACTGCTGAACAAAGTGAAGCACTGCGTGAGGGGCAGACATGAGATTCTTCACTTCGTTCAGAATGACTGTTAGTACTTCGTTCAGAATGACGATGTCGTGTGCAACTAAGATATAAAGCCGTCTTTGCCGACACGAGCCACGCGCACTCTGCGACCAGGCTGGAACGGGGGTAGCGAGTCGCCGTCGACGATCAGACGCACACCCATTGCGTTACCGAGCGACAACTTAACTGGGTCAGCAAGCTCTTTGATGACCTGGTTCCGAGGCCATAAGGTTCGTTCATAAATTATGCTATCTTCCTGTGTAATCTTGACATAGCATGTATCAATAGCATATATTTCAAGCTGATAGGTTTCCACAATCGGTATTATGGGTTCAGGAGTGGATTCAACTGGGATGACAGCTGATGTTGTGGTTGTGTCTGTTGAAGTATCCGTTGCCAACTGAGGAGCGGTTTCCTTTGAAGCTTCGAGTAGGTTCTCGGCTATCCGCTCCGGGGATCGTGACGGATTTGTTAAGTACAGACTGATGAATACAACGCCTAAAACAGCAACCAGGCTGTAAAAGAGAATTGATCTGTGCTGTTCAGCCCACGCTAATACTCCGGTCGGTTTATACTCCCTTTTCTCGACGATCGTCTGCGCTGCCCTTGTGTCCGTGAGTGTTGTCGGTTCGGCGACGAATACTTTATCGAGCCTGCTGTCGATGTCTTTCGATGCCAGACCGGCTTCGACTGCGACTGTGCGAATGAAAACCTTGATGTAGGTGGCTGGGAGAAACGACCAGTCACCCTTTTCAATGCTTTCGATGTAATGAGCGCCGATCTTCGTGTTGGCTGAAATCTGCGCGACTGTCAACTGCTGGAATTCTCTGGCTGAGCGGATCTCTTCACCGATCTTGCGCCTCATTTCAATGGAACCTACTTCAGGATAACGACCTTTGCCTGATGATTGTTCGGCTTCCAGGTTCATTGGAAGATTACTCCCTGAGAGGTGGTGTTTTATGACAGTTGTAAAACCGTGTAATCATAAGTTAAATACAGGAATTTGTGCAGGTATTATAACGAATTAACATCTCTAAAGCAAGCCGTGTTCCAATATTGCTATATAGAACGATTTTTGTTTCAAGTGGAAGTGTTATTATAAATTGAGATTACCATAAGACGAATGAACCTGAAGTAATGGAATTATTTCGACTGTATGAAGTTGATTTTACCTTTGAAATTTCTTAAGATGAATAGTTAGGGAATTTTCAGATGCGGAATAAGTGCCAACCCTGCTGCTCAATCATCGTTAGAGGTAAAACAAGTAAGAGTTTAGTCAACCATGAATTTCAAATCAAAACTTCGATCAATAATAGGTGAAGGTCTGGGACTCTGTATAGGACTCGACCCGGTGCTGGACAGGCTGCCTAAGAAGGTTAGAAACTCGAGGGAACCTCTCTACGCCTTCAATCGTGAAATTATAGAACATACTTACGATATAGCGGCAGCCTACAAACCGAACCTGGCGTTCTACGAGGCTTTGGGTTGTGACGGCTGGCGTCAATTGGAGAGGACTATTAGTGATATTCCTGATGAATGTCTGGTCATTGCGGACGGAAAACGAGGCGACATAGGTTCAACAGCCAAGGCTTATGCTGCTTCGCTGTTCGATACGCTGAAAGTCGATGCGGCAACGGTCAACCCTTATCTGGGTTCGGATGCGCTGGAGCCGTTTCTGGACCGCGCCGATCATGGGGCTTTTATACTAACGGTTACATCCAATCCGGGAAGCAGGGATCTGCAGGAGCTGGTCTGCGATGGCGAGCAGTTGTTTCATTATGTTGTGAGGATGGCTTGCAGGCTGAACAAATCCGGCAACGTCGGCTTGGTCGTCGGTGCAACCAAGCCGGAATTGTGGCGGGATGTCATGGATATTGCGGTCGATCTGCCCTTGCTCGTACCGGGAATTGGCGCACAGGGCGGTGATCTTGCAGCGCTTAAGTCTGCGTTGCAGGATTATTCGGCTCCGGTTCTGGTCAATGCCTCGCGCAGTATCATATATGCATCTTCGGGTGATGATTTCGGTAGAGCTGCAAGGGAGGCAGCTCAAAACTTAAACGATCAACTCAGCTAAGAATAGATAGTTCGGGTTATAAAGAGTGAAAATCAGTCCACAATTCCTGCGAATTCGTGACCGGGTTGAGTTACGTATTCCAAGTGGAGATGAGGTTTCAATCTTCTCTGTTCGCATTGAGGATATTACTGAAGACGGAATTTACATAGATCGACCTTTTATTGACAAACAGATCCCGGCAATAAAACCGGGGCAGGAGATTGAAGTTGAAATCAGGAGAAAGTCTGCTAAGTACCGTTTTATCTCAACTGTTATAGGTGAAGCTCGCCTGGGTATTATTCCGGTCGTTCTTATTGCGTATCCGGATGATATCAAGCGTGTAATACCGAAATTGCGCCGTAAGTTCCTGCGTTTAAACATCCCGTCGCGTGTTGTGTTTCACTTGGAGGGCGAAACGATGAAGCGAAAGGGTTATAGAAAAGGAGTCATTATTGATGTATCCGGAGGCGGCGTGAAGTTTACGGCACAACGCAGAGATACATTGGGAATAACTCCGGGAATGAGGCTGTTCCTGACATTCAATCTCTCCGGTGAATTAAGCGTTATTGAGCAAGCGGTAAAGGTATTGAAGATTGAATCCTGCCCGGGCAGTCAAGCTCGAATGGAAATAGTCTGTCGTTATTCGAACATCTCACCCAAGTTAATGGAAGCCATCATAGTCCACAACGTCCGCAACCAGCGGCGCTACAGGATAGAGAAGGGTGTTAATCAAGTTTAGATAGGTGGTAGATTTCAGAATATTTTCAAAGGTTTAATAGACAGTGTTAAGGTGCAAAAGTGTGAAAGTTAGAAAGTACGTTAAGGAGAGAAGCTAATGGACTGTCAACTTAATTAATTGTCATTGCGAACCGACCGCTTGGGGGGATTGCTTCGCTTCGCTCGCAATGACACTGGCGATCGGTGAAGCAATCTCATAGTGTTAGACAATTCGCGTGATAGCCCACTAATCCTTTAAGCGTGCAGTTAATTGTTCTCACTTTCACACTTTCAAACTTTTTCAGGTTGTGTCCCTTGATGATTGTCATTCCCGCGAAAGCGGGAATCCAGTTCTTTGTTTTATATGTACTTATGTTAAATTATTGTATTTATGCTATATTGCGATATAAGTTACATAAAAACTGTAATCTGGATTCCCGCTTTCGCGGGAATGACAATGGATCGCTGACACTACCCTTTTTCACTTGGAGAAGGATATTCAGTTGAACGAATCAATTCATAAAACTGCAATAGTTGATCCGTTGGCTCGTATCGGAAAGGACATCACTGTTGGACCGTACAGCATTATCGAGGCGGATACTGAAATTGGCGACGGTTGTCAGATCGGTTCTCACACGGTAATATCCAGCGGCACAAGACTGGGGCGAAGATGCAAGCTGTTCAAGGGAACGGTTGTCGGGACGATTCCACAGGATTTGAAGTTTTGCGATGAGAAATCTGAGATTATCGTTGGTGATGATACGATAATCAGGGAGTTCTGTACACTCAACCGGGGTACAGCTGATGGTGGTTTGGTGACTCGAGTCGGATCCGGATGCCTGATAATGGCTTATACTCATGTGGCTCACGATTGTATGTTGGGCAATAATATTATCCTGGCAAACGGCGTTAATATGGCGGGGCATGTGACTATCGAGGATTATGTCGGTTTAAGCGCACTGGTTTTGATTCATCAGTTCGTCAGGATCGGTCAGCATTCCTATATTGGCGGTGGATCGAGGGTTTCGCAGGATGTCCCGCCCTACGTATTGATGAACGGTGAACCAGTTAAATACTTCGGTCTGAACAGTATCGGCTTAAAGAGACGCGGGTTTACAGACAACCGGATTTCAGCGATAAAACGCGCATATCAACTCATCTACAGGTCTAAGCTTAACCTGACTCAGGCAGTCGATGCGATAAAATCAGAGTTAGAGCCAACGACTGAAATCGAGACGATCCTTGATTTCATTGAGAAGTCAAAGCGGGGGATCGCCGGACGTTGAGTAGATTGATTAGAGCTCGGCTTATCACCGACTTGAGAGGGCGTCAAGGCTTCTTCAACATGGCTGCCGATGACCGATTGGCTATACGAATTCCCGATAGCGATTATGAAGCCGCGGTCAGGTTTTATAGGTGGGAAATCCCTACCGTATCACTGGGTTGCCATCAACTGCCGGATGCGGTTAACCTTGATAAATGCCGGGAGCTCGGCTGGGATGTTGTATGGCGCTCCACCGGAGGAAGAGCGTTGCTTCATGACAACGATCTGAGTTATTCAATTGTTATTCCTTCGGAAGGCGATTCTTACATGTTGTTTCACCGGTTGTTTGAAAGGATTGGTCTGGCGATAACAGATACACTAAAGACAATTGATCTGGATGCGACGATATCAGAGCCGACTGCCGGATACAAGAGAGGCGAAAAACCTTTGCGTGCGGGACTATGCCTTGACAGCCAGGTAAGGGGTGAGGTTACCGTAAGGGGAAGGAAGATCGCTGCTGCTGCGCAGCACGTTTATCGCAACAGTCTGCTGCAACACGGTTCAATCATGATCGAGGGCGACCCCGGAGCGATCGCTTCGGTATCAAATCTGGATGACAGTGAGAAGTCAACTATGGCGCAACGGCTAAGATCGAGAGCCTGTTCACTGAATGAATTAAGCAGCGGTAAAGTTGAGATAGAGTCGCTGGTCGAATTGCTGAAAATCAACTTCTCTAAATACTTGGGACTGGATATTTATAACGACGACTGGAGTGACGAAGAGATCGATATGATTAGTGCGAAGCGTGCTGATTTTGAGATATATAGTCATAAATTACCCGCTGGCAGACGCCCTCGTCTGCCAGTAAAATCAATGTTATCAGGTAACAACTCTAATCCAGCGATAACTTCCAGTAGTCATTCTGAACGAAGTGAAGAATCTGCAAC
>CAYYHI010000099.1:6744-12056 GCA_964471745.1 uncultured bacterium | reverse complement strand
TGATAAGGCTGTGCGTTTCATTATTACCTCTTATAATTTCCCTCCTCCCCTACCCCAGTAAGTGTGGATTAAGAGGGGGGTTACCTTGTACCTTTCCCCCTTTTGTAAAGGGGGATCAAGGGGGATTTTTTAAGGCAGACAAACCACCTTCCTGACTACCCTGGCATCCCCTGCCTGCAGTAGAACAAAGTAAATCCCGGCTGTTCTAACTTCCCAGCTCAAACTGTGAGTACCACGGGCTTCCCGCCTGTCCTTAAGATTCTTAACCAGCTTGCCATGAATATCATACACTGCCAGTCGAACATGCTGAGCCACGGCAAGTTCATAATCGATTCTGACTTGCGAATTGAAGGGATTTGGACGTGTTATTAATGAAATATCATAGGTTTCCGGTATCGGTTCTTCTTCGACTCCCACCTCCCAGTCACGATTACCGGCGAAGATTGCCAACGCAGGTGGGTTATCATTGTCACCATAACACCAGCATACCCAGTCATCTACGCCATCGTTGTTGTAATCCCCTACCGCTCCGATATGACTGCCAAGTTCTGCAAATTCCTCACCATAATCCCGAACCGGATAGATTTCAATATCAGGTTCAGCCTCCATCCAGGGCGAACCGAAGTGGATGCACATGGAACCGTTACGAACGACGCGTTCATCGGAGCAGGTGACAATGTCACCATAGCCGTCATCGTTAAAGTCACCGCCGGTTACCCAGCTTTCAAGGCCGAAAGCTCCATTGTCATTGACAAACTCTACAAAAACGTCCAAATCGGGTTCTTCTGATCCCATAAAAACATAGAAACCGTGGCTTATGCGGTCAGTTCTTCCATAGTGAAGCGTCCAGTCATCGTAACCGTCCCCATTGACATCCGGCAACAAAGTAAAACCATAAGTAAAAGTCCTGTTATCAAAGTCACGAAATCCAACCGTCAGATCCGGAATGGTGTCCATCTCCTCACCACCAAGAAAAAGTGTAAAACGCTGATAGGAGCGGACTAAAATATCATCATAGCCGTCAGCGTTCAGGTCCCGACCGCTTCTGTATTCTATAGAGGATGATATCCGACCATGGTTATCGGCAAATGTGTATGTCCAGTCCGGAATCGTATCGAAATCCCCACCGCCGAAGAAGACATCGAGCCTGCTTCCCAGACTGTCCAACGACTTGTTCAAGATCAGTTCATGGAAACCGTCGCCGTTCAGGTCCGCCTGTCCTCTATTGCGACCGTAATCCAAGCACTGCCTCGCTTCCTCGCAGTTTGTCAGACCGAACTCCGGCACAAAGTCCAGCTCATCACCACCCTCATAAATCCTGGTTCTGTATTCAATGAAGCCGACAAATGGATCACCCGTATCCAAAGTTGATTCTATTGCAAAGAACGGAAAACAATTGGGAATCAGGTTTCCTAAGTATTGAATCCTCCAGCCGATGCCCTCATACTCTTCGTCTGTTTCGAATACTACATCCGGTTCGTCGTCCATCTCATCTCCGCCGAAGTAGATCTCGACCGTGTTGGTGAAATCATCCCCTTGTTCGCCGCAACTATAAGGATCCCTGCTGAGCATCAGGTCATCGCAGCCGTCGCCGTTCTGATCCCCCACACAGCAGAAGTCGTATGCAAATCTACTTCGATGCGGTTCATGTCCTTCTATGAAGCCGATCACCTCCGGCAGCTCGTAGGCGGTTGCAACGCTGGCTATTGTTAATACGCAGATTATTGATAAGGCTGTGGTTTTCATTATTCCCTCCGTGAACCTCTTTTTTCACCAAATAAATAGTTCAACTTGACATCTGCCCTATAAACTATCGTAACACATAACAGCAATACATTACGGTAACAGATGCGGTAAGCGCTTCACTCTCGATGTAATGGAGCAATTTACTGTTACCTAACATATTGACAATACTGGTTATATATAATATCCATACCTGCAACGATACGTGGCATAATTGTTGCGAGAGTCATTTTGGCAAATAATCGAATAATGATGCATCTGTATGAAAACCTAAACAACAGCCGTCAATCTTTCAATAAGGAATATAACGAATATTAAAAACAAATACATGATAAAATTATCAAAACCCAATTTTTTACTTGACAAAGCCGAAAGAATACCCTATATTAAGCGAAAAGTACTCTACAACCATAGAGTACATACTCAAGTCTAAGTATTGTTTTTACATTAGATCAGGAATTCAATTACCAAGGTTTAATCAACATTGCCTGGAATGGTGTTCAACTTCCGGGTGATGATATGTCCTTTTACGAAGGGACAAACCGTTGCTGCCGGCAGTCACTTGCGTAAAGCACAGTAGATGTTCGGCTCGAAGGATAGTGCCTCATCGTTTTTCGGTGAGGCTAAGTAGGGAGGATTTGTTATGCGTCAATTATTAATTCTTTTCATAGCTTCTATGCTGATCGTTATGATCGGCGAGGCAAATGCACAGCCTGCTATCGAAGTCGATCCTATGTCGATCGATACGGAGCTCAACTCCGGTGAGACGGAGGATCACGATATAACAATCCGCAACAGCGGTAATAACGACCTTAATTTCAGCATACAAGTTGAAATCACGTCTGAACCCGGGGATGATGGAGGACGTCTCGGCCCACGGCAGATGGGGCTTGACAGGTTAAACGTTTCACCGGGTCCTCAACGTGCAGACGTATCTCCGGATATGATGATCATTCCCGACGAGCAGGTTCTGACTGCGGTCAAGAACGGCACTGCCGACAACGAACAGTTGGCGGTCTGGAACCATTACCTTGAGGATCTTGAACGCATCGGCAATTCTCCGAGCCGGGATCAGCGCGGCGACCCTGACAATTTCGGTTATATATGGCGCGATGACGAAGAAGACCTGGTGGTTTATGACTGGATCGACATCACGGAAACCGGTGAACGGCTGCAGAATGTTACCGATGACTGGTCAAGTGGTTCAATCGACATGGGCTGGACGTTTGAATTCTACGGACAGGATTTCAACTCGATCCGTATCTGTTCCAATGGTTTCGCCTCATTCACCGACAATTCCACCCGCTATACACCCTTCAGGCTTCCAAGGCAAGCCCATCCGATTAACCTATTGGCTGCCCAGTGGTTTGACCTTAATCCGGCGCAGGGTGGTGAAATATACTATTATACAGACCGGGATGAAGAGATTTTCATCGTCAGTTGGATCGATATACCACGATATAGCGCCGGTGATAACACCCGTCAGACCTTCCAGTTAATCCTCAACGGTGAAGGCGTAATTAAATACCAGTACGCCGATGACAACGCACCGGGATCGAACAACTGCATCGGTATCCAGAATCGTGATGGCAGGGATGGTCTAAGCATCTATTGGGGGAACGGCGATGCCGGTCCTGACGGACGTGCCTACGAGATCATGCGCAGTTGGGTCGGTGTTGATCCGGTAGAGGACAGAATTAGACGCAACGACCAGACGGTAGTGACGTTAACTTTAGATGCAACTTATTTGATAGAAGGCACTTACGAATCTGATGTTCATATCCTCTCCGATGATCCTAATAATCCTGACGTTATTGTCGATGTTGTAATGTTTGTGCACGGTGAACCTGATATACTCCCGCTATGGGATGACGATCTCGGTTATCCGGATATCATTGACTGGAATAATGGTATAGCCTTTCCTGATATATTTGCCAATGTCCCTTATGAAGTAGAAATTACGATGAGAAATACCGGGACTGCTGTTCTGAATATTACCGATATCAGCACTGACCAAGAGTATTTTACTGTCAATCAGGATACGATGACAATTAATCCCCGGCATAAAACAGTCCTTACGGTTACTTTCGAGGCTGAGGAGGATGGCGACTATGATGCAATTTTAACTTTAAGCAGCGATGATCCGGATGAAAGCGAGATCGAAATAGACCTGCATGCGGAGACTTCTGAACCTCCCATAGCGGATTTTGAGCCTTTAAATATACTGAAGAAATTAGAAATCGATGATTGGACGGAAGAGACGATCACGGTCAGGAATCACGGCGATGAGAGTCCGCTTCGTTTCAGTGCGGAAGTGGAAATAGTATCGGAACCGGGTCGTGATGGTGGGGAGCGCGCCCCGCGTCGAGCTGGAAGGGGAGTACCTAATAATTCACCCGGTCCACATCGTTATTTCGTCGATCCTGGTACGATCAATGTTCCAGATGAAGCGATCCAGGCTGCCGTCAAGACGGGAACGGCTTCGGCGGCTCAAGGGGAGATCTGGAACAATTATCTCGAAGCGCTCGAAAGGTTTGATAATATGCCAAGTCGCGACGCACGCGGCGGGCTCGATGATTACGGCTATGTCTGGCGCGATGAGGAGGAGGGTCTGGTCGATTATGAATGGATAGACATCACCGGTATCGGCACACACCTGCGGAACGTCACCGACGACTGGAACAGCGGGTCGATGGACATGAACTGGACTTTTAATTTCTACGGTCAGGATTTCAGCGCCATTCGTGTCTGTTCCAACGGATTTATTTCTTTCACCAGCGCTTCCAGATCCTATACTCCATTCCCGGTACCAAACGAGTCTGAACCTTACAACCTGATTGCCCTGCAGTGGGCTGATCTCAATCCGACTGAGAACGGAGACATTTACTTCTACACCGACGGGAATAGAGAACTTACTATTGTCAGTTGGATCGAAGTTGAACTTTACCATGGTGATGCAAGCACCCGACAGACTTTCCAATTGATTCTGAACGGTGATAACGAAATCAAGTTCCAGTATGCCGACGATAACCTGTTGGGAACGAGTTCCTGTATCGGAATCCAGAACAGCGACGGTTCAGACGGTTTACTGATACATTACGGCAGCGAGGATGGCGGTCCGGCTGGCAAAGCTTACGGCATCACACGTAGCTGGGTAAGGCTCGATCCTGTCTCGGATGAAGTCGACCCTGGCGGTTTATTGGAGCTTGCCGTTACACTGGATGCTGCAGAACTGATCGAAGGTGAATACGAAGCGAACCTAATTTTCGATACCAATGATCCGGAGAACGATGAGGTTATTGTCAACGTACAGCTAAGAGTGGGCGAGGGTCCCGGCATCAGCATATCACCGGATGAGGTCTATGATTTTGGCGATACTTATACAGGAGAGATGGGTCACCTAACCTGCTTCATAACGAACATAGGTTTTGGTGATCTGGAGATAGAAAGAATCACTGTGGACGATGCAGCATTTTCGCATAACCGTGCAGGCAATGACAACTTTATTATTGAACCGGATGAAACGCGCAACCTGATTATCAACTTCCAGCCGGACGATGCGCAGGTTT
>CAYYHI010000099.1:0-6734 GCA_964471745.1 uncultured bacterium | reverse complement strand
TTTTCAGTGGTGAGTTGATTATCTATTCCGATGATCCACAATATCCCGAAACGACGATACAGCTTACCGGTCGAGGCATCAATCGCCCTCCGGATATATACCTGGGCTACCAGCCCGGCGAGGAGCCTGATATAGACTTCACTGAGCATACGATTGCGGGAAGTTTCGACGGCGCCAACTGCCTTTATGCAACGGACTTGGATCAGGATGGTGATGTCGATGTGCTTGGAGCCGCTTTCGATGGCGATGATATAATGTGGTGGGAGAACAATGGCAGCCAGCAATTCAGCGCGCATATCATAGCCGGTAACTTCGACGGCGCTGCGGCTGTTTACACGATCGATCTGGATCAGGATGGTGATATCGATGTACTCGGCGCAGCGCGGGATGCAGGCGATATCGCCTGGTGGGAGAATGATGGTGACGAGAGTTTCACGTCGCATACGATTGCTGGGGGAACCGCCGGCGCAGCTTCGGTTCACGCCGCCGACTTCGATGGAGACGGTGATGTCGATGTGGTCGGTGCGGGACAGAACCACGACGAGATTACGTGGTGGGAAAACGACGGATATGAAGAGTTCACTGAACATATCATAGTAGACGATTTTGACGGCGCAGGAGCTGTTTATACAGAAGATATTGATGGCGACGGCGATTTCGACATACTTGGAGCGGCTCAGACAGACGGTGAGATTGCCTGGTGGGAGAACAATGGCGATAGGAGCTTCATCAAACATACGATAGCAGGTAATTTCACAGGCGCTGTTTCTGTTTTTGCCAAAGATGTCGATGGTGACGGTAGTATTGATATACTTGGTGCGGCGCAGGATGCCGATGACCTAACCTGGTGGGAGAACGATGGTGATGAAAGTTTTACCGAACATACGATAGCAGGTGATTTCGACGGCGCTGCTTCCGTCTATGCGAAGGATGTCGATGGTGACGGTGATATTGATGTGCTCGCCGCGGCAGAGGATGCCGATGACCTAACCTGGTGGGAGAACGACGGCAATGAAAGCTTCACCGAACACACGATAGCGGGTGATTTCAACGGCGCAGCTTTCGTCTTTGCGCATGATGTTGACGATGATTTCGATATGGACGTGCTGGGCGCAGCGAGCGTTGCCGATGACATTACCTGGTGGGAGAATGCGCATGAGTTCGGTTATGATTTCGGTGAGGTTGAGAAGGACAGCACCGATCAGTGGACGTTCGTGATACTCAACCACGGCGCACAAATTCTCACCATAACCGGCATCAATTCAACGAACGGCGTATTCACAACCGATTTTTCAAACCCGATAAACATCGATCCGGGTGCGTCTGCTCAGATCGAGGTGTACTTCACGCCGGATGACTACCAGACGTTCGACGGAACACTCGAGATTACTTCCAACGATCCTGACGAAGGTACGGTCATTGTTCAGCTAAGCGGTGACGGTATCTTTGTCAACTACCCGCCGGAAGTTGAGAACCCGATAGCTGACCTCGAACTCGACGAAGACTTCGATCCTTATATCCTTGCTGACCTGGACGCGGTGTTCTCCGATCCAAACGAGGATGTCTTGACTTATATTGTCCTCAGCGACAGGGATGAGGTTACCGTAAATATAGTGAACGACTCGGAGCTACAGATAGACTCGGACGATAATTGGTACGGCGACGCACAGATTACGGTGACCGCCGATGACGGCTATGATGGTGGAGGTCCTAGCCCCCGCCGCGATCGCGAAAACGACGGTCCCATCAGGCAGCTCAGGAGAATTGGCGGTCAATCGGTCAATAACGGCTTTGAGACTGCATCGAACTCGAATTTATCGAGTAATAGATACAGATTCAATAATGATCGCCAAGCTCGGGGTTTGCGTTCAATCAACGACGCTATGCTGGCAGGCCGAGGCATCGATTCGGATAACACGCCGCGGCGTGATGATACTACCGATATGGTCTTTAATGTGCAGATCAGTGCGGTTAACGATGCGCCTGTTTGGGATGACGTTCCCGTAAGCGAGGAAGTAAATGAGGATCAGTTGCTTTCATTCACGGTTGAAGCGTCCGACGTCGATGGTGACGACCTGACTCTCGACGCATCCGGTGATCTTCCCGGTGGCTGGAATTTCACCGACAACGGCGACGGCACCGCAACATTTACCTGGACGCCCGGATATGACGATTCGGGTGATTGGACGTTGACAGTTACGGTTTCCGATGCCGAGTTTGACGTCGATGAGGATATTTCAATAACTGTCAATCATGTCAATCGCACGCCGGTCTGGGACAATGTTCCGGAAAGCGAAGCCGTTAATGAAGCTGAGGAACTTTCATTCACAGTTGAAGCATCCGATCCGGACGGCGACGACCTGACTCTCGATGCATCTTCCGTCGATCTTCCCGGAGGCTGGAACTTCACCGACAACAACGACGGCACCGGTACATTTACTTGGACACCGGGTTATGACGATTCGGGTGATTACACTTTAACCGTAACGGTTTCCGATGCCGAGTTTGACGTCGATGAGGATGTCGCTATCAGCGTAAACCATGTGAATCGCTCGCCGGTTTGGGATAATGTGCCGGAAAGCGAAGCCGTTAATGAAGCTGAGGAGCTTTCGTTCACAGTTGAGGCATCCGATCCCGACGGCGATGACTTGACACTCGACGCATCATCCGTCGATCTTCCCGGGGGATGGAATTTCACTGATAATGGCGACGGCACCGGTACATTTACCTGGACGCCCGGTTATGACGACTCAGGTAATTACACGCTGGTCGTTAGGGTTTCGGACGCTGAATTCGACGTCGATGAGGATGTTGCTATAACAGTCAACCATGTCAATCGTACACCTGTCTGGGACAATGTGCCGGAAAGCGAAGCCGTTAATGAAGCTGAGGAGCTTTCATTCACGGTTGAAGCGTCCGATCCCGACGTCGACGACCTGACCCTCGATGCATCTGGTGATCTACCCGGCGGCTGGAATTTCACCGACAACGGCGACGGCACCGGTTCATTTACCTGGACACCCGGTTACGACGACTCGGGTGATTACACTTTGACCGTAACGGTTTCCGATGCCGAGTTCGACGTCGATGAGGATATTTCAATAACAGTCAACCATGTCAACCGCACACCGGTCTGGGATAATGTACCGGAGAGCGCTGAGACCGACGAGAATCAACAGCTTACATTTACGGTGGTAGCATCCGATCCTGATAACGATGCACTCACATTAACGGCATCCTCGGATGATCTTCCCGGAGGCTGGACATTCACCGACCTTGGCAACAACCGGGGCACGTTCAGATGGACGCCGACCTTCGATGAGTCGGGGGAATACAGCATTACCTTCACAGCTTCGGATGCCGAGTTCGACGTCGATGAGGACGTCATAATAACGGTCAATCACGTTAATCGTACACCGGTATGGGATGATATTCCTCAAAGCGAGAACGTTAACGAGGACGAACTGCTCGAGTTCACAATGGAGGGCTCTGATCCGGACGGAGATGATTTGACGATAGAATATTTCTCCGACGATCTGCCGGAAGAGGTTAATTTCACAGACAACGGCGACGGCACAGCACAGTTCTCCTGGCGACCCGGATTTGGGGAAGCCGGCTCGTATACCGCCGTGTTCACGCTTTCAGATACTGAATTCGATGTTGTTGAGGAAGTCATTATCTCTGTAGGCGATGTAAACCGTCCGCCAAGCTGGGATGATGTTCCTGAAAGTGAGCGAGTAAGCGAGGGAGCGAGGCTCGAGTTCAGTGTTGTGGGCTCCGATCCCGACGGTGATGATATGACGATAGAATATAGTTCCGGTGACATTCCTGAAGCCGCAGAGTTCACAGACAACGGCGATGGCAGCGGGACATTCACTTGGACGCCGAGCTTTGACGACGCTGGCGATTACACTGCAACTTTCACCATTTCCGACACAGAGTTTAACGTTGCGGTGAACGTACCTGTAACTGTGAACCACGTCAACCGCACCCCAGCTTGGGACGATGTCCCCGAAAGCGAAGAGGTTGATGAAGCCAGCGAGCTTTCATTCGCAGTTGAAGCTTCCGATCCCGATGGCGACGACCTGACCCTCGACGCGTCTTCCGCTGACCTTCCCGCTGGCTGGAATTTCACTGATAACGGTGACGGAACCGGTCTGTTTACATGGACGCCAGGCTACGACGATTCCGGGAATTACACGTTAACAGTAACGGTTTCTGACGCAGAGTTCGACGTCGATGAGGATGTATCGATAACAGTTAACCACGTAAACCGCACGCCTGTTTGGGATAATGTTCCTGAAAGCGAAAATGTAAATGAAGCTGAGGAGCTGTCTTTCAGTGTCGAGGCATCCGATCCCGATGGAGATGACCTGACCCTCGATGCTTCATCGGCTGATCTTCCCGTTGGATGGGACTTTACAGACAATGGAGATGGAAGCGGTGTGTTTGTCTGGACACCGGGTTATGACGATGCAGGCGAGTACACGTTAACCGTAACCGTCTCCGATGCAGAGTATAATGTCGATGCTGAGGTGACTATTACCGTCAATCGCGTCAACCGTACACCGGTCTGGGATGATATTCCTGAGAGCGAAACGATAGATGAAGCAGATGAGCTGTCATTTACGGTAACAGCGTCCGATCCTGATGGTGATGATCTGACCATTAACGCAGCTTCAAACGACCTGCCGGAAGGGTGGAGCTTTATAGACAACGATGACGGCAGCGGGACATTCACGTGGACTCCAGCCTACGATGACGCGGGTGAATATACTTTGACACTTACTGTGTCAGACGCTGAATATGACGTTGCAGAAGATGTATCGATAATCGTAGGCGACGTTAACCGTACACCGGTATGGGATGTCATTCCAGTGAGTGAATCAGTGGAGGAAAATCAAGAGTTATCCTTCACGGTGGAGGCATCTGATCCGGACGGTGACAACCTGACCATAAGTGCGTCATCGGAAGATCTGCCGGAAGGATGGAATTCCACTGATAACGGCGACGGAACAGGAACATTCACCTGGACGCCGGGATATGAAGATGAGGGTGAATACAGCGCCCAATTTACGGTAACAGACGATGAATTTGGAGTAATGGAGGATGTGATAATAACGGTCGGCCATGTTAACAGGACTCCAGTATGGGATAATGTTCCTGAGATCGTACAGGTAAATGAAAATCAGGAAATTACGTTCACAGTAGAGGGCTCCGATCCCGATGGTGATGATCTAACGATCCAATACAGCTCCGGAGATATTCCGGAAGAAGCTGAGTTCAATGATAACGGTGACGGAACCGGAAGCTTCACCTGGACGCCGACATACAACGATGCGGGAGATTATACGGCAATCTTTCACCTGTCCGACGCGGAATTTGACGTTGAGACGGATGTAGCCGTTACGATCTATGACGTCAACCGTACGCCAGTCTGGGATTCCATACCGGAAAGCAGAGAAATAGACGAAGCAGCAGAGCTTTCATTTACTGTCGCAGCTTCCGATCCTGATGGTGATGACCTGACCATTGAAGCGACCTCGAACGATCTTCCCGACGGCTGGAACTTCACCGACCACAGTGACGGAACTGGTTCATTTGTGTGGACGCCCACTTATAACGATGCCGGTGAATATACTTTGACCTTGACCGTTTCCGATGAGGAGTTCGACATTGCTGAAGATGTAACGATAACCGTCAATCACGTTAATCGTGCACCGGCTTGGGATGTTATGCCGGAGTCCGAAGAGGTGAACGAAGCGGAAGCACTTGCCTTCACCGTAGAGGCTTCCGATCCCGACGACGACGGTCTGACCCTGACAGCTTTATCGGATGATCTTCCCGAAGGCTGGACTTTCACTGACAACGGGAACGGTACAGGTGATTTCAACTGGACGCCGACATACGACGATGCGGGGGAATACAGTCTGGTGTTTACGGTATCGGATGGCGAGTTTGAAACCGGTGCGAATGTAACCATCCTAGTTAGCCACGTTAACCGCGCGCCTGCCTGGGATGACGTGCCGGAGAGTCAGGAGATCGATGAGGGTCGACGCCTTGAGTTTACCGTTCAGGCATCCGACCCGGACGACGACGATCTTGACCTCGATGCTTTTTCGGATGATCTGCCCGAAGGTTGGGAATTCAGCGGTAACCGCAGCGGGAGAGGTACGTTCCGCTGGACGCCGACATACAACGATGCCGGGGAATACATATTAACGGTTACCGTATCCGACGGTGAATACCAAGCTACTGAGGATATCAACATAACTGTAATCCACGTGAACCGTGCGCCGGTCTGGGATAATGTGAATAAGAACGTTAATGTCGATGAAACAGAAGAGCTTGCATTCGTAGTGGAAGCGTCCGATCCCGATGGCGACGATTTCACGCTTTCCGCTTCGTCCGGTGACCTGCCGGATGGTTGGGAATATACCGACAACCAGGACGGTACCGGGACGTTCAATTGGCGACCGGGCTGTCGGGATGCAGGTGTGTATCACCTGACTGTAACGGCTTCGGATGCCGAATTCGATGTTGACGAGGAGATCGAAATCACGATTAACCGCGTCAACTGTCCTTCACGCTGGATCGATTTACCCGTCGATCCGGAGGTGAATGAGGCTGAAGAGTTGATATTTAACGTTGAAGCTTCCGATCCTGATTTCGACGACCTGACTCTGGAAGCCACGTCGGACGATATGCCGAACGGTTGGCAGTTCACCGACAAC
>CAYYHI010000098.1:0-12189 GCA_964471745.1 uncultured bacterium | reverse complement strand
TATAACCCTATCATAGTGTTGCTGTCACCTGCGGAGAGGTGACAGCGGCTGACTCTCTTATTTTCGGAAAGACTGTTTTACGGGAGTGACAATGAATCGCTGACACTAACCGAATTACAATTTGTTAAGCTAAGAAAATCTTGGATGATAGTCAATAAGAAAAATGAATTTAATGGTGATTCTCGTCTGAAGAGACATATCTTTTCAGCGTTAATCATTCTGTTGTGGGTTATGTTCCTCACCGGATGCGCATATTATAACTACTTCTATAACGCCAAGAAATACTATAATGAAGCGGAGAGGAGCAGGCGGGAAGGAAGTGAAGATACTCGCACAGGCGGCAGAACGAAGCTTTCGTCTTATGATAAGTGCATCGAATCCGCCGGCAGAATGCTTGAGTATTATCCTGAATGCCGGTGGGAGGATGACGCGCTGCTGCTGTTGGCAAAGGCATATTACGGGATAGGAAATTATCGAAAGTCGATTGGCAAGGTTGATGAGCTGATTGCAAAATATCCCCAGTCGAAGTTTATGCACGAAGGTTCACTCTTGAAAGGAATGTCGCTGCTCATGGTTGCCCAGCCCGATTCAGGCAGGTTGATACTGTCCAACCTATTCACGCAGGAAACGGAATCTGAAATACGTGCTCAGGCACACCAGGCGTTGGGTGATTATTACTTTGAACAGGAGCGATGGGATATGGCTTCCGAGCAGTTTAGGGAAGTTATAAGCTCAGGCAGTGAAGATGAGTGGTTGCGAAACCTTGCCTGGATCAGAATCGGTGAATGCTTGAGCCGCACCCAAAGAATTTCCGAAGCAGTCGAATTGTACGATGAGATTCTGAATTCCAAACCTTCCAGAAAGATCAAACTGGAAGCGACACTCCGAAGAGCTGTCATTTTCAGACAGCTTGGACGAACCGAGGAGGCGTTGCAGTCACTTGAAGAGCTGTTGCGTGATGCTGCTTATATTAATGATTTTCCTGTAATTGAATTGGAAGCTGCCCTTTGCATGCGTGAAATGGAGCAGTACGACGAGTCAAAAAGGAGACTTGAAAACCTTGTGGAAGCTAATAAACGCGGGGAACTGGCAGCACATGCATACTTCGAGTTAGGTTGGCTATTGTGGGAGAAGTGGCGCGACCTGGCTGGAGCCTACTCAGCACTGACGGAGATAAAAAGCGCTGACCGATCCTCGCAGTGGGTCAGTTCAGGTGATTCCTTGAAGAGGGAAATCGAAGCCTTATATGGTTCCTGGCATTGGATAAGTTTCCTGGAAAATCAGTTGGACGTGGTGGACAGTTCATTGGGCAATCTCCGGGAATTGCTGCCTGCGGATACCGTTTATGTGGATTCTTTGGAATTGGTCATTCAGAAGGATGTCAAGAAATCAGGTGAGCGTAGACAGCCAAAACGCTCTCGCCGGGATCGTTTCAAGAAATTGGAGGAAAAACCTTCGGCTGAGGCTGATTCCAGCGTTGATTCCACGAAAGTTGAAATAGACAGCACAATAGTAGCCTTGGATTCTACAACGCTCGCCGTTCTGTTTTCCAGACGGTCAGATCAGCTTCGGAAGGCAAATTTCGACTTGGCGGAGTTTCATCTGTTTGAACGAGATGATCTGGACAGCGCTGAGTTCTATCTGCGCAAACCGGCGGAAAAATCTGATTCCAGCGAAATCTGGGGACGCTCGATTGCTTCGCTTGCATATATTGCCAAGACGCGCGGCGATACAACCGTTCGCGATTCGCTCTTCAGACTGATCCTGACAAATATACCGGAAGGGGTGTTTGGTAACCGCGCCAGGCTCGTGCTTGGCTACCCTGTTGAACCTGAGGAGATTGACAGTTTAAGTCTTATGTTCGATCAGGCTGAAACCCATTGGTTCGTCGAGGATGATCCAATGCGGGCGCGTGAGGTCTACTATAAAATTGCTGAACAAGCGGATTCCGCTTCCGATAATCGCGCCAGGGCTTTACTGGCTGCGGCTTACCTTTCACGAAAGATTTTGGCGGAGGATTCCCTTGCCGGGGAGCTCTATGCCGTGATTGTCGATGAATTCCGCGGTACACCTTATGCCGATGTTTCCAGGGATCGAGCTACACAAAGGCAGAAAGATGACGAGAAACAGGCTGAGGATACTCCGGCTGATTCCGGTATGGGCGTTGACAAATTGCGGGAGCCTCACGAAGAGTTCATGCCTGATTTCCTCGATAGAACTCCAGATATAGGAAATGAAGAAACCGAACTGCCTGAGAAGATCTACGATCCGAACGAGGTTGATGAATTGCCTCAACTGCTGACCAGTACATCGCGGCTCAAGAATTACATCAGGAGTTATATGCCGGAGCGCGAGCCTGATTCAGAAATGGTTACGGGACAGGTTGAACTGCAATTTGTTGTCAGAGAATCCGGAAAGATAATAGATATTGAAGTCTTAACTGCGGATCCACCGGGGCTGGGTTATGAAGAAGCCGCTCGGAGGGTTTTAAGAAGGCTTCGATATCGGGCAGGCAGGTATCATGGGCAGGAGGTTTCAACCCGTATGAGGCAGGTATTTGTTTTTGAAGAAGATGATAACAACGAATAATATACCTGTTGCCGAGAAGGGCATGATCGAACAGGTACGCAAGATTTCAAACGGTATCTGGGATGTGACTGTTTTTTCGCCCGAGATCGCTAGATCCAGTCGTGCCGGGCAGTTCGTTCATGTGCGTGTTACGGATGGATTTAATCCGTTCCTGCGCAGACCGCTTAGTGTTGGCCCCTGCCGGGGGGACTATCTCAGTTTGATTTTCAATGTCAAAGGTGTCGGTACAAGTTTGCTGGCGGAGAAGCATCCGGGTGACAGGATTGATTTGATAGGTCCGCTCGGTAATCCTTTTACGTTTCCGGAAGATGATCAACATCCGGTGTTGGTGGCGGGCGGTATAGGCGTTGTACCTCTGCTGTTGTTGGACACACAGCTTCCCGGATCTGTCGCTCGCGATTTCCTGTTGGGCGTTAGATCGACTGACTGTTTAACCGTGGATGATGTTGAAATCAGACGACGTAAGATCAATCTTGCCAGCGATGATGGCAGTATCGGATATAATGGAACTGTAATCGATTTGCTGGAGAGATTGCTGATTAAGCTGAAGCAGCGGAATGTGGTTATCTATGGCTGCGGACCGGGTACTATGATGTTAGCGCTGAAAGATGTCTGCACCGCGAGGTCGATTACTGCTTATGTCTCGCTGGAGGTGCCGATGGGATGCGGCGTGGGAGCCTGTCAGAGCTGTGCGGTGCCGAAAGCCGATGGTGACGGATACTATCTTGTCTGTCGGGACGGACCTGCTTTTGACGCATCTGAGGTCGATCTGAGTGCGGGAGTGACGCTATGAACGTTGACACGACAGTTCGGATGGGAGAGCTTAAACTGCGAACCCCGCTGCTGACCGGCTCGGGCACTTTCGGCTATGGCGATGAATTCCGTAATCTCGTTGATTATTCCAAGCTTGGTGGCATAGTTACCAAATCCATATCATTAGAGCCAAGGTCAGGTAATCCACCGCCCCGGATCTGCGAGACCTCTACCGGCGGGATTATTAACTCAATCGGTCTGGCTAATGTTGGTGTCGACAGTTTCCTTGTCGAAAAAGTCAGCATTCTACCGATAGGCGAGACGAAAGTGTTCGTCAGCGTTGTCGGGGACAGCGTTGAGGAATATGCTGAAGTTGTGGGGAAGCTTGAGACCGTTGCAGGAATATCAGGATATGAACTGAACGTCTCGTGCCCTAACGTCAAGCGCGGCGGTCTCGATCTCGGCGGCGATAAGGATGCTGTTGAAGCGATTGTCAGAGAAGTGAGGTCGATGACCAAGAGATTCATTTCCGTGAAACTGACGCCGCATTATTCAGTAATCGCTCCGGTTGCTGAGGCAGCCGTCGAGGCGGGAGTGGATGCGCTGACGCTGGTTAATACACTGATGGGCATGGTTATCGATGCGGAGCGCCGCAGACCGTTATTGGGCAATGTGACCGGCGGTTACAGTGGTCCGCCTCTCAAACCGGTGGCGCTGGCGAAGGTGTGGCAGGCTGCGCAGGCTGTCGATGTGCCGATCTGGGCGTCGGGCGGTATGGTAAACGGGACGGATTGTATTGAATTCCTTCTGGCTGGCGCTTCCGGATTGCAGCTTGGGTCGGTGTTCTTTACGGATCCCGGTGCGCCGGTTCGTATTTTCGGTGAGATGATCGAATACTGCGAAAGACACGGCGTCAATCGGTTGACTGACTTGGTCGGTTGTCTGGAGGTTTGATGAATAGACGTGAAATCAATTTCGTCGTTTTCGTTTTACTTGCAGTATTACTGATATCCGGCTGCACGACTGCGCCGCGATACAGGGAAGTTCCCAGACGATTCAAGGTCGGGCAGACTTGGACCGGGCTGGCATCGTGGTACGGACCCAAGTTTCACGGCAGAAAGACTGCAAACGGCGAGAAATACAATATTAATGGGATGACGGCGGCTCATCGTGAACTGCCGTTCAATACCGTAATTGAGGTAACGCATCTAAGAACCGGAAAGCAGTGCCGGGTTCGTATAAACGATCGAGGACCGTTCAAGGGCAAGAGAATACTCGATCTGTCCAAGGGAGCCGCCAAGAAAATCGGTATGATTCAGGAAGGTGTGGTTGAGGTTCGGATTCGCATTATCAAGTTAGGAAACGGATGAAAAAGGGGGGACTTGGCTCAAGGTTACTGGTTGCTGTCTGGGGCATACCTCTTCTGCTCGGGTTGACCTGGATGGGAGGTTGGTGGACCGGATTACTGGCGGCGGTTATTGCTTTCATTGCCCAGAATGAGTATTACAATCTGCAGAAAAATCTTGATAGGAATCCGTTGAAGACCTTGGGTCTGGGTTTTGGTCTGGTGATTGTCGTAATATGGGTGCTGGGATATGAATACATGCCCTGGATAATCATAGCTGCTTTCCTGATAATCTCAACAGCGGGTGTATTAAAGAGTCAATCACATCAAGATATTATGGTTACGTTGGGAGGGATTTGTTATATTCCTCTATTGATAGGCAGCTTCGTCTTTATTCGAGGGTGGAACTGCGGGGGAGCACCGTTGGATGCGGGTAAATGGCTGGCGCTCTGTGTGTGGGGCGCGATATGGGTTGGAGATACGGCGGCTTATGCAGGCGGCAAGCTGATGGGTAGGCATAAGTTGGCTCCTGCTATAAGCCCAAATAAAACGATAGAAGGATTTATATTCGGTTTTTTTGGATCGATCCTGTTTGGTTTATTCTGGTGGCGGTTGGGTTTGGTGTGGTTTGATTTGGGTTTGGCTGTTGGTGTAGCCGCGGGACTATTCGGTCCGATTGGGGATCTCGTTGAGTCAGCCTTGAAGAGGGAGAGCGGTGTTAAAGATACGAGCTCTTTCCTGCCCGGTCACGGCGGCATTCTTGACCGCTTCGATAGCCTGATTTTCACCGCTCCGGTGGTGGCGATGTATCTGATAGTTAGACCGGAAGTGATTGTACTGTTCAGTTGACAGTTGAGATTCTTCACTTCGTTCAGAATGACGAAACGAGAAACTTTACACAATATCAGTAATCAGTTAAGACTCACAAAAACATTATGTTCAAAGAAACACTCGAAGAGCTTGAAGAAAAAGCTTACCGTATCCGAAAGAACCTGATCGATTTAATGTATCAGGCTCGATCCGGTCACCTGGATACGTCTCTCAGTTTGGTTGAGGTCTGGTTGGCGCTGGTTTATTCGGACTTCTTCCAGTTTGATCCGAAAAACGGCGCCTGGGATGAAAGGGACAGGATATTCCTTTCAGAGGGTCATGCCTGTCCACTGCAATACTTTGTAAATGCGGATCTTGGGTATTATTCATTTGAAGACGTTTACGCCGGATTCCGCAGACCGAATACGCCGTTCCAGGGGCATACCAAGCGAAGTCTGCCTCATGGACTGGAGAACTCGAACGGCAGCCTCGGCATCGGTCTCTGGCAGGCTTATGGGCATGCTCTGGCAGTGAAAAGGTTCGTTTTCTGCATTGCCGGTGACGGTGAGTTCGAGGAACCGGTCAGTCAGGGGCTTATGTCGGCGCCTCTTTTTCTTCGACCCGCACCGAATTTTATCCTGATCCTAAATGATAACAAGCTGGCACAGGATGCCGCGGTTGACATCGGACCCATCTCGGAGATTGCGAAACTATATAATTGGCAGGTAATACAGGTCGATGGTCATGACCTCTCAGTATTGAATAACGCTTATCAGGAAGCGGTTGATGAGTGCAATAAGCCGTCGCTTATCATCTGCGACACTATAAAGGGAAAGGGTGGTGACCCGTCAAATGAAGGTCGTTTGGGCTTTCACGGTCGTCCGCCTCAGACAGAAGAGGAATATCAGGCATATATCAAGGGTTTGGAAGCCACACGGAGGAATTAATCACGGAGACTTACGGTAAGGAATCGCTACGGGAGGCTTTCGGTCACGCACTTGTCACCGCTGGAGAAAGGTGGTCGGATCTGTGCGTGCTCGATGCCGGAACAAGCAACTCGACATACAGCAAGAAATTCCAGGATGTCTTTCCGGACAGATTTTACACCGCCGGGATAAACGAACCGGGCATGGTCGGTTTAGCCACCGGTCTGGCGATGGCAGGTCGACGGGTAGCTGCCTGCGATATGTCCGTCTTCCTGCATCATGCTTACGCTCACATACGCGCAGCAGCCCGTCAGGGTGATGTCCACATATTGTTGGCTGCCAGCCATACCGGTATTACGGTCGGACCTGATGGCAGTTCCGCACACGACATAACCGACCTGGCGAGGATGCGTTTAATTCCGGATTTTACGATAATAACTCCCTGGGACAGCAGGCAGGTCAGACGAGCGGTTGAAGCCATCTTTGAAGAGCAAGGATTGTATTACCTGCGCTTGAACCGTCCCAAGCTGCCGATTTTTCTCCCCGATCCGGCGCCATTCGAAATTGGCAGGGCTTATCGTCTGCGTGAGGGTGAACGTGTAACGATTATTGCCATAGGCGATAAGGTCTACAACGCCCTCGAAGCCTGTGACGAGTTGGGCGAGGGATTCGCCGACGTGATTGGTATCTCGACCCTTGAGCCTCTTGATTCCGATACGATTATCGCTTCCGCCGCTCGAACCGGTCGAGTGATAACCATAGAAGATCACATGTACGCGGGCGGCTTATATGAATCGGTTGCGGGAGTATTAGCGATGCACAAACCAACACCAATGCGGAAGTTATCGCTGGATAGGGTATTTACAACGTCGGGTGAGCCCGACGAATTGACGGAGATGTTCGGTTTGAGTACGGCTGCGCTGATCAGGGAATGCCGGGAGTTTGCTTCTGATTAATACGAATCAGGAATTACGAATTAAGAATTACGAATGTTCTTTCATCCAATGTCAACCCAGGATGATTAATTTTGTCAAAATTACTTGAAGTAAAAAACTTACGTACATATTTCCATTCCGATGACGGCATAGCCCGTGCGGTGGACGGCGTCTCCTTCGATGTCGACAAGGGGGAAACGCTCGGCATCGTCGGCGAGTCCGGTTGCGGCAAGACGGTCAGTTGCTTGTCGGTAATGCGTTTGATACCGATCCCACCGGGGGAGATCGCGGGTGGTGATGTTCGCTTTGACGGGGTGGATCTACTTAAGCTGCCGGAAGATCAGATGAGGCGTATCCGCGGCAACGACATAGCCATGATCTTTCAGGAGCCGATGACGTCGCTGAATCCGGTGTTTACATGTGGTGATCAGGTCGTGGAGGCGGTGACGTTACATCAGAGAGTTTCGGTCGATGAGGCGCGTCAACGGGCGGTCGAGATGTTCAAATTGGTGGGTATTCCGGATCCGGAAAGGCGGCTGGATGAATATCCGCATCAGCTTTCAGGTGGACTGAGGCAGCGGGTTATGATCGCCATGGCGCTGTCATGCCATCCGAGCCTGCTGATTTGCGACGAACCGACTACCGCCCTTGATGTAACGATTCAGGCACAGATACTGGCATTGCTGCGCCGGCTGCAGAGGGAGCTCGACATGGCTATTATCATGATTACGCACAACCTCGGCGTGATTGCCGAAGTGGCTGACAGGATCGTGGTGATGTATGCCGGCAAGGTGGTTGAGGCGGGCGTTGCCAGGGCGATCTTTCACAATCCGCAGCATCCTTACACTATTGGTCTGCAGCATGCCATTCCCCGTATGGGCATCCATAAGGACCGCTTGTACCAGATTGAGGGCACTGTGCCTAATCCGCTCGAATTCCCTGAGGGTTGCAAGTTTCATCCCCGCTGTCCGTTAGCCGATGACAACTGTCGGCAGTTCGAACCGGAACTGAAACCCGGAGTGGGGGAGAGCTTGGTGTCGTGCTGGAAGGTGGGTATGTTTGCCGTTGAGGAGTTGTTTTGAGTGGTTTGGTTCATTAATGTTTGCTATGTCAATACTATATGTTATGATAATATGACGTGGTTCTGGATCCCCGCGTGCTAGTCTGTCTGAGAATACCAAATTGTCTCGGGATTCATCATTCCAACGAAAGTTGGAATCCAGAGAAGTTGCTGATATTGCGGGTGTTACTGGATTCCATCTTCCGATGGAATGATGAGTTTAAGGGTAATAACTTCATTTTCGGACATATTGGTGCTGGGGATGACAATTGAAACACGGGTAGCGGAGCTACCCGTGCCACACAGCGCAATGGTTGAAAAATGAGTCAGACAAGAATGTCTAAGCTACTGGTTTTGTAAGGGTAATATTTTAGGAACAATAGATGAATATAAAAACAATACTTGCCTCACTACGGGCGCCTTTCTTTACGGCGGTTATCGTGCCGGTTATCCTAGGCAGCGTTATTGCCTGGCATCATGGAGTTGACTTTCAATGGGGACTGTTTTTCATGGCTATGATCGGCGCACTAGCGCTCCACGCTGGCGCCAATACGATAAACGATTATTTCGATCATCACAATCGCAACGATGAGCTGAACGTCGAATTCATCAGACCGTTTACCGGCGGCAGCCGCCTGATACAAACCGGCGCGCTTTCTCCCAAAGGGATGTTGACAATTTCGATTGTAGCCTATATCATCGGAATTTCGCTCGGACTGTATTTGACCTATCTAAGGGGTTTCACGATCTTCTGGATCGGTCTGATCGGCGTTGCCTGCGGCGTGCTGTACGTCGCGCCAGGAATTAACCTGGTCGGACGTGGAGTAGGAGAGCTTGCCATCGCCCTGGCTTTCGGTCTGTGCAGTGTAAACGGCGCTTATTTTGTTCAGATGCAAACACTGAACCTGGAAGTCATTATTGCTTCACTGCCGATTGCCTTCATGATTACTCTGGTTCTTTATGTCAATGAGTTTCCGGACCATGACGCTGACAAAGCTGTGGGCAAGACACACTGGGTTGTCAGGCTGGGCAGGAAGCGCGCGGCAACTGGATATTTCGTGTTGATGGTTTTGAACTACTTAAGTATCCTTGCCCTGGCGCTGGTCTTTGACAAGATGTGGTTACTATTAGGGTTTTTGACCATACCGATTGCCCTGAAAGCCACTCGCAACACACTCATCAATTATGATAACGTACCCGCTCTGGTTCCGTCCTGCGCCGGTACGATTATGACTCATCTGCTTACCGGTCTGCTATTGACGACCGGATACGTGCTCCAAACTGTTCTCTGAAATGAAAGATGTTGCCGATCGGATGTTATTCCCCAATGTCCGGAACTGATGAAATAAACCTCGCCGAAGTTCATTTCGCCGACCAGCCCACGGGTGGATATACATATAAGACCCCCGACAGTATGATCGGCTTTGAAACCGGAATACGCGTTCGAGTACCTTTCGGCAGCCGCCGTCGGATTGGAATTATAACTCGGATATTCACCGGATCGGACAGTCCACAGTTGCGTGAAATTCTTGAACCGGTCGATCATTCTTCGTTGATTCCCCAAGATATTCTGGAACTGACGCGCTGGATTGCCGAATACTATATGTGCGACTGGGGCGAAGCCATAGCTGCGGCTATTCCATCCGGCTTAAAACCAACCGGCAAGGCAAGATATAAGCTGTCCGAAAAGGGAATTGCCGAACTGTTCATCCGCGAAGAAACCGGACCTGCTGCAGACCTCTGGCGTGACCTGAAAAAAGCAGCGCTGACTAGGGGACAGATACAGAGGCGTTTTCCCCGGGGACTCAATCTGCTTGAGAGATTCATCCGGCACGGCTGGGTTGAATTATTGGAGGTTGAACCGCGGCAATCCACGCCGACCATGACCGTCCAATGGCGCTGGACTGGATCGATGGATTACGAAAAGGCGATTGACGATCTACCGGCTAATGCACACAAGCTGAAAAGAGCAGTGGGAATACTCGCTGAAGCGGACGGGAACATCACGCAGAAGGAGCTTAGCAAGATTCAGCACGGTCTCGCGCCCATTATGCATAACCTGCTGAAAAAAGGCTGGGTATCTCGGTCGCAGGTTCCTGTCAGCGAGCTCAGCCGGGCTCAGGCGGGTCTTGAGGAGACAGCCATTGGCAAGCCCGTTCTTACACCTCAGCAAACTGAAATTGTCAGTCAGGTACGGAGATCACTTAAGTCCGGGCGGTTCAATTCGTTCCTCCTGCACGGTGTCACCGGCAGCGGCAAGACCCTGGTTTACCTCGAGGTCATTGCCGAAGCGCTCGCTCTCGGTAAGGGTGTGATCGTGATGGTTCCTGAAATATCATTAACGCCACAACTTACGGGTCGCATCCGCCGCCGGTTCGGGGATGATGTCGTTGTAACGCACAGCGGACTTTCCCAGGTTGAGCGGCGGAATGTCTGGCGGATGGTACAGCAGGGTGAAGTAAAGATTGTTGTGGGACCAAGGTCGGTTGTGTTTGCTCCGGTACGGAATTTAGGACTGATTGTCATCGATGAGGAGCACGATGACAGCTATAAACAATCGGAACCGGCGCCGCGCTACAACGGGCGCGATGTGGCACTTTACCGGGCGTTCAGCTCGGGGGCTACTGTCCTTATGGGGTCCGCAACGCCTGATATCTGTAGCTACAAGAATGCGCTGGATGGTCGCTACAGGCTCGTCGAGCTGAAGGAGCGCTATGGTGGAGGTGATCTGCCGGGTATCTGGGTTGTGACATGGGGATCTGGAGCAAAGAGCAATTGTCTCAGTCCCAAACTGGAAAAGAAGCTTCAGGAACGGTTGGCGAGAGACGAGCAGGCGATTCTGCTCGTTAACCGACGGGGTTTTTCAACAATTATTCGGTGTCCCGATTGCGGTGAAGTGGCAACCTGCCCTAACTGCGACATAACTCTGCGCTATCACCGCGTCGGTCAGAAGCTTGCCTGTCATTACTGTGGGTACGAGCAGCAGGTTGTCGATGCCTGTCCCAAGTGTCACGGTCACCGGCTGTTTTTCGGGGGATTGGGGACGCAAAGGCTGCAGCGCGAGCTCGAACTGCACTTCCCGGATGCTCGTGTTGAAAGAATGGATATAGACACGACTCATGATCGAGGCGCTCATCAGGAAATCCTGTCGCGGTTCGTCCGGCATGATTTTGATATACTGATTGGCACGCAGATGGTCGCCAAGGGACATGATTTCCCACGGGTGACATTGGTCGGTATCCTTTCCGCTGATCCTGAATGGCTGAGACCGGACTTCAGAACCGTCGAGAAGGCTTACAGGCTGTTAACCCAGGCTTCGGGCAGAACTGGTCGCGCAGGCGAGGGTGAGGTCGTAATACAGGCGTGGGATCCGAGCTATCCGATGTTACGCTGGGTTCAGGAGCATAACTACCGGAAGCTTTTCGATGCGGAAATAGCTACCAGGGAAGAACTGCGGTATCCACCTTACAGTGATCTTATCTGTGTATTGGTTAGAGGTACTGAACGGGATAAGGTCAACAAGGCAGCGCTTTCATTGAAAAACAAGTTATCTGCAAAGACATCAGCGTGTAAAGTCCTTGGACCGGCTCCACCACCTATTGAGCGCATCGAGAATCTATATCGAAGGATGCTGCTGCTCAAGCTGCCGCGGCGGAAACTTACTGTAGCCAAGGGTGTTAAAAGGATGTTGCGGGATGCGATACAGGAAATTGAACACAGCTATAAGGAAGTTAGATTTATCGTGGATGTCGATCCGGTTGAGATTTGAGT
>CAYYHI010000097.1:9123-12200 GCA_964471745.1 uncultured bacterium | reverse complement strand
CTCAGCTTCCGTTTCAGTCCCTTCGACGTCCTTATCTGCTGGCGCTTCGACTGCTGTTTCAGTCGGAGTCGGAGCTTCTTTTCCCTTCTCCTCAACCGGCTCGATGGTTTCTTCCGGTTTAGCTTCTGTTTCCTCAACTTCTGCTTCAGTCCCTTCGACGTCCTTATCTGCTGGCGCTTCGGTAACTGTTTCAGTCGGCGCAGAAGCCGCTTCCTCCTTTTCCTCGACTGGTTTGGCAGGTTTTTCAGGTTCCGGCTCCGGTTTTGGGGCGGCTTTGCTTCGTTCAGCAAACCATTCAGCCATCTTTTCCTGGATTTGATCCTCGGTCATTCCCCGTTTTTCCATACGGAAGCGCAACCATACACCTTCGCGCCGCAGCAAACTGAGAACCGTCCCGGAAGGCTGAGCGCCAACTCGCAGCCATTTCAGCGCCTTATCGGCATCCAACTGAACCGCCGGTGGATCTTCGAGGGGATGGTAATATCCGAGTTTGTCGATGAAAGCCCCATCCCTGCGGCGTCGGCTGTCTATAGCGATAATTCGGTAATAGGGACGCTTTTTACGTCCCATGCGTGTAAGTCTGAGTTTTACGGACAAATGTCTGTTCTCCGGTCGTAATTTGTCAGTTAAGCTATGCTATGCTGCAAGTCATGCCAAAATGAGCCATGCAGCCACAGCACATTCTATAAAAAATATTAATGCAAGTGTTGTTGATCTTAGGATTGTGACTATTTCCGGGTCGAAGCCCGCGTCGAGATTTTCCTTTGTTTTCTGTAAAATAGTATTTGAAAGCAGGAATAAGCCTGTGCCGCCGGCAATGACTACTACGAGAACTCCCCAAAGGGGCGAGTTACTGATATGGTCGATGATAAAACCCAATAGCAAAGCATCGAGGACGACCATTATACGTTGTACAATAATGCTTTTTAGCATTACTACCAATGGTACTTTTATTTGCCACTGAAACCGGGCATACTTGGGAAACCGCCGAACGGGATTTTACCGCCGCGCTTGCCCATCTGCTTCATCATCTTGCGCATTTGGTCGAAATGATTCAACAGCTTATTGACATCCTGGACGCTGCGACCGCTGCCGCGGGCGATACGGCGCCGTCTGCTGCCGTCGATAATACGCGGCGTGCGTCGCTCGTCCGGTGTCATCGAGTCGATTATGGCTGTAATACCCTTGAGCTCATTTGTATCAAATTCCAAACCCTTCATCGCGCCACGCATGCCGGGGATCATTGCCAGCAGCGAGTCCAGCGGTCCCATGTTCTTCAACTGGATCAACTGAGCGCGGAAATCATCGAGTGTCAGCTCCTGTTTGGCTACCTTTTTTGCGAAATCAGCAGCTTGCCGGGCATCTACGGTCGTCTGTGCTTTCTCAACCAGGGAGACAATGTCCCCCATGCCGAGGATACGTCCCGCCATCCGGTCTGGGTGAAACAGTTCGAGATCGGCAGGTTTTTCACCGACGCCGATGAATTTTATCGGCTTGCCCGTTACCCAGCGGATTGATAGAGCCGCGCCGCCACGTGTGTCGCCGTCGAGCTTGGTCAGAACCAGCCCGGTCAGCTCGATACGCTCCAGAAACGACTTTGCCGAACGAACCGCATCCTGACCGGTCATCCCATCCACGACCAACAGGGTCTCCGGCGGTTTGACTGCGGACTGGAGATGACGGAGCTCGTCCATAAGTTCGTCGTTGACGTGCATGCGACCGGCTGAGTCAATAAGCAGGCAGTCGAGGCTTTTACTGCGGGCAAACTCGCGAGCGTCTTCGGCGATCCTGACCGGATCGGAGCCTTTCGGTGCGAATACCGGTATGTCAAGTTGCCTGCCGAGCGTCACTATCTGTTCAGCCGCAGCGGGTCGGATCGTGTCGGCGGCAACCAACAACGGATGTCTGCCACGTCGCTTCAGGTGCAGCGCCAGCTTGGCGGAAGTTGTCGTTTTACCTGAGCCGTTCAGACCGACCATCAGTATCGTCGATGGCGACTTGCCGAACCGGATTGGCTCGGACTCACCACCCAGGAACGCAGCCATCTCGTCGTGGATTATCTTGACCATCTGATGACCCGGCGTGATGCTGGCAAGAACCTCCTGACCGAGCGACTTATCCTGGACACCCTTGACAAAAGCCTTGGCAGCCGGCAGGCTGACATCAGCTTCGAGCAGTATCCGCCGTACCTGACGCACAGTATCATGCACATTAGCTTCAGTCAGTTTGCCCTGACCCTTCAGGTTACGGATAAACTTCTCGAACCTGTCTGTCAGTTGTTCAAACATTAGTCGTGTTCCTGAGTATTGCGTATTTTCGCCAGCAGTTCCGTTGTTGACAGTCCTTCAATTCTGTCGACGAGCTCAACTTTTCCGGCGAATTCCCGCCCTGCAACCTCTTCGATCTTGTATTCACTGCCTTTGACCAGTACATCCGGCTTCAATTCAGAGAGCAGTTCGTACGGTGTTGGCTCATCGAACAGAACCACCAGATCCACAACTCCCAGAGCAGCGATGCATGCTGTGCGGTCCTTTTCACCGACGATCGGTCTGTCGGGATCCTTTCCCAATTCACGGGCGGAACGGTCGCTGTTGACGCCGACGACCAGCCTGTCAGCGAAGGATGCGGCTTTTTCGAGCGAATGAATATGCCCGCGATGGAGGATATCGAAGACACCGTTGGTGAAGGCGATTGTTTCATCGGCTTCGTGCCATTTGTAAGCCGATTCAAGCAGCTCGCCCAGTGAAACCACCTTCGATGACCAGGATGCAGCCTTCAGTTGTTGCTCCCTTATATGCTATCAACCGCAGTTGGCTGACCGCCATATCAGTTAACTCCCGGTGGGCGATACTGGATTCGAACCAGTGACCTCTGATATGTGAGACCAGCGCTCTAACCAACTGAGCTAATCGCCCGCACACTATCGATTAATACAAACCCTCAAGTTAAGAGTATTCAAGCTTTAAATCAAGGGAAAATGGGTTTATTTGTAGGGTTAAGTGAAAGTGGTGTTTGAGAATATGGTAGACGGTACAATCCTGTGCCGTTTATATATTACAATCCTATGCCGTCCAAAC
>CAYYHI010000097.1:0-9023 GCA_964471745.1 uncultured bacterium | reverse complement strand
CAGGATTGTCGGGTCTACTGAGACCGGTAGACGGTACAATCCTGTGCCGTTTATATATTACAATCCTATGCCGTCCAAACCCGACAGGATTGTCGGGTCTACTGAGACCGGTAGACGGTACAATCCTGTGCCGTTTATAAACTACAATCCTATTCCGTCCCAATCCCCTACTTCTGCTTGACTCCGGACCAGAGCAGGAAAACCATTGCCGCAACACCACCCCAGATCAGGTTTGTATAGAGAAGGTTCAGTCCCGCCAGCAGGTGAACCAGTACAGCCACCAGCGATGCAACTAAAAGACTCCACACTGCACCTGATGGATCACGGATTTCCAGGTCGCCGATGTTGCGGGTTACCAGTCCCCAGACTGCGCCCAACAGAGCGCCGATCCTGGCTCCGGCTGCGACTCCAACAAGTGCGTTGTTGGTCAGCATGGTAGTCGAAAAAGCTATATCTTTCACCAGCATGGCATAGGCGCTGAGTGTCAATCCCCATATCACGCCGGTTATCAAGCCGTTGCCGATGAACCATATTACAGTGCCGATGCGAACTCCGGCTCGTGTGTAAGCGCCGCCCCCCCTGCTTGCGTCCGACATACCCGCGATCGCCCAGATAATCGCACCCCAGATTGCACCCCAGCTTCCCTGCCTAACCGCTGAAGCAAGGACTTCATTAGGAGCGAGCTTGCCCAGAAATCCCTCGAATCCGCTGACCAGCGCCCATACCAGCGCTCCCCAGATTGCGCCTTCAATTAATCCAAGCGCGCCCCCGAGGATACTGCGCGTGGCCTCAGTCGCCGAATCTTTCGCTGCTCTGCCGATCCTTCTCTTGACCAGCCTGCGCTGTGCTTCTTTCAACAATGGCTGCTGGGTTTTCCAAACCAGGCGCAGGGGCCACCAAACGCCGATTGCGGGGCGTGGCGCCGATTCCTCTACCTCTTCCTCGATCATCCCAACTGTTGTTGTGTACAGCACATTCTTGAATTCGGTTTTTGATCGACGCACGAAGTTCATGGTTTCCTGTCGGGTCCCAAGCCAAGCCTCAACTATTCCGGACAGCTCACCAAGCACATCCTTTTCATCATCGGCACTCGAGTATTCGCCCAGGATCGACTTGCGTATATATTCGGGCAGCTCTTCCATCTGGAGTAGTCTGTCGCCCTTGGTTAGCGCTACAATAAGTGTCTGTTCGCGTGAACTTTGCCCAAGATTGTTCAGCGTTTCGGAATAACGGGTAAGGAAGTCGGTCAGCTCAGCAGGTGATTCCAGATCCTGCAGGCTCAGCAGCAGCACCACAACCTGGTTTCGACCGATATAACCGGATAGAAGTTTCATGTCGCGTGGATCGGGTTCTGTCTCGACGGGGTAATCGTATATCAGCAACTGGCATTTCCCCAGACCTGGAACTCCATCAAGTCGTACGACGGCTGGTCTGGTGAACAACTTCCTGGTCGATTCCGGCGTTTTCCCCTGTTCGAGAGCGTGCTGACGGATCCTGACCGCTTCGAGGAAACGCTCCTGAATGGGTGTGTAAAAGAATTCAAGCCACTTTCTGCCGACCGTCTCAAATTCGACGAAAAGACGTGCCAGGTAAATGCTTTTTCCATGACCGGCGAGGTCCATTAGAAAGAATACTATTGGAGGATATTCCTTGTAGTCAGCGACGTAGTTCTCCGGCACGGGTTCCTTGCAGTACGGGCATTTAAACCCCGGGGATTCCTTGTGAGGGGACTTGGCGTCGAACTTATCGACATCGACCAGACAACTCGGACAGATCATTATATATCCCGTTTATATCCGCCTGCCGTCAGCCGGTTAGAAGAGACATTTCAGTCAGATACTGCACCTGAAAAGCTGACGACCTAATTATCTAACACCGCTGTAAAGATAGGCTTAATTGTTCAAGCTTGCAACATCGAGAGGATTTCAAGACTGGTTGTGTTCTTAAATTTGTGTAAATAGGTTTTTCAAAATTCGGAATGACGATTTGGTTGCTGTCTATACAAGTGTTAATCAATTTCTGTTGAAAAAGGTTTTTATATGTCATTCCCGCGCAGCAGTATGTCTGAGAATACCAAATCGTCTCTGGCTTCATCATTCCAACGTAAGTTGGAATCCAGAAAAGTTGCTGATATTACGTGCTTTACTGGATTCCATCTTTCGATGGAATGATGAGGTTCGAGGTTTTTTTCACATTATTGGATGGACAGACAAGAATAATGCATCAGACTATCTATTCATCACATTGGGAATAGCGTTATAATACTTATCCATCAAAGCATCCACAGAAAGATTTACAATACCATTCCACCGAAATCCAGTTCCACCTGTGACACCAATTCTGCGGAACGGAACATTCATCTTATTCGCTTCAGCTTCAAATTGGGTTATCGATTCCCGCTTAACCGAGACCACAACCCGACCGGGAGCCTCCCCGAACAGATGAGCCGCCGCAGCACCCTCAACAGGAAAGTCGATCTCGATTCCAACCGGATGACGCCGGTCAGCCATGCAGCACTCGGCAAGACATACAGCAAGACCACCATCTGATACATCATGTGCTGATTGAATAAGTCCACGCGAAGTGAGGCTGACCAGCAGATCGATCAGACGTCTCTCACCATCGAAATCCACCGACGCTATGGGTCCGGCAATCTTATCATGCACAATCTTGAGATAGCTGCTGCCACCCAATCCGTGATGAGATGCTTCGCCCAGGAGATAGACTTCATCATCTGCACCATTGAACCGCATCCCCAGAGACTTTGATGCATTATCCAACAGACCCAGCATGCCGATAACCGGTGTCGGTAGAACAGTCTGCCCCAGAGTTTCATTGTAGAAGGATACATTACCACCGGTAACCGGCGTCTCCAGCGCCCGGCAGGCTTCCCCCATACCGGCGACTGCTTCGTGAAAGTAATAGTAAACATCCAGCTTGTATGGATGCCCGAAATTCAGACAATTAGTTATTGCGACTGGTCGTGCGCCCACACAGGCAACGTTGCGAGCGGCTTCGACGACCGCATGTTTAGCGCCAAGCCTTGGGTTAAGCTTTACATAACGGGCATTGCAGTCGGTCTGAACTGCCAATCCCTTCTCGCTGCCTTCGACGCGGATCACCGCTGCATCCCCGAATCCCGGTTCGACGGTTGTGTTGGTCCGAACTGAACAGTCGTACTGCTCGTATACCCAGGCTTTGGAAGCAATGTCGGGATCAGACAGTAGCTTCAGAAGCACCTCACCCGGGTCACCAGGATCAGATAGAGACAATGGATCGAACGACTCTAATTCATCAAGTTCACCCGGACGTTGGTATTCACGACGATACTGGGGAACACCTCCACCCAACGCCAGATACCAGGGTGGAATATCCGCAACTATCCTGCCCTTTTGAGAGATACGCAGCCTGTCCTCCGCAATCACTCTGCCGATCTCAACTGCTTCCAATTCCCACTTGTCGAATACACGTTTAACTTCAGCTTCACGTCCTCTCTTAGCAACCAACAGCATCCTCTCCTGTGATTCCGACAGCATAATTTCCCACGGATCCATCTCCTGCTCACGTAGTGGCACCAGGTCGAGATCAATCTCCATTCCAACGCCACCGGCTGCGGACATCTCGGACGACGAACAGGTCAATCCCGCCGCGCCCATATCCTGTATTGCGTCCACCGCGCCGCTCTTTGCCAGTTCAAGCGTCGCCTCAAGTAGAAGCTTTTCAGCAAATGGATCACCTACCTGAACGGTCGGACGTTTGGCTTCATCATCTCCTGACAGCTCCCTTGATGCGAGTACGGATGCACCAAAAATACCATCGCGACCGGTCTTGGAACCCACATAGAAAACCGAATTGCCTATACCGGAAGCCTTGGCGCTCATTATATGTTCAATCTTCACCACCCCGACTGCCATGGCGTTGACCAATGGATTGCCGCCGTAAGCAGGATCGAAGTAGACCTCGCCGGCAACCGTCGGGACGCCAAAGCAGTTGCCGTAGTGACCGATGCCGCGCACCACGCCGTCAAACAGAAAGCGGGTATGCGGATCATTCAGATCACCGAAACGAAGCGAATTGAGCGATGCCAACGGTCGAGCGCCCATGGTGAAAATATCCCGTAGAATACCGCCGACACCGGTCGCAGCGCCCTGAAAAGGTTCAACTGCAGAAGGATGGTTATGACTCTCGATCTTGAAAGCAACCGCCAGACCGTCGCCGATATCGACCAGTCCGGCGTTTTCCTCACCGGCTTCAACCAACAGCCGACTGCCGGATCGGGGCAGTGTCTTCAGTTCGAGGATTGAGTTTTTATATGAACAGTGTTCCGACCACATCACCGCGAAGATGGCAAGCTCAGTTACATTGGGCACTCGTCCCAGGATTTCACAGACTCTGTTGAACTCCTCTTCGTTCATCGTCTGGTCAAGCGCCTCCTGCAATGTGCCGGGGCGCGTGGGGTTGTGGATGGATTTTTTACCTTTATTGGGCATTTTTAAAATTATAGGTGTTCTTAAATGACTGTCATTCCCACGTAGCAGTGTGTCTGAGAATATAGAATTATCCCGAGATTCATCATTCCAACGGAAGTTGGAATCCAGAGAAGTTGCTGATATTACACGCTTTACTGGATTCCATCTTTCGATGGAATGATGAGGTTCGGTGCGTTTTTCACATTCTCAGACACACTGGTAGGTGGGAATCCAGATAAGCCACCTGCGTCAGCCGGTGGAAACAATGCAAACCCAATCGCAATCCCGAAGGGGTTAATCTGTGAATAGCCACCTGCGTCAGCCGGTGGAGCTAATGCAACAAACCAAGAATATTCGAGACCTTCTTTTTCAATTCAGATCTTACCACAATCATATCTAAAAAACCATGTTCCTCGACGAACTCCGCGCTCTGAAAACCCTTGGGCAGATCCTCGCCGATGGTCTGTTTAATCACCCGCGGTCCTGCGAAGCCGATCAGCGCGCCCGGTTCGGATATGTTAACGTCTCCCAACATTGCAAAAGACGCTGTAGTGCCTCCGGTGGTCGGATTAGTCATAATTGAAATGAACGGCTGCGGCAAATTCGACAGCCTAACCAATGCCGCTGAAACCTTCGCCATCTGCATCAGTGAGAAAATCCCCTCCTGCATCCGCATCCCGCCGGAGCACGACACAACGATCAGCGGACAAGGCGTTTCTACAGCGCGCATAACTGCACGGCTGAGCTTCTCACCGACAACCGAACCGACGCTGCCGCCCATGAAGGCAAAATCCATGACTGCAAGCTGCACAGGATGACCATCCAAACTGCCACTCAGACATCTGATCGCATCCGACAACCCGGACTCTTTCGTATATTTTGCCACACGGTCGGGATAGGTCGCCGTATCCTTGAATTTCAACGGGTCTGCTGACTTAAGCTTGGCGTCGTGTTCCTCCCAACTCTCCTCATCGAGAAGAAGCTCGATGTATTTGGACGATGAAGCTCTGAAATGGTAGCCGCACTTGGGACAGACCTCCAGGTTGCGCTCCAATTCCTTGTGAAAAAGCGACTCCTGGCAACCCGGGCACTTGACCCAGACACCATCCGGAATTGACCGCTTGGATGATGATGTTAGCTTCTTCTGATCGCGTTTGAACCAGGGAGCCACGTCTACCTCAATTCCAGACAATAAATCAATGCATCCTCCTCACCCCTGTAATAATCTTTATCTACATCCACAAGCTCGAAACCCTCAGCTTTATACAGAGCTATAGCTGACTCGTTGGATCGTCTCACCTCCAGAATAATCCGCGTCTGGAGATGACGACGGGCGTATTCGTAAAGACGCTTCATCATCGAGCGGGCAATACCACGGTGCTGGTAAGGACCGTCGATCGCAATGTTGGCAAGATGAATTACATCTTCCGACGGAATAGCAATGAGGTAACCAACCAGTTTCCTGCCTGTGAAAGCTCCCCATGTCAAGACTTCCGCCTGTATAGTTGAGGCGAACCACAGCAGAGGCCATGGATTCTGAAAACAGCGTTCTTCGATGGCTGCAATCTCCTCCAGATGCGATAGATGCAGGTCGCGGATTGTAACTTTCCCGTTGGTCATTTTATTATTTATCATTTGGAGAACGCTCGACAAGATTGTCGGACTTCCCGGTAGGCGGTACAATCTTGTGCCGCATTATCCTCACTCCTGCTCCTCATTATTCTCAACCTTGTACCTCATTATCCACGCCCGACAGGAGTGTCGAACCTACCAAACTCTGATAAACCATCTATAATTTTCAACGCATCAACAGCCGTTTCAACATCATGGACGCGCACAACATCAGCGCCGAATAGTACGCCGGCGGTTATGGATGCAACCGTTCCCGCCAGCCTGTCGTCAACCGGTTTGTCAGTCAACAGACCGATGAACGATTTCCTCGATGGACCAAACAGCACCCCTGCTGCGATACCTTGCAGTTCATAAAGATTACAGATCAATTCGAGGTTATGCTCCAGCCGCTTGCCGAAACCGATGCCCGGATCCACGAGGATGCGTTCACGAGTAACTCCAGCTGTCTCAAACCTTTCGACAGCCTCTGTCAAATAACTCTTCACTTCCCGAAGTAGATTATCATAGGTCGGATTTATCTGCATGTTGCGCGGAGTGCCCTTGATATGCATCAGAACCGCAGCCGCTCCCGTCGCCGCCACGACACCGGGCAATTCCGGATCGAAATTACCGGCGCTGATGTCGTTGACTATATGCGCGCCAGCGGCAAGCGCCTCCCGTGCAACATCAGCTTTATAAGTATCAATAGAGATCAGTGTCTCGATCCTTCCCGACAGAGCCTTGATAACCGGAATGACACGGAATAGCTCCTCGTCCAATGAAACCGGATTGCTTCCCGGACGTGTCGACTCGCCGCCTATATCGATAATATCCGCACCGTCGTCGACAAGCTTCAACGACCTTGCGACAGCCGCATCCAAACCGAAAGCCTCACCACCGTCGGAAAACGAATCGGGAGTTACGTTGACAACGCCCATAATCAGTGTACGTGAACCCAGAATCAGCTCACGGTCACGGGCAATCAGTTTCCGAATGTCATGAGTACTACTTTTATTGATGTTTCTCCTGACAAACAATCGATTCTTCTACAACCCCGAAGGGGTTAATCCGTGAATAGCCACCTGCGTCAGCCGGTGGAGGATAATGCGAACCCAGCCACAACCCCGAAGGGGTTAATCCGTGAATAGCCGCCTGCGTCAGCCGGTGGAGGATAATGCGAACCCAGCCACAACCCCGAAGGGATTAATTCGTGAATAGCCACCTGCGTAAGCTAGTGGAAAACAATGCAAACCCAATTACAATCCCGAAGGGGTTGAACAAACAGAATTAAGAACATGTTTGTCATATTAAAAAGGCATCCCCGGCATACCCATTCCACCCAGACCGCCGGTAACATTTGCCATTAATCCCTCGGATTTGGTGCGGACTTCTTCGATCGCCTGGTTTACAGCAACTATAACCAAGTCCTCTAATGTTTCCACGTCCTCCGGATCAACAATCTCAGGGTTCAGTTTAATTGAAAGCAGTTCCATCTGTCCGTTGACACGAACCGTTACAGCGCCGTCACCTGCCGCAGTTTCGATCTCGATCTGGGCGATCTCTTCCTGAGCTCTCGCCATTTCCGCTTGCATCTTCTGCGCCTGTTTAAGCAGATTTCCCATTTGACCTTTCGGTGGTCTGGGTCCCTTCATATTTACTCCTGGTTTTATCAGCTTCGCCTAACTTCGAAAGGCTGATTGGAACAATCTGTCTGAGTATTACGTGATTACCCTCGGAATATCAGCCCTCCCGACTATCTGTAAATCATTCCTGTGGCCGGGCGCCAAGACGATCCATCAGCAGCTTAACCGCGGGATCATCCTCTGCTACGCTTTCAGATACGGTTCGTTCAGGAAGCTCCCCCACTTCGAAATCAAGGTTGACATTGCCGACGAACATCGACAACTCACGCTGGAACATCTGCCTGCAGTCACGCGCCTTTTCCAGATGATATTTACTGGTAAATCTTATCTTCAGAAAACCGTTTTCGTAACCGACCGGATATCCGTCATACTTTATCAACCTGCCGCTGGAATTATGCTTAAGAGCAACGCGGTCGCAGATCCTATCCCAATTTTTCTGTGCGACACCGAGAGGATCATCCGGTATCGGCACCGCGATCTTTGCTGTCTCACCATCCGTAATTGATTCCGTCGATTCTCGATCACCTGGTTCAAGTTTTACTTGCGCATTATTCAAGCTCATCTGCTTTGGTTTATCAGATACATGCGTATCGGATTTCTCATCCTCAACCCGCGCTGGAGAAGCAGGTGTTGCTATAGAAGCAGGAGCAGACGGTGCAACACTATTAACGCCGCTACCAAGTTTTTCGATCAGATTCGCCAGTATCACACTGCTGTCCATCGTGGCGAACCTTAGAAGCAGAAGCTGCAAGCGCGTGCGCGGGTTGAACCTGCGGCGTATATCAACCTCAGCAGTTGAGCAGTACTGGATCAACCGGATAAGATCGGCTTCCGCAAACCGTTGAGCTGCACGCTCGAATTCCTCCTTTGCATCAGGGGGAACATCGACGTTCTCAATTCCGGCAGATTTAACCTGCAGGATCTGAACCAGGTGTTCCTCCAAACCAAGTATGAAATCCTGGGGATCGGTACCTGATGCCGCTAATTCCTCATCCAACCGGAATGCGTCCGTGATTGTACCTTCGGCGGCAAGTTCGACTGTCCGGAAGTAAAGATCGAACCGCACTTCGCCCAGAACATCATCTACATCCTTCCGTAAAACCCTACCCTCGGCGAAAGCGATGATCTGGTCGAGGAGACTCAGCGAATCGCGAACCGAACCGTCAGCCTTGCGCGCAACGAGATCGAGGGCTTCTATCTCGTACTTAAAACCCTCCTTTTTGCAGATTTTTTCCAGGTGATTACGGATGTCCACGACCGAAACGCGTCGGAAGTCGAACCGCTGACACCTCGAAAGGAT
>CAYYHI010000096.1:0-12222 GCA_964471745.1 uncultured bacterium | reverse complement strand
TTGTGGATTCCAGCTTGCGCTGGAATGACACCCAAGATTATGCGCAATTATTTATAACGCTCTGTATAGTAGCCCACATTACGAGGAATCCCATTTGTACTCATTTATCCTGAAATTATCCATCGATGCTGGCGGACTAAACTGCGGTTATCGTTTTCGTCTGTCCTTCGCTCTGTATGGTTTGCTGGCATTGTTATTCCTGTCGTCTCTTGTCTCGAATGCAGCTCCACAGCGGACGATCATATTCGAGTTGGAACCGGCTTACGTCACTGCGGACAGGAAACCCGCGCCTGAGTGGTTGTCACAGTTCTCCGCGCGTCGGGACGATTCCGCTGCGCTGCCTTCCCTCGAAGCGGTCAAGTGGCATTCACGAGCGGAGGATCATCCCTTGCTGCATGGCATTTTCAGCCTGCAGGTTCCGGATGACGAGTCTTCTGGCGACTGGCTGAGACGACTTGAAGCAGCCACCGGCGTTGCCTGGGCGGAGCCGTCGCCGGTCAGGTACACCTGCGCTTTTACCGACAAGGGACGCGACGACTACGACGCGCCGCCCAACGATCCCTACTATCCCCTGCAATGGTCGCTGCATAAGGTTCACGCACCGGCAGCCTGGGATATATCGCGCGGCGATACTAATGTCGTTATCGCAATCGTAGATGTTGGGGTGGATATCGATCACGGCGATCTTCAGGGAAAGTACTGGATCAATGCTGCCGAATTGGCAGGGGCTCAGTTCGTGGATGACGACGGCAACGGATTTATAGATGACGTTTACGGCTGGGATTTCGTCGATAACGATTCCGACCCGCGCCCCGCAAGCGAGAACGATTCGCATGGCACTCACGTAGCCGGCATTGCCGCCGCCGCCACCGACAACGGTTACGGCATAGCAGGAATGGGCTGGGACTGCCGTTTCATGGCGGTACGCACGGGTTTCGGTACCATTATAACCCACGGTTACGAGGGAGTCGTTTACGCCGCAGCATCGGGTGCGGACATCATCAGTCTGTCATGGGGAAGCGATGATGCATCGAACGTGGAGCGGCTAACGGTGGAGTATGCCACCGAAAAGGGCGCGCTGGTCGTTGGAGCAGCGGGGAATATCTCTGCCAGGAATTTCGACCATTATCCTAGTGCCTACGAGCAGGTTATGGCTGTGGCGGCTGTCACTGGGGGTGACCGTCTGGCGTATTTTAGCAACTTCGGTGAGTTTGTCAATATCTGCGCGCCCGGCGATACGATCATATCGACAGTCCCGGGGAGATACGACAGTTTCGCTCTGCTGAGCGGAACTTCGATGTCAACCCCGCTCGTGGCGGGTGCGGCAGGATTGTTGAAGGCAATACATCCCGACTGGTCGCCGAGGCAGCTTATGCTCCAGCTAATGAACACGGCTGATCCCGTCGATAATCATAATCCTGAATACGCGGGGATGATGGGGACGGGCAGACTGAATGTGTTTCGGGCTCTTTATGAGGACAGATCCGGCTTCGAATTGACCACGCTGGCGCTTGATGACAGCACGGAAGGCAACAGCAACGGCGTCATCGACCCCGATGAGGATATTTTTATTAAGTTATCCATCACAAATGTGCTCACGCGTTCGGCGGTTGTAAGCGGCAGAGTTGTCTGCGATGATAATTATATCACGATCGGTTCGGAGTCGTTCGATTTCGGCGAAGTCGGTCCTGACGAGATCGTCGACAACGGCGATGATCCTTTCCGGGCGTCCATCAGCAGGTCAGCCCAGGCAGGCAGAATATTTGAATGCGAGCTTAGACTATCCGGTTCGGATGTAATCGACCAGGCGTTGCCGTTCACCATTGTGGTCAGATCGCCCTATGCCGACCACGACAACGGCACAGTCTCGCTGACGGTCACGGACTTCGGCGCGCTGGGTTACTGTGACTACCGGCACGGTGAGGATGTCGGTAACAGCTTCCGTTATTCCCGGAATAACTTCCCCTCGCTGTATCACGGTTCGCTGATGATTGCGGCGCCTCCGGATCGAGTTTCCGACTGCGCATACGGCGACTCGAGGAAATCGCGCTTCGATTTCGTCACGACAGGTCAGGGAATGGTGGTGCGTTATGATGAACCGGATATGATGCATGGTCGAGCGGAATTCGAGGACACGCGTGCCGAACGTCCGATGAATCTAATGGTATATCAAGACAGTTACAGCTTTTCCGATCCGCCTGATGATGATTACTTCATAATCAGCTATGATATAATCAACAACGGACCGACTATTGACAGCCTATACGCCGGTCTCTTCCTGGACTGGGATGACGTTCAGGCGGATAGAAATTCATGTTTCTGGGATGAACAGAACCAGGTGGGCTGGATGGAATTTGCCCAGCCTAATTGGCCCCTATATGGGGCGGGCGTTCTGGACAAACCGGCGAGTTTCCACGTCGCAGCGCCCAATTACGAGGTCATGCCCGGCAGCAGGGCTTGGTCTGACTCGACCAAGATGATTAAGATACTGACCGGTTTTTCCGAGGCTGAGAGCGATGAAACCGGCGACTGGACGCAACTTATCGGTTCTGGACCGTTCCATTTGGGTCAGGGTTATCATGTTGTGGTAACATTTGCCATTCTTGCCGGTGACGACCGTGATGACCTGTTTGCCAACATCGCAGCCGCCCGGGACAGATGGAATGCGTTTGAGGATGCGATCCTGTCCGATCATGTACCGTCAGGATTCCGGCTGATCGCGGCATATCCTTCGCCGTTTAACAGCGGTATCAAGGTCACTTGCAGCACAGATATGCACGGGCTGGTGACCTGGTCGTTGTATGATCCGACGGGCAGGCTGGTCATTCCGGGAGACGGCTTCTTCACCGGCGCGGGTCGCTTTACGCTACCGATCGATGCGGTGGGACTGCCGTCGGGATATTATATGGTTCGACTCAAGCAGGCAGGTCGCAGGTTGATCGTTCCGGTGACGTTGGTAAGGTGATACTGCTACGGCTTCAGGAACTTGGATAAGGTTGGTCTTAATCCCATTACACGAACAATATACAAGGGGGATCAAGGGAGATTTCCCAAGGGGAGGTTAGACACTCATGTCTGACCTTATTAGCACAGACAGGAGTGTCTATGCTCCCCATCCTTCATCCTTTAAAATACCCCCCCCTTTATTCCCCTCACTGGCGTATGGGGAGACTGAAACTATATCTTCTCCTCCATACTCGGCGTTATCGGCGCGGGATCGATGCCGTGGCAGGCGTCTTTGTCCCATTTCGGAACCAGTTTGGTCAATATCTCCCACACACCATCCGCCAATTTCACGAAATGCCTCGCCTGGGGTGAGTTGGGTTCGGCTTCCACGACCGGCTTGCCCTGGTCGCCGGTACGCCTGATCATCGGATCGAGGGGTATCTCGCCGAGGAAATTCGTACTGAGCTTGACGGCAACCTCCCTGCCGCCGCCCGCTGAGAAGATGTCCGTTCGTTCATGGCAGTGCGGGCAGACGAAATAACTCATGTTTTCCGCAATGCCGATCACCGGCACGTTGACCTTATTAAACATCTTCAGACCGCGCCGGGCGTCGATCAGCGCCACATCCGACGGTGTGGTTACAATAACTGCGCCGTCGAGTTGAATCCGTTGTGCAATGGTAAGCTGCGCATCGCCGGTTCCCGGCGGCAGATCGATCACCATGCAGTCAAGGTTTCCCCACCGGACGTTGTAGATGAAATGGTCGAGCGCCTTGGTTATCATCGGTCCGCGCCAGATCATCGCATCGTCATCACTGGCGAGAAAACCCATGGACATGACCGTAAGTCCGAAGGCATTCGCTGGTTTGAACATCGTGTCGGTCGGTCGCTGTTCGATCCGGTGAACGTTCAGCATTGTCGGCATACTGGGACCATAGATGTCCGCGTCCAACAAGCCTATCTTCAGACCCTTCCGCTGCAACGCCAGCGCCAGGTTCACCGCGATAGTTGACTTGCCGACACCGCCCTTGCCGGACGCCACGGCGAGCGTGAGCTTTATTCCTTCCAACCGCTTCTGGTGTGCCCAGGGATCTTTGTCGATATCCTTCGGTTCACGAATGGTGCCATCCGGCAGGACTTCGACCACCTCCTCGATCTCAGGCACGTCGCGACGGATGGAAACGGTGATGACGCGTTTCAGTGTTATATCCGCGGACGGACAGCCCTGGCAGGCGCCCTTCAGCCTGACGTAGACCTTGTTATCCTTGACGTCCACGAGCTCAACATCGCCGCCGTCGGATTGAAGTTTCGGTCGAATTGTATTTAAGGTTTTTTCTACTTTCTCTCTTGTATTCATCTCAAGTTTCTCGAATCGGTATTTTTATGATTTTTGATTCACTTTCGGTTGCCAGGTGAGTGTAACTGACAAGGTTTAAAACATACTAAGATCCGATTTGCAGGCAAATCGAGGCACACGCATAAATAGTGGATTGTCACGCTAATTGTCTTATATTCAGAGATTGCTTCACCGACCGCCAGCGTCATTGCGAACGAAGTGAAGCAATCTCGTCAGCGGTCGGTTCGCAATGACAATTAATTAAGTTGACAGTCCAATAGAAGTGTTGAAATAAAACCTGGTCATTCTGAATGATCCTTTATGTCATTCTGAATGATCCTTTATGTCATTCTGAACGAAGTGAAGAATCTCCAAGTTGTTATAAAGACCCTTCACTGCGTTCAGGGTGACGTTCCAACTACACTTTTCAACTTTCACATTTTCACACTTTCTCACTTTCTAACTCAATATCAATACTTCTTACTGTCGATGCCTGCCTTTTCTGCCTCCATTTCCGCGGCTTTTATGATCGACCAGCGTTCGGCTTCTTCCGCCCATTCGTATGCTTCCAAAGCTTTATCCCGGGCTTCGTTGATATTCCTTGAACGCGCCAGATCCATGGCTTCCTCGAATGCCTTCTGCGCCTTGCGGTACTCCTTTTCGCACCAGAATTCAGCGTTGGCTTTATCGGCTCGCTTAAGCGCTTTCTCGGCGCGACGCAGATCCCAGAGGGCGGAGAAATCACAGCTCGTGATGATAATTGAGAGAGAGAACATAATTACCACCGGGAACAGAATTGTAAAACGTCGAAACAGTCTATACTTTTGCAATTTCATGATACCCCCGGCATTCTAAAATTTTTTTCTGTTGAGAGCATCATGCTCCTCCTCCATCTCCTCGCGTCGTCTGATGGAGAGCTCGGTCGCCTCTTCTGCCCATTCACGGGCTTCCAGCGCGGCATCACGGGCTTCATTGATGTTCCTCTCCTGCGCTTCATCCATCGCAATTATCAGAGATTTCTGTGCTTTCCGGTACTCCGGCTCAGCCCAGAATTCCGCATTGGCTCTGTCAGCTTCTTTGAGGGCTTTCTCGGCGCGCTTCAGGTCCCAGTGCGCGGAGAAGTCGCAGCCGGTTAGTGTAACTGCCAAACAGATTAGAATTAACGGTATCACCAACAGTGTGAGTTGTCTTAATCGACAGAATAACCTTTTCATTATTTCTCCAGTGGAAAGCGATGCATCATCCGGTTTTCCTCTCAAATGCGATACGAGGATCCACTACGGAATATAAGATATCCGACAGCAGGATTCCAAACAGTGTGAGGAAAGAAACGATGATCAGTTCTGCCATGATTAACGGATAGTCCCGGGCGAGGATGGCTTCCCACGCCAACCGACCCATTCCGGGGATGGTGAAGATGGTTTCGATGATGATCGAGCCCCCCACAACCGCCGGTAATATGCCCGACAGCAGGGTGATAATCGGGATCAGCGAGTTGCGCAGGGCGTGCTTGAAAATGACTTTGCGTTCAGACAGTCCTTTGGCGCGGGCGGTGGTGATGTAATCCTGGCGGATGACTTCGAGCATGGCGGTGCGCATGTAACGTGACAGAACGGCAAGCGATGCGTAGGTCATGCAGAACACCGGCAGAACCAGGTGCCAGGCGGCGTCCCAGAAGCGTCCCCAGAAGCTCATCTTTGCCGCGCCGATCGAAGATAGTCCGAAGACCGGAAACAGGTCGAGGAAATCCCCGCCGCCGAGGAAGACGATTAGCATTGTCGCCACCCAGAACGAGGGCAGCGAATAGAGTATAAACAGCAATAGGGTCATACCTCGGTCGAGATTCGAATACTGGTGGCTGGCGGAATAGATACCGAGCGGGATGGAGATCAGGTACGCGAGGAATACTGCCGTCAGCGACAGCTTGATTGATATGGGGATCCGTTCGACCAGCACATCCCAGACCGGGCGGTTGAACTTGATCGAGTCGCCGAAGTCGAGCGTAACGATCCGTCCCAGCCACAGCGCGTACTGGACGTGGAGCGGTTTATCGAGCCCGTACAGCTCGCGGGTTTTCTGGATGGCTTCCTCGGTCAGTCCTTCCATCAGTCCTTCGGCGGCGCGTGCCTTCATCGCTGCCGGGTCGCCGGGCGCCAGGTGGATGATAAGGAAAGCCACAATCGTAATCCCGAAGATCGTCGGGATCATCAACAGGATGCGTTTTATAATGTAGGTGGTCATGATTGATTACTTTGGAATAGGGATTCCCAACTCCTTAGCGTTTTCAATGTAAAGTTCAACAGCTTCCTGCAACATACTGAGCGCTTCTTCGGGGTCGGGACCGAATGATGAAACCCCCAACTCCGGACAGAGGGAAACATACTGTTTGCCCTCCTGCCAGATGGTTGCAGTAAGTTTGACGGACATTAATTACCTCTTAAGTTAGTCTTGTAATTCACCCCAAGTACTGCCAGGAACCCCCGAAGATCGTCGGGATCATTAACAGGATGCGTTTTATGATGTAGGTGGTCATTCCTATTTTAAATTCAGTATTTCTATAGCGTTATCAATCAATCCTTTCACCTCCATAATACTCTGCATTGTTGGAAAGAAACAGCTAGCCGTAGTGATATACCCACTCTTACAAAATGCATTCTGCTTAACACCAGATTGGTAAAAACCAATTTTGAAATCACCTTTTGTTGAGAAGACAACTTCACTGTACTCACGAGGTGATAACTTCCATGAAGCAGCGGTATTATTAATGTAATCCAACGCCTTTGAAAGGCTAATGACTTCATCAATATCTAGAAATGACGATTCATCCTTCTCGCCATATCGTTCTCGCTCAGTGATCTCTATCTTAACGCCCTTTATCCGCAAATCTTCCTCTCCAGGCGTATAAAGGATCAGGCAGGTTATTTCCACCTTCGTCCCATAATTCCCCATTAAATTTCCTACTGCATAAAAATCCTTCACTATCAGTTCACCCTTTGAAACGAGGAAAGATTCCAGTTTGGTAGCCGGTGATTTCTCAGAACCTGCACCTTGAGAAAATGAATTGAGTCCTAATGCTCCGGCCAATAATAACATGATTGATAGAGGAGACCTCTTCATTGTTCCTCCAGTAATTTGTTTTGTGATGAAAGAGTTTCTACTCGTCATCGAGTGCGTAGAAATGAATTAACTCAGCCAGAAAGACTTTATCACTGTTGGGGTGATCTCAAATCTTTTTGGCATTTGGGACACACAACCGCCTTACGAGAAATAGTTGAAGCGCAATAGGGACATTTTTTACCCGACATTAAGGCGAATATAATGCCAAAAGGTCCCAAAATGACGCCAAGGGCGAAATATCCACAGCCTGATGCGCCACGACTGCTTGCTATGATTGCACTGATAGCACCAAATAGAATCCAGATGATGACGAATTCCATTAATCGCTCCTTTCATATTAATGTGGTCTGCCTTCAGCCATCCAATTTATCTTGTCGAAGCCAGTATTTGGATTAACTGTAATTTGCACCAAGTAATGCTTAAATAGCTTTTTTTCAGGATAACTTTCATCTAGCCTTCGAGCGCATGCCTCTCTTGAATCGAAGATAGAGATAAAGATATACCCCTTTGACAAATTGTCGTTTCTTAACTTGCGAGCAAGCGCTAACACGTCGTTCTTTGTAGTTGTGTCAGAAACCAAAATCTCCATACCAATACCACCAGCGGGTATGCTCCATCTCCTGAGCACTTCATAGGTGGTCACTTTTGGTTTTTCCTTTGGAACCAGAGGTTCAGATTTTGGCAATGTGAACGTCTCGGTATTCTTTTGCGGCTGTTGCTTGTCGTTTTTCGACACTTGTTTCTCACCACAGCTGAGAATCATTATGATGAGAGCGATTGTTGTGATGGTTCGAATAAACATGGCAGTTCTCCCTTTTTGGTTCTCTGTGCTCATAACTTTAATTCCTTGCCGTCAACCGCGGTGGATTAGGTAGTATTACCGTCACCTGCGGAGAGGCGACGGCAGATAGCGCTCTTCACCGCTGCCACCTCTCCGTAGGTGGCAGTATAGTCGGATTATACTATTACGACTCGATCTCAAAACAAACAACTGCAATGGGAAATACATCCCAGCTTATTTCATCAGGTGATTTTATTTTGAACAGTTTAAGTATCTCTTGTTGCTTCTCTCTCGAAAGATCATCGTAGAAAAGCTCTATTGTCTCTTGGGGCATTATTCAACTCCATTTTTATTGTTAGTCTCTCGTAAGACAGATTTTCAATGTTATACTTTGTGCTTATCGAACAATCCAAACATTCTCATCCTGCACAGGCGGGACGCCTGCGCCACTGAATCAATTAAACCTTATATTGTCAATTACATCACTATATTATTCATAATGCAGATTGATTGATATTGTTAGGATATGTTCTCTATCAGTGGGGCAGGCGTCCCGCCTGCCATTTCTTAACATCCCGCCTGCCCTGTGTTAACGATTCACTTAATAAATAATATATTGGACAGCAGTGACCCCCAACCCAACACCCGAGCGCTCCAGCATAGCTTTCATTCGTTTGATATGGCTTCCGTGCCAGTACGGACGCTTGCACTGTGGGCATCTGAACAGCGGAAGCCCGCGCTGACGGACTGACGCAGGGATGTCGATCTCCTCGTCATCGCCCGACGGTTGCAGGTCCTCAAGCATGGCATTGCAGACCAGGCAGCGCGAAAAAGGCTGAATATGCCCCCGAAATGGAAACGCCCCCGCAACTAAACGCAGTTGTTCGTCAGGATCGTCACCGTGAATAGTTAAAACCTTCAACCGGGCTGTATCGGGCACAGCCTTTAAGGTAATAAGAATACGGTCTTCAAGCAAGGCGGTCTGAATCATATCGGCAATAGATGTTCCTCCTTCATAGTGACAGTCAAGTCCCAACATCCGCAGCCGTTTGACGAGTGGTTTCAAGTCGCCGTCAACGATGAATTTAAGAACGGCGTCTGTCACTGGAAATCCCAGTAAATAAACGACATCACTTGATAACCGTCAACGGCTTGACGTCTGTACCGTTAAGCGTCGTCAGCCTCAGGTAATAAATTCCTGAAGGCATGGCATCGGCGCTGATGCTGCCCCGGTGCTGTCCGGGTTGTCCAATCCCTTCTGCGACAAGCCTGACTCGTCGTCCGATGTGGTCATAGACAGCAAGTTCATAAGACTGTCTGCGCGACAGGTAATACGTGAAACCGGTTCGACTGTTAAACGGATTCGGATAAATACGCTCCAGCCGGCACGTAACCGGAAGCTCGCTATTCCGCTCTTCGATGCTGTTCATGGACTCAAGCCGTGCAAAGACCTCCATTCCCTCGCCACCCCCGTTCACCGGCAGATAGAACACAGATTCATACGTGCCCGCTTCGTACATGTTTCCCACGAAGACGATATCCCACTCAGTCTCTTCACCGGGCATGAGTAGCCTGCGATCCGGGCGTACGTCCAGCCAGGCGGTGTACAGGTCCTCAACGAACAGGTAATCCGCCGAGTCGCTGTCACATCGCCAGATACCGACCAGGCTGCCGCGCCCGGTCTCCCAGTCCTGTGTGACCTCTATCCCCCCGACGGCGTAAGAATTGCCCGGCGGTTCGAGCGTATAGAGCGGGATAACGAGATTATCGTCGGGAATGACAAGTGAAAGCATAAAATCGCCGCTTTCAGTCTGTGTCGTTATATAGAGCGCCCGGGTGTTCCATTTGACGCCGAGTGAGATTATTTCGTCGCCGACTTCAATCGTGTCCCTCGCCCACAGGTCGGAATCCGTGCGCAGAATAATACCCTCGTCACCGGCGATGTAAAAGTCAAGGAAGCTGTGCGGCGTGTTAAAATCGACACCCAACGCCCGGTAATTGCGTACGGCGTTGGGTCCACTGTAACGTTCGCCGAATTCGCCATCCGTGGTAAATTCATAGACGTTGGTTTCATAGCCGCCGTAAAGTATGTTTCCACCGTCGGTTGTCAGATCAAGAAATCCTCCGCCACCCGGGTTGCCGGGTTGCGCGAAGCTGTTTATAAGATTCAGTTCGCGGTCGAGGTGATAGATAATGTTTGCGACTCTCCAGTTGTTGGCTCCGGACAGAAAGAAACCGTCGTCCGCCCAGACCACGCCGAAGATCGTGCTGTCTTCGGTTATTTCTGTAACTTCACCAGTAAATAGCGGCTCGCTCTCCCGCCATTTGTCCATCGGTTCGATATAGATGGGCACACTAGTCTCGTTACGGTATCTCAAACTGAGTGTATCGTTCTGATCGACCCAAAGGGCTGTTTCCAGCGTGTCGGTCAGGATGCCGTAGCGGGCGTTGTGCGGAAAATGCAGCCAGCCGCGGTCGTTCTGTGTCGAATCGGGATCTTCCGTAAGATCCGGATCACCGCTGTCGATGCACGGTGAACCAGCGCTGAGGATAAACCAGGTCGAGTCGCCTCCGAAAAAGTTCGGATTATCCTCAGCGTTGCCCTCACCCTCCAAACCTTCCTTAACCTGCGTGTGAACAACTACGAGACCACCCTCTCCGGAGAAGTGTGGTCGTTCGCCCCAGAGGATGGAGCTTGAAATTACAACGTTTGCGCCACCTCTTATAAAGCCGGCGTTTGCCTCCGGGTTTATTCCGATTTCGGCGTTATCTATGAAGGTGCAATTATTGAGCCTCAGCGGAGTATCGCCGAGATCGCTCGAAGTGGCAAAAACGCCGCCAGCGCCTGTCGCACCGTTTTTCAGGAACAGGTTATGATGAATGTAGCAATGTGGCGGTTCTTTAACGTAAAGTCCACCACCATAATCAGCGTTATTTTGAGATATACGATTGTATCGCAGTTCAACGGGCGAGCTACCCCGGATATAGATGGCGCCGCCGACCCGGACCTGACCGCGGGCGGAATTCTGGTTGAACTCGCACCATTCGACCAAAGGAGCGGTTCCTTCACCGCGAATGTAGAGTGCGCCACCCGCGTCTGCAGAGTTTTCTGTAAAAACACAGTGGTGGATGTACGGATCCGAACCGGTGTTTATGTACAATCCACCACCTGAGCCGGATGTGCTGTTGTCATGGAAATGGCATCCTTCAATGGAAGGGCTTGAATCATCATTACAGTACATCCCACCACAGTTTGCCTCGGCGCTGTTATTGAATATCCGGCAATCCCTGAAATAACCGGTGACTCCACCAGCCAGCCCAATTCCGCCGGCATTTTCCGATGTGGAGTTCTCGCTTATAAGGCAGTACTCGAATGTGATTTCCGAATTCCGTATGTGAATACCTCCGCCGAAGCCGTTCGACCTGCCCTCTGAAATGCGTGATTGAGTAACTGTAATATCGCTACTGTTGATGAAGATGTTACCGCCGCAGGAAAGTTCATCCATACCGCCTTCACCCTGTGTTGCATGACCTCCGGTTACAACGCAGAAATCCAGCCTGCTTTCCGGTTCAGCGTTCTGAAAACGCAGACCTCGCCATTCCTGTTCCTCGCTCGGACCAAATCGGATGGAGTCCTCTTCTTCCCCGCGTGCACGCAGCAGTCCATAGATGACAAACGAATACTCGCCGTTGAATAATATCTCAACTCCGGCATCGATGGTTAAAACGTCATCATTATCAATAGTAATCTGGTCTTCGGCTATGTAGGGACTGCCTACGATATCCCATACGCCTCTAACTGAACCTGAAACCCTGGTCTCACAGTGAGTTATATTTACTGCAACCAGCAGAATGAAAAACAGTGTTAGAAGTATGGTTGACTTTTTCATAAATAATCTCCTATTTGGTCGAGGTGTTTTCCTGTGTTGATTTCTTGATGGTCTTCGGGGCAAGGTTCTCGAAGCTGTCGAGCATCTTCATAGCCGGCATCTTGCTGATGCTTTGGTTATGGTACCTCATATATTTCTCAAGCACACCGGAGA
>CAYYHI010000095.1:0-12264 GCA_964471745.1 uncultured bacterium | reverse complement strand
CACACTGCTTGGCTGGGACGAGGAAAGCCGCTTAGGATGGGAAAAGTTCAGGGGCATAGCAGGTGAACCTGGTCAAATCGCCGTTGCAGGACACGCCAGGGTCTGGGTTGAGAATCGAGGCAACAGCCTCGGCAGTCCGGTAGTACTCTATGATGTTGAGGATCCTGATGAGATAGCTGTAATCTCACAGGATGACCTTCTCAGACCCGATGGAGTATTGATTAATTCACATGATGCGATACGTATTTCTGGTAATGATTTGTTTACTATTGATAAAAACCAGGGTTACTACCAGGTTTACCGGTGTGAAATCGAGGATGCAGAGAATATGACCGCAACGCCTGCCTATGCTGTTCCTTTTGCAGCCTGGGGTATGTTTACTGTAGGCAATAGCATGTTTATGATCGATGAATCCCGTATTCAACAGGTTGACATAACAGAACCACAATCCGCGCTTTTCCTGCATGATCCGTATGGTTTTAGATTTATGTACGGTCAGAAATTATTTGACATCGCTTACGGTGACGGCTGGCTCGTGGTGGCTGAACGTGAATCGGAATATGGTAGGTATTTCCTGTCGACATTCATAGCGCCTGAAAATGAACCGCTGGTGTATCGTCAGGTTTTCGACCAGCATGATCTGGATAATGATCCGGTATATGGTTTGATTGCCATAGAGAACTTCCTCGGTTTTGCAAACCGCAGGCATCCATGGTGGTTCTTTGACATGAATAATATAGAGTTATTGGAGGAACAAGAACAACCGGAAATGGTGGCTGAGATAGATCTGCCTCTACAGGGAAATTCGGTCTATCGGGAGGGTAATCTGTTCTGCCTGGCGAACGGGATTTTCATAATCTTCGAGATGCCGGAAATGCTGGAATTTGAACAGATAGCCGAGCTTGAGATAGAAGGCGACAAAATAGTGTTAAACGGTCAGATTGCCTATATACTCGCTGAGGATGGGATTAATCTTATCGACATAGCTAATCCCGCCGAAGCAGACGTCATCGGACATTACGACGTCGAGGGTGGATTGACGGATATGGCTTTTGCGGGAAACGTCGGGTATGCCGTTTACGACGGCGGGATCACAGCAATCGATTTCAACGATCCGGAAGAACCTTCCGAAGTGGGATACTACCACGATCCCGGATCGATCCGGCGTAATCGTAGATACGGTTTAAGGAGCGTTGCAATCGTAGATGACATCCTGTACCTGTCGGGCGGTTGGGCTTGGGCGTATCCGATGGGGCTTTTAACATTCAGGATAACTGACGGTGTCGCCTCACAGGATGTCTACTGTCGCGAGGGCTGGTCGATAGTATCGAGCTATATCGATCCGGCTGAACCTGCACTGGAAGTAATTTTCGCTGCCGCCAACCAACGAGAACTGCTGAATATATGCAAGGATGCACGAGGTGATTTCTACATCCCAAGATGGAATTATAACGGTATCGGCGACTGGGAGGTCGACCATGCTTATTTGGTGGCGATGGCAGCCGATCACACCCTGAATATAGAAGGTGAACTGGTACCGTTCGACCAGGCTATACCTTTACGGATTGGATGGAACTGCGTCGCATACTTTCCACGCTCGGAGGTCGAAGCAGAGGTAGCGTTTGCGGGAATTGTTGACGACTTGATTATCGCCAAGGACGGAGAGGGCAATTTCTACTATCCTGAAGGAAATTTCAACAACATGCCTCCGCTTAGACCCGGTAGTGGTTACCAGGTAAAAGTTCGCCGGGCGGTTGATCTGATCTGGGGTGTGGGTGAAAGGGAAGAACGGTTGGCATCTGAGAACCCTGACAATAATCCAATGAACCACTACACCTTTATATCCCGCACCGGTGATAATATGAGCATTTTAATCACTTCAGATGCTCCTTTGATGGGAGAAGTGGGAGTATTTGCTGGTGATATGTGCGTCGGCGGCGTAATGCTGGAAGGGATGCCACCTTATGGATTAGCCGTCTGGGGTGATGATTCGTTGACCGATGAAGTTGACGGAGCATTGACTGATGACCAGTTAGTTTTCCGGTGGTTTCATGGTGGAGAAGAGAGCGATTTGGCAGTGACGGTCATCGATGGAAAGATGACTTATTCCAAAGATGGTGTGACTGTTGTGGATATCTCAGTGCTAAAATTACAACCTGTCCGTTTCGGATTTATCAACACTTATCCCAATCCCTTCAACACCCGAGCTTCGATAACTTACAGCATACCAAAGCCAAGCCGTATCCGCCTGTCCATCCACGATCTTCAGGGACGGGAAGTTTCCATACTGTATGAAGGCATGTCAGCCCCAGGTGTTCACACATATTCATGGGACGCTTCGGGGCTGCCGTCGGGGGTTTACATCTGTCGGATGGAGACGAGTACAAATACAGCGAGTATCAAGCTGGTGATGATCAGATGACCCCGGCACGCATCCTAATCGTTAACGACGAACTGGCGGTTGTCCAGGGCTGTTCGAGGTTTCTGACCAAAGCCGGACATGTCGTCGATACCGCGTTGACACCGGTCGAGGCAGTACGCAGGATAGAGGAGTCGAATCAGGAATACGACATACTGGTTCTGGATCTGAAGCTCGCCGGAAACCCGGAAGAAGGTCTGCTGAAACGGCTGCGTAAGCTCCAGCCTGACTCGGCGGTCGTCATCATCGTCGGTCCGGCTACGGTCGCGGCGGCGTTCGAGACGATGGAAGCCGGCAGTCATCAGCTTCTACCCAAGCCGTTCACAACCGACGACCTGACCGCTGCGCTTGATCGGGCGCTCAGCAACCGTACAGTCCTCCTCCAGGCAAAACAGGCGCGTGAAGATCAGACCATCATCGACCTGAATGAACTGATCTGGCTGGGTCCTGGGATGCAGAAGACCGCACGGTTGGTATCGAGGGTTGCGCCGACCGGATCGAGCGTCCTGATCATCGGCGAGGCAGGCACCGGTAAGATGAGCCTCGCCCAGGCAATCCACCGCGCCAGCCCGCGGAGAATACATCCCCTTACCATATTCGATATGCGGGCAAACAGGGAGCAACCGATATCCGAACAACTGTTTGGTTACGTGGTCAAAGAAGGTCGAAGCAACAAGTATATCCCCGGCAAGATCGAGGAAACCGGCGGCGGCACGCTCTATCTACGCGAGATCGTCGATCTGCCCGTTGTCGACCAGGCGCGGCTTTTGAACGCGATGCGCAAACGCCAATACATGCCGATTCGCGGCGAGGAAGCTCGTCCGCTCTCATGCCGCTTTGTCTTCGGAACGGAGCACGACTTGAAGAAACAGTTGGAGAAAGGCACACTGTCCGAGGATATCTACAACTCGCTAATGGTCTTCCCGATATACCTGCCGTCGCTGGCTGAACGCAGCGAATCCATACCTGCGTTGTCGTACCAGTTTATGCGCCGCTATGCGCAGCAGTATCATAAACCGGTGGTCAGGCTCGATGAAAACCTGTTAACCCGGCTTCTATCAAGACAGTGGCGAAAAAATACCCGGGAGCTTTCGCAGTGTATTGATCGCATGGTAAGTATCTGCGAAGGCGATACGCTCGATCTTTCGCATTACCAGCAGGCTATGGGAGATAGCCTGCCAATCGGCTGGTCGGGTCTGCCGCCATCGACGTCTGAAGAACTGAAGGCTGTTAAAAAGCGGCTACGTCGAGCGGCGGTCGAGGAGATCGAAAAATCCTTCATCAAGGAAGCGCTGCGCAGGGCGGACGGCAACATCACCCAAGCCGCCAAGAATGTCAACATGCAGCGCCGCAACTTCCAGACGATGATGAAGCAGTATGGGATAAAGGGGGATACTTGATTCGTGATTAAGATGATGCCAATTGCTCCGTTCGTCCTGAGGTTTCGTAACAATATAACAATATAACAATGAAACAATATTATGAATCCTTCTCAGCATCATTATTGATAACAAGCCATCTCCCTGTAACTGTTGCATTCAACAGAAAATTATCCTATATTATCTACTGTAAACCTATTAATAATTGACAATCGGCATTAGTTAGTTGTGCATTCGACGGTTCAGCGGATCATGTTTAAGGAGGTGTATTGTGTTGGGTTCAAGGTTTGTTTTATGGGTTTCCCTTCTCTTAGTTCTGTCCTTTACCGGGCTGTCCCACGCCCGCGTTATCATCATCCCCGACGACGAAGAGACCATCCAGGCAGGCATCGACGCTGCTGAAGAGGGGGATACTGTCCTCGTTAACCCCGATGAATATCGTGAATCCATCAATTTCGATGGCAAAGCTATCACGGTCGGGAGTCTTTATTTGACTACCCGGAATCGTATCTATGTTGATTCAACTGTGATTAAGGATCAAATAATCGCTGTTATGTTTAATCACAGAGAGGGCGCGAATTCGAGATTTACTGGATTTACCATTCATAGCGATCCTAATCGATACCCTGACTGGCTTGGTGCAATCGACATAGGCAATTCTTCACCATCAATTGAATACGTTGTCGTAAGAGGAACCAGAGGTGCTCATGTATGCGGAATATTCTGTCATGGAGAATCCAATCCTGTTATAAGCTATGCAACAATATTTGATAACAGCTCGGGATGCTGGTGTGGGGGAGGAATCAAATGCTATGATAACAGCAGTCCCATATTGGTAAACTGTATAGTTGCATTTAATGGAACCGAATATAATGGATGCTATGGATTAAACGTTCATGGCGGGCAACCAGTTCTTATCAATTGTATCCTGTGGGGTAATATAAACAGGCAGATAATAACCTATGATACTTTAACTCTTATAAATTGCGATATCGAACATGGCTTGGACAGTATTAGAATCGCTGAGAATGGTCATGTAATCTGGGATGATAGCGATATTTCTGAAGATCCATTATTTGTTGATTCTGACGAATTTAACTTTCAACTGACGGAAAATTCTCCCTGCATCGACACCGGCGATCCTGAATCCGACCTTGATCCAGATGGCACGCGAGCTGATATGGGCGCATTCTACTTCCATCAGAGAGATATAGACGTCGATCCAGACACGCTTGAATTCATCGGCGTCCAGACCGGTACAGTAGACACACTCAGCATATTAATTCAGAACGTTGGCTTGACTCCTCTGCAGATCTCGGCGCAGACAATCGAACCCGAAGAAGCTCCCTTTACCATTGTCACCGGCGGCAGTGAGGTCGAGATCGAACCGGAATCAGATCACTTAACCTGGATTTCGTTCTCACCTGAAGAGCAGGCAGAATACCGCGCCGTCCTGCGCATTGAGTCCGATGATCCGGACGAGGAGATAGTCGAAATCCCACTCATTGGCACTGCTTTAAGCATCGATGGTGAGGACAACCAGCCGCTTGAATTCTGCATCTCCGGCGTCTACCCAAATCCCTTCAATTCAAGGACGACAATCCATTACGAGGTTCCCCAACCGTCTCAAGTCTCGCTTTCGGTTTATGATTTGGTTGGGCGGCTGGTGGAAAGGCTCGTCGATGATAGAGTTGATGCAGGGAGGTACGCTGAGACGTGGCAAGCCGGGATTTTATCTTCAGGATTGTATTTCGTCCGGTTTGAAGCCGGTGACAGGATGCAGATGCAGAAGGTGGTTTTGATTCGGTGATGATTTCGGGGAGCTCGGACACTCTTGTCTGAGCAAACACCTTTTCGGACAGACAGGAGTGTCCGTCCTCCCCAGTGTCCGTCCTCCCAACTTACGATTCTTTCACCTACACCATATACGGTACCCCCCCCCTTTCCATCTCCCCTTACGCTGTAAGGGGGAGAGTAGGTCCTCCCCGCGGACGCTTCTTTACTTTATTTCTCGAGAACCACCATTCGAACCTTTTCACTTGCCTTACTCCTGATCTTAATCACATACACACCCGCAGCGTATCCTGAAAAATCAACCGTCATCACGCCTGACTTGACCGGTACAGACTGCAGATCGAGCCGCCTGCCGGTGATGTCGAAAATCTGCACCGACCGGGGTTTCAAACCGTTCCCGAGTTCCAGGTTCAGCCGACCGTTGAATGGGTTTGGGTAAGCGTTGAAAGTAAAATCAAACGGTAGGGGTGTTTCAGCGGCAATTTCTCGCGATTCGGCTTCCTCGACCGCAGCCAGGGCGTCAGGTATGCCCCAGCCGATCAGCGTGTCCGGATCGTCGCCACGGCTCGATGCCCCGTGCAGGATATCCATCACCTCCGCCGGCGTCAACCACCGGTGAGCCTGCAGCATCAACGCCGCAATCCCCGCCACAATCGGACAGGCAAACGACGTGCCGTTGTAAGCCAGGTAGTCCGTATCACTCAGGTTAAAAGCGCCGTAAACACCCTGGGACTGCGCCGCTGCGTCCGGCTTGATCCTGCCGTCGTAAGTTGGACCTATGGAAGCAACACGCCAGTAATCGCCGTCCCGATCCACACCTCCGACGCTGATAACACCCCGTGCGTCAGCCGGCGCGCCGATCTTGTCATCCGGATAATCCGACCGCCCGGTGTTGCCCGTCGAATTGACGATTACCATACCCGCCTCGACAGCAATTTCGGCTGCCTGTGATACCACCGCCGTCCTCCCGTCCATATCCTCCCAATCATACCAGAGACGATACGAAACCGATGACGACAGCACGTCCACACCCAGCGAATCGTGGAACCATATGCCTGCCACCCAGTAGTCCTCCTCGACCGGCGTTTCCGATTCGCTGTTCTCCGTTTTGGTTAATACGAAGCGAGCTTCCGGTGCGGCGCCTATGAACCATCCGGAATCCAGTCCGGCGATAACCGACAGCGTCCTTGTGCCGTGCGCGCCACTGCCGACGTCGCCATGATCCGATACGTCATCGTCGTCGTTCACGAAGTCGTAAGCCGCCATGATATCCAATTCATCGAAGCAGATATGATCCAGGTTGTCGAAGCCCGTGTCCTGCACGCCGATCAACACACCGCGCCCGCGGTAACCTCTCTCGTGTACCGCCGGCAGGTTCACCATCAATGACTGCGCCCACGATCTGCCGTAAAGCTCTTCCTGATCGGAGATTAATTTACCCTCTGAACCGGATTTCGTGCTTCGATAAATTTCGCTCTCGTAATCCGGATCGTTCAACCTGGCGTAAGCCAACACCGGACGGACTTCTTTCACGAAATGAAGCCTCTTAACTGCACATAAAGCCGCTGCCGAGCCGGTTACCGTGACTGCGTTCAGGTAACGAAACTGCCTGACGATACAGCATCCGGCAGCTTCAACGGTTTCGATCTGCGCCTGACTAACCGGCAGGTCGCACACTCTGACGGGTGGTTCGCGGTCGATAACCTTGCGGCGGCGTTCCAGCGAACGGGTGGTCAGACCTCGTGCGGCTTCATCGAGGGCACGATCAAGCTCCACCAGCGACATCTGCTCCCGTTCCAGGAATACCCAGTAACGCCCTGTCGGGACTGGCGAAATCAAGACGTTATCTTCACCGCCAGATATGACGGCAGAGCAGAGTGAGATTGAGAAGTGAAGGATGATAATAACCATCCCCCAACGTAGATTATAATTGAGCATTAGGCTTTGGGCTCTGAAGTCTGCCAGAGAATACATAATATGCCGGTTCGGTGTTCCTGCCAGGTTTCAAGCGTAGCGTAGTAACCTGGCAGGTATATCCCTAAGTTCTGCTGAGTGAAATTCCGCTGTCAGCCCACCGCGGTTGACAGCTAAACAGGAAGTATTCAATATACTACGATGTCAACCACGGTGGGTTGACACCGGTTGTTAGGCGTTTCGGAGAGACTGTTTGGGCTTTGGAAAATGTTAAAGCCCCACCTCAGACGGCTTCACGATCTTGACCGACTTCATCTCCACGGCTGGATCTTTGGCATTTTTGCGTGGATCACGAGCAATCGAGCCGATCTTCTCAACGACTTCAATTCCCTTGACAGTCTCACCGAAGACAGTATACTGATTATCCAGGTTCCTGGTCTTTTCGCGGCTTAGGCAGATGAAGAACTGGCTTCCGGCGGAATTGGGATCCCGGCTGCGTGCCATCGACAATATACCCTTGGCGTGCTTATACTCGTTGAACTCTGCTTTGATAGTCCATCCCGGACCGCCGGTGCCGTCGTTGTATGGGTCGTCGTCCAGGGAGTTGGGATCGCCGCCCTGTATCACGAAGTCCGGGATGACGCGATGGAACTTCGTCCCGTCATAGAAACCGGCGCGAGCGAGCTTCTTGAAGTTGGCGACGTGCATAGGCGCAACGTCAGGGTAGAACTTGACCACGATGTCCCCGTGCACGGTTGATATAACTGCCAGTTCATCGGGATTGCCAACGTCATCAAGGGTGGGTGGAGTCAGCTTTTTAATCGATTCCAATGATTTTTCAGACTGTTCCGTCTGGGTTTCTTCACTCTTTTTCATTTCGGATGCCTCGTTTTTACCGGTCTTTGTTTCCTGACCTGTTTCTTCCTGGGTAGCTTTGCATGAAGTGAGCCACAACAGCCCACAGCATAAAACTAATGTTGAAATACGGTTCACTTTAACTCCTTATTTTGTATATTAACGTTGTAAGGTATGGTATATTATACTAACTAATTTCTCTCTTGTAAACAATTAAAGTGGACGGCGTCATGAAGATATACACGAAAACCGGTGATACAGGTCAGACCAGCCTGTTTCGCGGTGGCAGGGTTGACAAGGATTCCCGGCGGGTAACCGCATACGGAACGATCGACGAACTTAACTGCCACATCGGCTGGATCAGAGCCCACGGACTTCCTGATAAGCCGGACAAGCTGCTGCACCGGGTTCAGAACGACCTTTTTCAGATTGGTGCGGAACTGGCAACATCTACTGAAGCGGTGAAGGATGAAAACAGCATTACTCGTCTTCCGGAGGATGCAGAGCGATTCATGGAGGAAGCCATCGACGAGATGGAGGCGGAGTTGACGCCATTGAAGGAGTTAATCATTCCAGGCGGCTGTCCTCCGGCGGTGGCACTGCATGTGACGCGTGCTATATGCCGGCGAGCCGAGCGTGTAGTTGTCGCTCTCTCACATGACGAAACCGTCAGTACAGAGACATTGAAATACCTGAACCGCCTGTCCGACATGCTGTTCGTCATGGCGCGTTATATGAATAAAAGTGTGGGATTGCCGGATATGGTGTGGGAGAAAGAAGTGTAAGCGGGGAGGGCGAAAACCAGGGAAGGTGAACACCGGGGAGGACGGACACTCCTGTCTGTCCGAAAAGGTGTTTGCTCAGACAAGAGTGAGTTCTTTGAATTATTCAATTATTAGTTAGTTTTGTCATTCCCACGCAGGTGGGAATCCAGACTCCTATATAACCTTAGATACATAAGCTATTATTTTGAAAGTTATTATAAGTAAGACGCCTCTGGATTCCAAATCAAGTTTGGAATGACAAACCTGGAATTTCTGAATAAATCAAAGAACTCAATAGTGTCTAAGCTCCCCGAAACTCATCATCGAATCAAAACTACCTTCTGCATCTGCGCCCTATCACCGGCTTCAAACCGGACGAAATATAATCCAGACGGCAAAGCCCCAGCATACCACGACTCAGCATACCGCCCGGCATCAACTCTTTCATCAATCAGCGTCTCCAACAACCGCCCTACCAGGTCATAAACCGAAAGCGCGACATGAGACGGGCTGGGCAGTTCGTAACGGATTGTCGCGGTTGAATTGAAGGGGTTGGGGTAGGCTGGGTAAAGAATGAAGGCTGAGGGATGAAGGATTAAATCGGGCGTGATGCCGACTTCATGATGGTAGTAATATGCTCCCATATCTGCTCTTGTGCTATCGGGGTCTAATGGACTCTCTGGATTACCGGCGTCGATGCAGGGAGAATCGGCGGTTAGGTGGAAGTCTCCATCATCAGGGTCAACGAACAGCGGATCGGCGTCGATGTTGCCTTCACCTTCCCAACCGTCTTGTGCATCAGTGAAAGATACTGTGAAGTGGCTTCCTGTTATTTGATCACTTGCTGGATTTCCCCAAATTATACAATTACTGACTGTCAGATGCCAATCATTTTGCGGAACTTGGTCATTTCTATCTGTGGTGTTGTTAAATAGTGTGCAATTCACAAGATGACCTACTGGATTCTGTGCCTCAACTGCACCACCACCTCTTGTAGCATGATTGTCAGAAAATACACAATTATAAGCAGAGTAATTATGACTAACTTCCAACGCACCACCCCAACCATTCGAAATATTACCCATAAATACACAATTTCGCCATTCACCTGCCGGTGCACTATGATTATTGCCACAAGCCCCACCATGGGAATTCTCACCTGTGCCGATGTTGTTCTCAAATAGACAGTTTTGAACTATTACACGTTCAGCATAAATCCATATAGCAGACCGTTGGACAGCTCGGCAATTTCTGAAAATACAATCACTAATGTATGTGACAATTTCGTCATTTTCCTCTTCATTGCCGACAGTGATCCCACCACCACCTGTTTCAGATTCACAACTGTCAAATACACAGTTGAAGATCTGTGGATGGTGCCGATCCTCTATAAAAATCCCTCCTCCGCCTTCATTACCATCAGTTCTTCCTCGTAGGATTGTGAATCCTGATAGAACCGAATTAAAATCTTCTCCTCTGTTAAAAATGAAACCTCTTCCTTGGCGTTCACAGTCAATAATACAGTCTTCCGGACCATTCTCGCTCATAATCCTGATTGCTTTACCGAGGAAAGAAATATTCCGGTTTCCTTCTCCAGTGTAAGTACCATCAGCAACAAGCACCGTATCCTCGTCCTCCGCGGCGTCGATGGCGGCTTGGATGGTTTCGTATTCTTCAGGGACATTAAGAACATGATCCTCTTCCTGATGAAAATAAAACGCCCCCATATCAGCGCGCGTACCATCGGGATCTTCAGGTGAGTCGGGGTCGCCGGTATCAATGCAAGGGCTATTTTCAGTCAAATGGAAATTACCATTGTCCGGATCGGCGAAAAGCGGATCTTCGTCGATGTTGCCTTCACCCCAATTGATTTCGCCTTCGACGCGTCCCCCTATTCCATCTCTGCCTCCTTCTAAATCAGTATAGGATAGTGTTACGCTGCAATCACCCCAGTAGAAGGATATGTTATAAGGTTCATTACCCCAGAAAATGGAATTGCTAATGACAGGATGACTGTCATTGATGTGCAAAACACCGTCATCTTCCTCATTAGTATTGAAACACACTGTTGTGTTCTCTATTAGAGGCGAAGCATTTTCACCTATGGCAATACCGCTTGCATTAACGCCCGAGTTGTAAGAAACTACGACAAATCGTATTATCGGTGATGAGCCTGTACACCAAATTCCAACACAACTGTTACCTGAATTATCTCGGACAATCAAATGATCGAGTATAGGACTGGTACCAGTCATACAAACGATACCTGCACCTCGAACAGCTGCTCCATTCCTAACTGTAAATCCAGATAAAATTGTATCTTCTTCCTCTTCATTTGCAAAAGTAACGACAGTTCCATTCTCGTCTCCGTCAATTACAGTCGAATCAATGTACGCCTCATCCCCCGTCATCAGTATCAGACTCGCGACGGTGATTACCTTACCCTCGAAGTTGATATTTTCGATATACCTGCCCGGCTGGACGAGAACCGTATCTCCGTCTTCAGCTTGGTCGATGCCTGCCTGGATGGTCTCTTCGTCGTCGGGGATGTTGATGATCCGGGCGTGGGACAGCCCGGCAAGGGAAAGGACTGAGAGAAGGGAAACCCACAACACAAACCTTGAACACAACATAATACACCTCCAAAAACATGATCCACTGAACCGTCGAATGCGTAACAAAAAATGATCAATTATAATGTGTCTTTCACTTTATAAAACAAGGTGATTATTTCAAAATTGCAACACTTTTTTAAGAGATGTTTCACTTCGTTCAGCATGACTTATTGTTAAGTCCAGTTTAGTGAACAAACCGTCGAAGGAAATTTTGGATTTGTTTCGTACTTCGATTTTAATAACCACTTACGCGAGGATATAACTTCACTGAAATGCCGATTTGATTGCTGTCTATACGAATATCCACTTGCATAAATTACCGGTATTAAAAAAAGTTGCGATTTTGTCATTCCCGCGCAGGCGGGAATCCAGATAAGTATTTGATATTACGCAAGTTGTCTGGATTCCCGCCTGCGCGGGAATGACAATAGCTATTCTTACGTCTTATTACGCAAGTGGGTACGAGTATTAATTAGTCGACACTGAAAAAATCACTTTCAGGCTTTAGATTTTCAACCAGACTT
>CAYYHI010000094.1:0-12293 GCA_964471745.1 uncultured bacterium | reverse complement strand
CTACAAGGTGAATCTACATTGTGTTCACTATAATCTGCACCCCGTAATAATACTTGGATATGTTGAAGAACGCCCACTTCATATAGTGATAGCCATGAATTTTCTAACAGAAACATGCTATGTAATAACGGTGTATGATCCTGATCCTGTCAATTGGAAAAGAAATTTTAAAAGTAGGAGGAAAAAATGAATTGCTTATTATGCAAACAGGGAGAGACAAAACCAGGCAAGGTAACAGTTACACTTCAGCGAGTTGATACAACTGTCATTATCAAAGATGTTCCTGCTGATGTATGTGAGAACTGTGGTGAGTATTATTTATCTGACAGCATTACTGAACGAATCCTTGATATGGCTGAGGATGCTGTGCAAAAAGGGGTCGAGGTGGAAATCCTGCGATTTGCAGCTTGAAATTAACATTTAACATAAAGAAATTCTGGAGGAAACCATATGATTACAGCCGGATTGGACCTGGGTGCCAAGTTTATCAAGGTCGTCATTTTGAACGATGGGGAGGTGTTAGCCCGGGTCAAAGTGTACTCAGGATTTGAACAGGAAGTCTCAGCCAGCGATGCTTTGAAGGAGGCGCTGAATCAGGCGGGGCTTCAACATGACGAAATCGAATACATAGTGGCAACAGGTGTCGGACGAGGAATCGCACCATTTAAGAATGATGTGTTGACCGAGGTAGGCGCGGCGGCTCGGGGCGCCGTAGCCAGGCTGCCTGAAACACGCACCGTGATTGACGTCGGCGCCGAGGAGGGTCGAGCGATCCTGATAACTCCCGACGGGCGTGTAAAGGATTTTGCCATCAACGAGAAGTGCGCTGCAGGGTCGGGAACCTTCACCGAATCCATGGCAAGAGCGTTGGAGATGGATATAGAGGAATTCGGCAAGCTCGCGCTGCAGTCCGACAAGGCTGTACCGATGAATGCGCAATGCGCGGTATTCGCTGAGAGCGAGGTTGTTTCGCTGTTGCACGCCCGCACGCCCAAGCGCGACATCGCTCGCGCCGTCCACGACGCCATCGCCAGCCGAATCGTCTCAATGGCGCGGCGGGTATCGGTCGAGAAGGAAGTGATGATTATCGGCGGCATGGCTTACAATGTAGGCTTCATCGCTTCGATGAAACGGGCGCTGGAAATGGATTTGGTCATTCCCGACCATCCGGATTTCGTTCCGGCGGAGGGAGCTGCCTGGATGGCGTACGATAAGCTCGTGGGCAGGGAGAAGATTGAGGCGGAAGGATAACTGTATCCTACACCAAACTAAAGATAATTCCCAGGAGGATAAATATGACGGTGGAATTCTGGCGCTGGAAGGAATACAACTGGCACGACGAGAATATCGATCCGAAAACCGGGCAGGTTATCACCGGCGGCTGCGATGTGGGATCGGTTTCGTCGCAGTCGGTGGTGATGGTGGACGGCAAACTGTACGCATATTCGAACATGCGCACCGGATCGGATTCGCCGAACAGCGCGCTCGATGCAATGAACTGGGCGCTCGAAGAAACCGGGCTGAAGATAGAAGACCTGAACTACGTGGTCGGTACCGGTTACGGACGGGTCAACGTTCCATTCGCACACCGCGCCATAACCGAGATAGCCTGCCACGCACGGGGCGCAAACTTCATGTACGGACCATCGGCTCGAACGATACTTGATATGGGTGGTCAGGATTGCAAGGCGATCCGCTGCGACCATCGCGGCAAGGTGACCAACTTCCTGATGAACGACAAATGCGCTGCCGGAACCGGCAGAGGTATGGAGGTCTTCGCTGACCTGTTGTCGGTATCGATTGAGGATGTCGGTGACCTGTCGTTCGATATTGAAGAGGAACCGGAACCGGTTTCATCAACATGTGTCGTGTTTGCCAAGTCTGAAGCGGCAGGGCTCTTGAGGCAGGGTTGGCCCAAGAACCTGGTTCTGGCGGCATACTGCAACGCTATGGCTCACAGGGTCGTGACTCTGCTGGAGCGGCTCGGTGTTGAAAAGGAGTTTGCGATTACCGGAGGTATCGCCAAAAACATCGGTGTAGTACGTCGGCTGGAGAAGGAGCTCGGGATGACGGGTCTGAAATCCGACTTCGACACCCAGATTGCAGGAGCCATCGGAGCGGCGCTGTTTGCCAAGGCGCTTTACGAGAAGCAGCAGGCAGGGAAGTAAATAGAAAGGAAGCAGGGGAGAAAGGGAGCAAGGGAGAAAGTAAAAAATCCTAATCCAGTGATAATATAATAAGCATTTTGAATTTAAATAATTACGATTCTCTGTCGATGTCATTCTGAACTCTGTCGATGTCATTCTGAACTCTGTCGATGTCATTCTGAACGAAGTGAAGAATCTCATAATTGACCTTAAAATGTATATCCAGCTTCAGATTCTTCACTTCGTTCAGAATGACTACTGGTAGTTCGGAATGACTACTGTAATTTATCGCTGGATTAGGGGAAACAACTGAATTAAGCTCTATGATTCAGCGTTTAGTAAGCATTATTATATCAAAATCCAAATAATACTTGCTCCCTTGCTTCCTTGCTTTCTTGCTACCTAATTTCAAGGAGACTAGTATGATCGCCAATTACGGCTACATGGACGGGTCGGGTGAATACTACATCACCATCGACACCGATAAATGCACTCAGTGCGGGCATCACAACTGCGTCGAAGCTTGTCCCAAAGGCATGTTCGCTATTGAGACCGACGACTATGACGATGAAGTTGCGATGATTAAGGTGGAATTCCGCAAACAGATCAAGTATATGTGCGCCGAATGTAAGCCGGTGTCAGACCGACCACCACTGCCATGCATCGAAGCGTGCACACCCGGTGCGATAAATCACTCATGGTGATACCTTGAATACTGTAAAAATCACCATTGATGGCGGTGAGTTCACCGTTTCGGATGTCCTGTCGGTTCTTGAAGCTGCGTTAAAGAACGGTATTTATGTTCCCGGGCTGTGCAACCATCCGGAACTGAACCAGTTCAAGCCGTTCAACTGGTCGGAAGCGGTGTGGCAGGGGGATAAAAAGATTGAACATGAAGGTAACCCCCCCCTACCCCCCCCTGCAATAGCAGGGGGAGCAAATGAACCTGCCCCCCCCCCGCTCCGCGGGGGGGAATATGGGCCGAAACCCCCCCCCCGCCCGGGGGGGGGTTAATTCCGGGGGGGGGCACGGAGAACGACTTTCCCCATTGCAACCTCTGTCTTGTTTCCATCGACGGAGGCGCGCCACAACAAGCTTGCACAACTCGCGTCGCAAACGGTATGCAGGTTCGCACTACCGGTGATGACCTGGTCGCCGCACGTCGGGAATCGTTAAAAAAGATACTGGCGAACCATCCTCACGCCTGCCTGACCTGCGCCCAGCGTGAAGGATGCAGCCGCACCGACTGCAGCATGAACGTTCCCGAAGAAGAACGCTGCTGTGAGTTACTCGGTCGTTGCGAAATTGGCAAAGTAGCCGACTATATCGGAATCCCGCCCGATACTCCGGCTTATAAACCGGGCAGGATTCCTGTCATCAAAGACGAACCGCTGTTCATCCGCGACTACGAGATTTGTATAAATTGTCTGCGCTGCGTGAGAATCTGCCGTGATGTGCGCGAGGTCGATGTATTGGGCGCAGTCTATTCTGATGGCAGGGTTCATGTCGGCATAATTGAGGGCTCCACATTGGCAAGCGCTCAATGCCGCTTCTGCGGCGCCTGTGTGGAGGTCTGTCCGACTGGCGCACTACGGGATCATCCCGGCATGGAACCGCTTGTCGACGGTGAAGCTCCCTGTGTTGCAGTCTGCCCGTTGGATGTTGACATCCCCGGCTATCTCGATCTCGTTTCGCGAGGGCTTGAACAGGAAGCGCTTGAACTGATACGCGAGCAGGCGGTGCTCCCCGGTGTGTTGGGCTATGCCTGTTTCCATCCGTGCGAAGATGTCTGCCGGCGCAGTGAAATTAACCAGGCGGTTGCGATATGTAAAATTAAGAGGTACGTCAGCGATACGGTTGGAGATGAACCTGCCCGAGTCAGCAAACTACCCTCTACCGGCAAACACGTCGCGGTAATCGGCGGCGGACCGGCGGGCTTGGCGGCAGCGGCGGAACTGCTGCGCTGGGGTCATTCGGTAACTGTATTCGACAGTGATGAGGAATTGGGCGGTATGCTCCGGCAGACCATCCCCAGCTTCCGCCTGCCAAACGAAGTGATTGATCGCGACCTGAAATACCTGTTTGATTTGGGATTGGAGACACGGCTCGGCGTCAGCCTGGGTAAGGATTTCGATCTTGATGATCTACACGCCGAAGGATTCGATGCTGTAATAGTCGCCGTAGGATTGGCTGAACCGCTATCGCTTGGGATTCAGGGTGAGAATCTACAAGGCGTGATCTCGGGTCTCGGTCTTCTGAAACAAGCTGCATTGGGTGAAGCTGAAAATATGGACGATCCTGTGGTTGTCATCGGCGGCGGCAGCGTGGCGGTCGATGCTGCCATGACTGCGCGGCGGCTTGGAGCTGAAAATATCACCATGGTCAGTCTCGAGTCGCCCGAAGAGCTGCCGGCGGCGAAGGATGAGCTCGAAGTCGCACTCGAGGAGGGTATTCAGATGATGCATCGGTGGGGCGTATCAAGCTTTGAGAGCGGGAACGGGTATGTTACTCGGATCAGATTGAAACAATGCACCAGAGTTTTCGACAACCAGGGGCGGTTCAATCCTGAGTACAACGAAAGCATTACGGAATATCTCCCCGTTTCCAACGTCATCACCGCGATCGGTCAGCGTGCGACGGATCAGGTCAAACCCTATCTCGGCGCTGAACCGGGCTTGTTCGTTGCCGGTGATGCAGCCACCGGACCGTCATCCATTGTAGCTGCGATGGCTTATAGCAAACGCGTTGCAGTCGATGTTGACGCCTACCTAAGTGGATCGGGTCATAAGGAAACCTCGAAGGCTGAAAGGACCTATGATAAACAGTTGGGGCGTGAACTGGATTTCGCCAGTCGTTCCAGGGCGGTACCTCGCCGTGTCGATCCGTTTGAGCGGGTGAAGTCGATGGACATCTTCGAAGCCACGCTTGAACCGGACGCTGCGCGGGAGGAAGCTTTCCGCTGTCTGCGTTGTCATCTGCGTGCATTATTAATTAAATCGCCGCTGCCACCCGATCCGTGGCGCAGATTCAACGCTGAACTTGTCGAAGAGATACCGGCTTCGGAGGGGGTTATCATACTCGCAGACGGTGCTCGCAAGACGTTGAAGATAGTGGGATCTTCGGATATTAAGAGTGCAGTTAGGGAGTTGGTAGAGGACGGTTTCGAAGCCGATGTCTGCCGCTGGGAGTTGGATCCGATGTACACAAAGCGCGAGAGCGAACTATTGCAGCAACATCTACAGGAGCATGGTGAAATACCCGGCGCCGACGATATGGATGATCTGTTTTAGTAATTATCCCCCCCTGCTATTACAGAGGGAGATTAGAGGAAGGGATACTTTATACACTCCCCCTGCTATTACAGAGGGAGATTAGAGGGAGAGATACTTTATACACTCCCCCCTGCTATTACAGAGGGAGATTAGAGGGAGAGATACTTTATACACTCCCCCCTGCTATTGCGGGGGGGATTAAAGGGGGGGTAATTGAGAAATTTTAAACAAACACATATTGGGGAAAAAGATGACAGTAATTACGAGAAAGTCAAAGATTATCATACGCAATCTCAGGAAGACAGATCTTGATGAAATCATCAGAATCGACAGCTTGTCCACCGGTTTCCCACGCAACAGCTATTTCAAACGCAAGTTCGCACGCATCTTCGGCGAGGATCACCAGTTGTTGATTTCATTAGCAGCTACTGATGGCGACAAGGTTATCGGATACATCATGGGGGAAGCGAATACCGGTGAATATGGAATTCCGGAGACTGTTGCATCGGTGGATACAATCGGTATTGATCCTGATTATAAGAGGATGGGTGTGGGCGCGATCCTGCTTGAGGAATACTGCGCGCTGGCAGCCAAGGCGGGGATCGAGCTGATGACAACGCTGATTTCCGAGGATTATCCCGATATCGTTGATTTCTTCAAGTCGCAGGGCTTCAAGCAGGCTAAGATGGTCGCGCTCGACAAGAAGCTTGAACCGATGCCCAGGCATGAGCACTAAGTCTGCACCTGATAGAGCGCCTGTTGCACCTGAGATAGAAGGTTGGGAAGCGAAGTACATCGGTGATGAGCCGCGCTTGTCCGAGCAGGTGGAGCTGTTTCAGGAGATCGGTTTCGAGACCAGAATCGAACCGTTTGATCCGGAGAGAAGCGAAGGATGCACGAAATGCTTTAAGGATTCACCGACGCCGATGATGGTGTTGTACGTACGGAAGATGGTTTAACAGGATGTACAGGATTGACAGGATATTCTTATTTGTGTCTCTATTTTTGCGGGTTGGATAACCATTGTATAACCAATGTATAATAAAACCAGTGGGACAGACATTCCTGAGTTCTTTGAATTATCCAATTATTTGCTCATTTTGTCATTCCCACGCAGGTGGGAATCCAGACTCCTATACAACCTTAGGTACATAAGCTATTGTTTTGAAAGTTATTATAAATAGGATGCCTCTGGATTCCAAATCAAGTTTGGAATGACAAACCTGGAATTTCCCAATAAATCAAAGAACTCAGGAATGTCTATAACATTATGATAATGCTTATACCTATATTCTGTGTTAGCGTCTGTTGTCTCACGCACCCGTGCGTCAGCATAAACCGATCAGATTATTGGGAAATTGAGGCTAGCCCTTTTCCCCTTTCTGCTCATTAGGGCCAAGAATTCCTTCAGTCACTATTATTCCAGAGGGAGGTTTTGGCCTTGTTGGTGGTTCTGGTCTTGGTGGTTGTTCTGGCTTGGGTTGCTGCGGCATTGCCGGTTCTCCAGTTCTTATTTTTTTATTTTCAATCATGGAACTCTCTTCAGAAAAACTACATTTGTATTGTGTTAAAAATGATAAATACAGTGAGGATAAAACTAATGAAAATAGATACATGAGCCAAATAACGAAATCTCAATTTACTGATATTACTCCGGATGTTCATATCAGTATATTTAATATAGGCAGACAGTATAAAATCATAGAAATCAGCCTTGAATAATTCATCTGTATCCTTACCCACTAATTTGAAATAATCTTGTTTATAATATTGATCAAGATCGTTTAGATGTTCCCATGCTTTTAAGAGATATGGTAAATAACCATATTCATAACCAACTAGAGTTTTGAAAACCATAATTATACTTAGAATGAGAAACAACGACAAAAAGATGAATAACAATGAACTTACAATTGATCCTATTGTGCAAAATATTATTTTTACGTTACTAATATTATAGCCGTAAAAACCAACAATAGGAGCAAGAATAGCTATTGGTATACTCATGCTGGAGTTAATCTTGTCTTTTCTCTCAATTTCAGAATAGTATCTACGCTCAAATATAGACAGTAGCTCTTTATAGTAGATTATTTCCATTTTCCCCCTGAAGTTTATAATTATAATAATAAGATTAGAGCATATTGTCAAGTATGATTCTTGTGTCGTAGGTAAATTACTAAAAATTCCAAGTATAAAGGAGTAATTTATGAAAGCAGCAGTATTTTACGGACCTAATCAGCCCTTAAAGGTTGAGGAGGTTCCAACACCCAGACCGGGAGCAGGTGAGATCCTGGTCAAGGTCGCAGCCTGTGGTGTATGCCATACCGACATGCACTACATCGACCACGGCGTACCGACGTTCAAGAAACCGCCTATGATCCTCGGGCACGAAGCCTCCGGTACGGTCGCCGAGCTCGGCGAAGGCGTAACCAACTGGAAGGAAGGCGACCGGGTTCTGTTGCCGGCGGTGCTGTCGTGCGGAACCTGCCGCCAGTGTCGTATCGGTCGCGAGAATATCTGCCAGTATATGCAGATGTTCGGCAACCACGTCGATGGCTCTTATGCTGAATACGTGCTTGCACCCGCCAAGGATGCACTCGCAATGCCCGAAGATGTGCCGCTGATCGAGGGTTCTATCATCGCTGACGCTATCTCGACGCCCTATCATGCCGTAGTGAACCGTGGTCAGGTCAAGCCGGGTGATTGGGTCGCGGTGTTCGGCTGCGGCGGCGTTGGCATTAATCTCGTCCAGGTCGCCGCGGCGGTCGGTGCTTCGGTGATCGCAATCGACATGATGCCTGAGAAGCTCGAAATGGCGAAGACGCTCGGCGCACTGGAAACGATCAACCCTAACGAAATTGAGAAGGGACGGGTTGACAAGGCTATTAGAAAGATGATCGGCGACGGCGTGGACGTGGCGTTTGAAGCCATCGGCAATCCGAAGACGATAACCGCAGCTTACAATACCATCCGCATGGGCGGTACATGTGTTGTGGTAGGTTACACACATCTCCCCGCTGAGATTCCGGTGTCCAAGCTGATGTTCTTCGAGCAGTCATTGATCGGGTCGCTCGGCTGCCGTCCGGTCGATTACCCGCGCATCATCGAAATGGCGCGCATCGGCAAGATCAAGGTCAGGGAGTTGGTTACCGGCAGGTTCGACCTCGATCACATCAACGATGCATTCGATTTGTTGCGCAACAACGATCCGAACACACTTCGATCAGTGATTGTTCCATGAATCGTTCTCTGGGAAATGAACGTGGCTGAGATCGAAACAAAACCCCAAAAGACAACCAAACGCTGGAAGGTTGAACTTCGCCAGGACTGGTGTAAGGGCTGCTACCTGTGCCTCGATGTATGTCCGATTGAAGGGATATTCGCCCGTTCGGAGCAGATCGGCGAGCGCGGTTTCCAGGTTGTTACCGTCGATCCGGAGAACTGTACGGGCTGTATGCTGTGCGAGTTGCTCTGCCCCGACCTCGCGATAACTATCGAGGAACTGACCGAGCGGGACGAAAAAGTATAAACAACCAGTCCGGTATTAAATCCAAGGAGGAAAAATGGGTACAAGAGGAAGAGAAATTGTCGGCAACGACGTCGACAAGGTTATCGAATTGCTGAAAAAGGCGTACGCCGATGAGTGGCTTGCCTACTATCAGTACTGGATCGGTGCCAAAGTGGTGAAAGGACCGATGAAGGATGCAGTCATGACGGAGTTGATGGAGCATGCTGCAGATGAACTCAGACATGCTGATATGGTCGCCGAACGGATCATCCAGTTGGGCGACAACCCTATTCTGCAACCAAAGCAGTGGTACGACATGACCAACTGTGGGTATGACGCCCCGGAGGATGCCGACGTGAGACCACTGCTGGAGCAGAACATCAAGGGGGAACAGTGTGCCATCACGGTGTACAACGACTTGCTTAAGTTCACGCGAGACAGGGATCCGGTCACCTATAATATGGTGCTGCAGATACTGCAGGACGAGGTTGAGCACGAAGAGGATCTGCAGTCGCTTATGGAGGATCTGGGGGAATTTCTGAACCGGTGAAGATAGCCTCTGGCTTCTTCACTTCATTCAGAACGACTCCTTAATAACTCCCCTTTATTTCCCCTTATACAAAAAAGGGCATCGGAGGACTACATCTGAAACCGACTGTAGAAAGAGTTAAATGCCCCATCACAGCGGGGAGCTATTTTATGATGGGGGACGAGGCTTCCGCAGATGGCGCTATCGTCGCGGGCTGCAACTTCTTCGCCGGATATCCTATCACACCCTCCAGCGAGTTGATGGTGCGCATGGTTCACCGGTTGAAAGAGACGAACGGCGTATTCATCCAGATGGAGGATGAGATCGGCTCGATCAGCGCCATGATCGGTGCTTCCTGGGCTGGGGCAAGAGTGATGACCACAACGTCAGGTCCGGGACTAAGCCTGATGATGGAAGGCATCGGCTATGCTGCCATGACTGAAGCGCCGCTTGTCCTGGTTGACATCCAGCGCGCCGGACCTTCGACCGGACAGGCGACTCGTCCGGGTTCCGGTGATGTGTTCCAGGTGCGTTTCGGCAGTCACAGCGACTATGAGATCATCGCTCTGTCACCCTGGTCGGTGCAGGAGATATTCGACCTGACCATCGATGCCTTCAACCTTGCGGAAGCCTACCGCGTGCCTGCTTTTGTGTTGGCGGACGAATCAATCGGTCACTTAAGGGAAAAGGTTACGGTCGGTGAGACGGTCGAACGCTGGCACAGACCGACGGCGCTGGGGATGCCGCCCTTCGACACGGATGACGAAGACGGTGTACCGCCCATGCCGGCTTTCGGGCAGGGGGAGCAACTGCTGGTGACCGGATCGACGCATGACGCCCGGGGATTCCGCAAGACACAGGATTCCGCGGTTCATCAGCGTTTGGTAGGCAGATTGGTCGGTAAGATCAGGAACGCTGCCGAAAAGATCGCCAGGTACGAAACATACCTGATTGATGACGCCGAAATCCTGATCGTTGCCTACGGTTTCTCGGCAAGGGCGGCTCTCGAAGCAATCCGTGAACTGCGTCAGAACGGTGTGAAAGCCGGTTTGTTCCGCCCGATTACGCTCTGGCCCCTCCCTGAAACCGGACTGAAACAGGCAGCGAAAAACGTTGATAAGATATTCGTTCCGGAGATGAATTACGGGCAGGTTGTCCGGGAGGTTGAGCGTATGCTGCACCGAGATGTCGTCCCGATTCCGCAGGTCGACGGTGAGGGGATGCGTCCGGAATCAATCCTCGATGGCATCAAAGAGACGATAGGCGTGAAACGATGAGCCGGAGACTTTACCAACATCTACGCCTGGAGGTCTTTCCGACGCCGTACTGCACCGGCTGCGGACACGGCATACTATTGGGTTCGATGGTCAGAGCCATGGATGAAGCCGGTCTGGATTGGGATAAGACACTGTTCGTTTCTGGGATAGGCTGCGCGTCGTGGATACCGTCGCCTCATTTCGCTGCTGATACCCTGCACACCACGCACGGTCGACCGGTTGCGTTTGCCACCGGCGCAAAGCTGGCGAACCCGGAATTGAACGTGGTGGTGGTTTCCGGCGACGGCGATCTGGCGGCTATCGGCGGCAATCATTTGATACACGCGGCTCGGCGTAACCTGCGGATTGCGGTCGTCTGCGCCAACAACGCCAACTACGGCATGACCGGCGGTCAGGTCGCACCGACAACGCCGGAGGGATGTATCACGCAGACCAGCCCCTGGGGAGGTAAGGAGCCGCCGTTCGACCTGTGCAACCTGGTCAGAGGCGCGGGTGGCAGGTTTGTGGCTCGGCATACCGTATTCCAGGTGCGGCAGTTGATTAAGACCCTGGCAAAGGCGCTGACTTTCGACGGCTTTGCGTTTGTTGAGGCGATCAGTCCTTGTCCGACGCATTTCGGCAAGCTGAACAGGACACCGACAATCGGTGATTTTCGTAATCAGATGAAGGGTGTATATATCGACCGTAAGAAGTACGACAAGTTGCACATAGATGAGTGTAGCGATAAAGTACCGACCGGCGTTTGGAATGTGAGCGCCCCACCTTTGTCCCCACCGGGAACCGAATCTGGTTTGAAACAACCCCCCCATAAGTCCCCCCCGGGAACCGGGGGGGAGAGAACTCCAACCGACCATGCAGGAATTACTTACAACTCTTCTCCCCCCCGCTCTGTGGGGGGGAATAAAAGGGGGGGCAAAATGGGGGATGTGAAATGACCAAGCGTCTCGAAGTTATTATTTGCGGCTTCGGCGGGCAGGGTGTGATATTTGCCGGTGAGCTGTTGGGGCGAGCCGGTGTGCGTGCCGGTTTGGAGACAAGTCAATCGGCGTCGTACGGTTCGGAAGCGCGCGGTTCGGCGTGTCATGCGGGGATTGTGTTATCTTCAGGACAGATTGGTTATCCTAAGGTTATAAAACCTGATGTTGTGATTGTCATGTCGCAGTCGGCGTATGACAAGTTCGCACCGACCGTAAAACCGGGCGGTAGACTGTTTTTTGATTATCACCTGGTAAAGCACAGGGAAATAGAGGGCGTGGAACAGATCGGAATCCCTGCCACGGATTTGGCAACGCAGTTGGGTCGCCGGGGGGTGGCGAACGTGGTTATGTTGACCGCCGCGATGAAAATAACCGGTGATGTTTCGATGGATGCCCTGAAGGAGGCGTTGGAAGAGCAAAGCCCGCAGGCATTTCTGGATATTAATATAAAGGCATTTGAGGAGGGGATGATCGCTGCAAAAACGATGGCAGTATGACTCCACCGATCGGGGATGGCGGACATTTCTGTCCGCCACGTAGCAGTCACTCCCGCACACTTTGCTCATTGTCATTCCTCAGAAAA
>CAYYHI010000093.1:0-12324 GCA_964471745.1 uncultured bacterium | reverse complement strand
TAAATGGCATGAAGAATCTCATGGATTCGAAAATGAACATACGACTGAAGTGATAGCTTGTAAGCATAATGGTGAGTATTACCGTATGAAAATTCATCTATTTGCCAAAACTATGGGAGGGGAGGAATACACAATCCTTGAGAAGGAGGGGATTTCAAAGGAGGAACATCAAGGATACACTTCTGAATTTGGTGGGATACTCGATACATCTGAAAGTAGAACGGCGATTAAAGAAATGAGTGAGATAATTCATCAGATCAAAGGAGTTTATCCAAATTGTCCAAAATGCCATTCAGAAATGACTACGAGAAGTGGGTCTTATGGCAAATTCTTTGGTTGTTCGAGATATCCAGATTGCGATGGTACTGTAAAATATGATCCAAATTATGAAGTGAAAGTTAAGGAACTTACTCAAAAAAAAGAAGAAATTCAGAAACGAATTAAACACTAACAAAATTAATAAAATTGTAAAAAGGAGTTAGATAAGTATTCACCAGGTTACACTTCGTTTGAAACCTGGCAGGAACGAATACAAGTTGTTTCTTAGATAAAACAATAACTTAACAACTTAAAGAGGAGATTCAAAATGATGAAATTCGTAAAAATAGCTTATACATATAAGTTTTTGTTACTCCTTTTTTCTGTAATGGTATTATCAAGCTGTGATAATACCCAAAAACCCAGAACAAAAGAGGAAGTAATCAAACAGACGCATCAACTTTATGAAGACTATAGAACAGTATTAATAAAAATGCACGAAGCAATAGTCAAGATTGAAAAGGATCCTTATGAGTTACGGAGGCAAACGATTGAATTCCAATCAGAAATAAAACAATCATTCATATATGAAGCAGAACAAATTGAAGATATCAATAAGCATCCTGAAAGGTACATTGGCAAGGAAGTTAGAATTTTCATGAGGAAGAAGTAATATTATTGTTTTATCCCTTTAAGCAAAATCCTAATAACCAACCGCGACGTGATTTATGTTAACTAAAGTTGACAAAACCAAATTACAAACCATCTGCCGCAAGTGGAAAATCAAGGAACTGGCGCTGTTCGGTTCGGTGTTGCGGGATGATTTTAAGCCTGATAGTGATGTGGATGTCACCGTAACTTTCACGGAGGACGCTCACTGGGGATTGTGGGAATTTTACGCTCTGAGGGACGAATTGCAGGCTTTGTTCGGTCGGGATGTCGATCTCGTTGAACCGGAAGGAATAATAAATCCGATTAGAAAGAAACGGATATTAAACGAGAAGAAAGTGCTGTATAGCGCTTTATAGAATTGAAGAATAGAGCAGTAACGTAATACCTGCTTGCATAAAAGACAGGCATTTAAAAGGTCGCTGATTTGTCATTCCCGCGCAGGCGGGAATCCAGGCAACTTACGTAATATCAAATGCTTATCTGGATTCCCGCCTGCGCGGGAATGACAGCACTTGGTTACGTTCTTTTTAATCAAGTAGGTAGTAGTGATGCTATACCATGACCAGGATTGAGCGTCTTATTGAGCAAATTCGCAATAATCCGAAAGCAGTCCGTTTCGAGGAACTTCGGAGATTGATCGAACACATGGGATATACTCAGCACCGACAGAAAGGCAGTCATGTCACATTTCAGCACCCTGGCGGCAAGACAATAACGATTGAAAAACCACATGGAAGGAAGGCATATTGCCATCCGAAACGAGTTCGTAAAGTATTGAGGTTATTGGATGAAAACAACTAACGAATACCTCGACTACGTTTTCATCATCGAGCAACTTGATGATGGAACGTTTGACGTTGATTTCCCTGACATACCGGAAATAATCACCGGCGGTGAAACAATGGATGAGGCTTTCCATAACGCCCGTGAAGCGCTGGAGTTGCATCTCAATTCACTCAGGGATCTGGGACGTCCGTTGCCAAAGAAAACACGAAAATTGGCAGTAGTAAACGCTTAACGAAATTGCAAACATTCAAAAAAATCCTAATCGCCAACCGCGGCGAGATTGCCATCAGAATAATCCGTGCCTGCCATGAATTAGGCATCACCGCCGCAGCGGTCTACTCGGAAGCGGACAAGACCGCCATGCACGTCAGGGAAGCCGATGAGGCATACCTGATCGGTCCCGCCGCGCCGACCGAGAGCTATCTCAACCAGCAGGTGTTGATTGAAACTGCACGCAAAGCCGGCTGCCAGGCGATTCATCCTGGTTACGGTTTCCTTGCCGAGAATGCTGAGTTCGCGCAGGCGGTCGCTGACGCCGGACTGGTGTTCATCGGTTCGTCGCCGGAGTCGATAAAACTGCTCGGCAACAAGGTCGAATCCCGCCAGACGATGGCTGAAGCCGGTATTCCGATTATCCCCGGTATAAAGACCGGGTCGAAGCTCGACGACAAGACGCTTACAAAGGAGGCGGATCGGATCGGTTTCCCGGTTCTGGTTAAAGCTGCTGCCGGAGGTGGAGGCAAGGGGATGCGGGTTGTCGAGGATCCGGCTGACCTTAAAGCCTCGCTGGAGGCGGCACGGCGTGAATCCCAGGCGGCTTTCGGTGATCCAACCATCTTCATTGAGAAATATCTCGTTGAGCCGCGTCATATCGAGTTTCAGATATTCGGGGATTCGTTCGGGAATCGGATACATTTCTTCGAGCGCGAATGCTCAATCCAGCGTCGCCATCAGAAGATCATCGAGGAGACGCCGTCACCCGCACTTGACGACGAGCTGCGCGGACGGATGGGCGAGACCGCCGTCAGGGTGGCGGAAGCCGCCGGATACTGGAACGCCGGTACGGTGGAATTTCTGCTGGACAAGGATCGCAACTTCTATTTCCTCGAAGTCAACACTCGCATCCAGGTCGAGCATCCGGTTACTGAGGAAACAGTCGGCGTCGACCTGGTCAGGGAGCAGATACTTGTTTCAGCAGGCGAGGAGCTGTCCTGGTCACAGGATGAGTTAAGACAGCGCGGTCATGCTATAGAGTGCCGTATCTACGCCGAGGACGCTGCGGCTGGTTTCCTGCCAGCCGCCGGACCGGTGCATCTTATGCGGGAGCCGGGCGGACCGGGCATACGCTTTGATGGCGGCGTCGAGACCGGTGATGAGGTCTCGGTGCATTACGACCCGATCATCGCCAAGTTGATTGCATCGGCTTCGGATCGCCCGTCAGCGATTAGACGCGCCCGAATGGCGCTCGACGACACGGTCATCCTCGGTTTAACCACCAATATAGATTTCCTTAAAGTAGTACTGGAACATCCGGAATTCATAAAGGGGCATATACATACCGGCTTTATCCCGCAACACCTGCCGGACTGGAAACCTGCGGATGCTTCTGATGAACAACTGGCGCTGGCGCTGGCGCTGGCGTCGCTGCCCACCGAGCGCAGGATCGTATCCGGCGAGGGTGGTGATACATCCATTCCTGAGCCGTGGCAGGAATTCGGCGCGTGGCAGATTTGTGGAGGAAGCGTCCGATGAGGCTGAAGTTAAAGGATACAAGTGGAGTTCACGAAATAGATGTTCAGCGGAATGGAGAGAAGGTCTTAATTCAGTTTAGAGAAAAGTCCTTTGAGCTTATCGTAAATGAGTTGCCGAACGCAGGTTTTATTATGGAACACGATGACAAGGTTATGCGAGGTTATGCTGTTCGTCGCAAGGATGGAATCTTTCTGCAGATCGGTGGTAGATATTGGAATTTCCAGGATGTTACTCAGGATGATGTAACAGGCGGTGTTGCCGATGGGGAGGGTGATTATGAGGTGGTTGCGCCGATGCCCGGTTCGGTGATTAAGCTGCTGGTTGATGAAGATCAGGAGGTGAAACGAGGACAACCATTAGTGATCGTGGAAGCGATGAAGATGGAGAATGAAGTACGTGCTGCTGCGGATGGTGTTGTTAGTAAAATCTTAGTCGAACCGGGTCAGCAGGTCGGGTTCGGAGAGAAACTGGTCGAACTTGTACCCATGAATGGGGCGGCAGAGACTTCCTGAAATCTTGCTGCGCACTGGGGAGTTAGCTAAGTGCGTAAACTGCGGGCTCTGTCAGTCGGTGTGCCCGACATACCTGGTAAAAGGCAGTGAAGGGCTGACTGCCCGCGGTAAGATAGCGCTTCTGAAGGCGCTGCTTGGCAATGAAATAGAACCTTCCGCCACTATAGCGGATATCTTTGACGAATGCCTGACATGTTATGCCTGCCAGAGTGTCTGTCCGTCGGATGTCCGCACACAGCATCTATGGACAGCCGCCCGGCAGGATATGGCTGGGTTGTCGAAATCGAATCGGCTGAAGCGGCTGGGGCTGAACTGGACGATAGGAAAACCGAAGCTCTTTGATTTTGAGGTGCGATCAGCCGGTCGAGTGGCTGGATTTGACCGAAGCCAGCGACAAGCGGCAAAGCTTGGACGATTAGGGTTCCCGGTCTTTCGCGGTGCGCCATACCTCAAGCAGTTAAAGGAAGAGTATCCGCCTCACAACGATGAGATAGGCTCGATCGGATTGCTTCTGGGCTGCAGCGTCAACATTTCGACACCCTGGGTTGCGGATGCCGTGATATATTTGCTTAACGCTGCAGGCTGGCGGGTTATCATCCCGAAGGAGCAGGTCTGTTGCGGGGCGCCAGCGATTAATAACGCCTGTTGGGATCTTGCCAAACACCTTGCATTGGAAAACCTGGCAATCTTCAGTGATCTGGGGGTTGATCGTGTAACTTCCGCCGATGCCACCTGCGCCGGCGCGTTCAAGCATGACTACCTTGAGCTGTTCAAGAGTGATGTGAAAACCTCAGCACAAGTGGTTGAATTCTCTGGACTAACGACCGAATTGAGTGTGTTGATCGCTGAGGCTGTTGACGATGGAAGGTTGAAGTTCAATCCACTTGAGGCGATTGTTACGCTGCACGATTCATGTCACGTCACCCACGTCGGTGGGGGAAGCCGCTGGCGGAGTATACTTGAAAAGATCGAAGGGCTCGATATAAGGGATTTGCCGGACAACGATCATTGCTGCGGTTTCGGAGGTAGTTACGCCTTCTTTCATAGCCGTACATCCGTAAAGATAGCGGAGAGGAAAGCCGAGCGAGTAGTTGAATCCGGAGCCGATCAGGTTCTGGTCGGTTCACCCGGCTGCCTGCTGAGGATACAATCCGTGATGGATGATAAATCCGAACGTCCCATCAGGGTTAGGCACGTGGTGGAATTGCTGTCTGATATGGTTGTTAAGTAATTTTTAGAAATAACATTGTTGGTAGTGCTGATACTCCTGAGCTCTTTGATTTATTCGGTAATTCCAAATTTGTCATTCCAAACTTGATTTGGAATCCAGAGGCGTCTTAATTATAATAACTTTCAAAACAATAGCTTATGTACCTAAGGTTGTATAGGAGTCTGGATTCCCACCTGCCAGTGTGTCTGAGAATGTGAAAAACGCACCGAACCTCATCATTCCATCGAAAGATGGAATCCAGTAAAGCGTGTAATATCAGCAACTTCTCTGGATTCCTACTTCCGTTGGAATGATGAATCCCGGGATAATTTTGTATTCTCAGACACACTGCTGCGTGGGAATGACAAAACGAACAAATAATTGAATAATTCAAAGATCTCACTCCTGTCTGTGAACTGCATACTGAAAACCTGATTTGCGAACAAATCAGGGCACACGACGATCCGGCAGAAAGCTGGTGAATAACGAGTCAGACAGGAATGTCTGACCTACCGGTTTAATTAAAGAGGAAAGATATGTTCCTGACCGAAGAGCAACTTATGCTGCGCGATATGACTCACGACTTCGCGCAGAATGAGGTCAAACCAATAGCCGCCGAGATAGATGAGACCTGCCGTTTCCCGGAGGAGACGGTTAATAAGATGGGTGAACTTGGCTTGATGGGGATCGTATTCCCTGAAGAGTACGGCGGCGCCGGTATGGACTACGTCTGCTATGCCATTGCCGTCGAGGAGCTGTCTCGTGTCTGCGCATCGCACGGTATCACCCTTGCCGCTCATATTTCATTAGGCGTCAATCCGATCTACCTTTTCGGCAATGAGAAACAAAAAAAGGAGTGGCTGCCGAGGCTCTGTTCAGGCGAAATACTCGGTGCTTTCGGGTTGACTGAACCGAACGCCGGTTCGGATGCCGGCGGAACCCAGACCACAGCGGTCAGGGATGGTGATGAATGGGTAATTAACGGAACTAAACGGTTCATCACCAACGCCTCAGTTTCAGAGGTTTATTCAGTGACCGCTGTTACCGATAAAGAAAAGAAACCCTCTCACGGTATAAGTTCGTTTATCGTGCCTAACGGTACGCCGGGATTCTCAAGAGACCGCAAGGAAAACAAGCTCGGCATACGTGGTTCCGATACAGCGGGACTTATCTTTGAGGATTGCAGAATACCCCTTGAAGACCTGTTGGGTGAAGAGGGCAGGGGATTTCCATACTTCTTGGAGATACTCGACGGCGGCAGGATATCCATCGCCGCAATGGCGCTCGGCATTGCGCAGGGAGCCTTCGACGAGGCTGTCAAGTATGCCGGTGAACGTTACCAGTTCAACCGCCTGATAAGCAAGTTCCAGGCGATCCAATTCAAATTGGCTGATATGGCGACCTGGATCGAAGCCGCGCGTCACTTGGTATATAACGCTGCAAGGTTGCACGATGCCGGTAAGCCTTTCGGGAAAGAGGCAGCTATGGCTAAGCTATATGCTTCGGAGATTGGAACCAGGGTTGCCGAAGAAGCCATCCAGATTCACGGCGGATATGGTTACATGCGCGATTATCCCGTCGAGAGGATGTGGCGCGATGCAAAGTTATGCGAGATCGGCGAAGGTACGTCGGAGATCCAGAAGCTGGTTATAGCGCGCGACGTGTTAAAGGGTAAATAGGCTCCAGCGATCTTGGAATACCACGTAATCAACGACGGCTGGATAAAAATATCCGCGGAGGATTTTCCTCTTCATAAAGATTATAGCACCAGAGAAGACCGGGTCTTATTAGCCGTAAACCAGCTTTTTCTCAGGATTTCAGGTAAGAATGTTCTGATCGATGTCGGACTTGGTGATAAACGCGACTACACTAAACTGGGTTTACTTGACTATCAACGCCCCAGACGACTCTTAACGGAACTGGCGGGTATTGGGATCAAACCGGAAGATATTGATATTATCGTGCTGACTCACCTGCATTATGATCATTCCGGTGGCGGGACTTACCATTCAGAGGACGGAAAGCTTGCGCCGACTTTCACAAATGCATTATATTATGTTCAGCGACTTGAGTTGGAATACGCAAAATCCCTTGATTCTGCTGATTGTGATGGCTATGATTCTGATGATTATGAGCCATTGATAGATACCGATCGACTGGTTATGCTTGATGGTGGTGACGAGATCGTTAATGGATTATCTGTTGGATTAGCGCCGGGGCATAGTCCAGGTCACCAGGTGGTTATTGTTCAAATGGGTCAGGATACGCTGTTCTTCTCTGGTGATCTGTTTTCGGTTGTTGAACATGCCAATCTGGAAGTTGTTACAAAACATGATTTGAATGCTGAAATCCTGCTTAATGAAAAACAAAAATGGCTGACAAGGGCGGCTGATGGAAAATGGAAATGTGTTTTTTGTCATTCGATTCGTGATGTAATCTGTTCAATATGATTTTTCTGTTTCTTCAGATTAAATGGTCATGAGTATCCAAGTAAATAATGCTAAGACTTTTCGATACCTGTTCTTTGTGTTCTTGATAGTGATAGCGCTCTTTTTTTTGAGTAATATTGGTTTTGTGCTCCTGCGGTCGGTGAAGTACCGGAAGATTGCGTTTGAAAATGATAAGCAACTGACTGAACTTGGTCTGGTGCGAATAGAGGATAACTATCGCTTTGAACCCTATACTCACTGGATGCATCAGCCATATTCCAGTGATGCGATTAACATAGCTGAATCCGGGTACAGAAATGGTTGGAAACCGGATGATCTTTCGAATACCGATACGTCGGAAACGTTTTCAATTTATATTTTCGGAGGGTCTACAGTCTGGGGTGAAGGCGTAAACGATAATGAAACTATCCCTTCTTGGTTAGCGAGAACACTTACTGATAGGGGGTTTAGTGATGTTAATGTCCATAATCTCGCTGTGAAAGCGTATTGCAGTACTCAGGAGATGATTCAGTTCATCATTTTGCTCCGGGATGGGTACAGACCTGATCTAGTTGTTTTCTATGATGGAGTTAATGATGTATTCTCATCAGTATTGGATGGAGAACCAGGTTCACCGATCGGGTTGAGTAATCTGAGAAAGATCTATAATAATGCTGAAAACACGAAATCAGACAGGCAGGAGATAAGAAAATGGTTAAGTAATGTTATTTCACTATTTACTGAAGCGCCTTTTATTAACTGGTTGAGAACGAAATTAATGAACACTGATGAACATGAAGCGTACGATATTTATGACAGAAATAGAATTGCGAAAGAGGTGGAGGTGATTTATTTTAGTAATGTGATTTTTATCTCAAAGCTATGTGATAATTATGATATCCAATTTTGTGCGTTTTGGCAACCCTGTATTTTCAACAAGGAAAATTTATCAACTGATGAGACAACAATTATGCAGGAAATGAGTGAGGATGATAAAAAGTTTTATTCTCGTTTTAAGGAAATCTACACTAAATCAACCCGAAAAGTCAGGGAACATGGGGAGCTGGCAGTATTTCAGGATCTTTCAGAAATTTTTAAAAATGAAAACTCTACAATCTTTTGGGATTGTGTACATACCAATTCTGAGGGAAACCGAAAGATATCAGAGAAGATTTGTGATATAATTGTTGAAAAAAACTTATACAGTAGATTTGCTTTTTTACTTTCTTGTCTTTTAAAATTAATATAAATATAAAAGGAGGTTTAATGCGTGACGTAGTTATTGTTTCAGCGGCGAGGACGCCGGTTGGTTCATTTAATGGAACCTTGGCGGCTGTTCCAGCCGTGAAACTCGGAGCAACGGCTATTAAAGCCGCGGTCGAGCGTGCTGATCTGAAACCTGACGAGGTCGACGAAGTCATTATGGGCATGGTACTGCAGGGCGGTGTGGGTCAGGCTGGAGCACGCCAGGCAGCCATTTACGCAGGACTGCCGTATAAAGTACCGTGTATGACCGTTCACAAGGTCTGCGGATCGGGAATGAAGTCGATAATGTTGGGAGCCCAGTCAATCATGCTCGGTGATTCCGACATTGTGGTGGCTGGAGGGATGGAATCGATGTCTGGTGCGCCTTATTATCTTTTCAAAGCACGAACCGGCTATCGTATGGGCGACGGCAAGCTCGTCGACGGCATGATCTTCGACGGTCTGTGGGATCCTTATAGCAACATGCACTTGGGGATGTGCGGTGAAGTGTGTGCAGAGGAATATAAAATAGACCGCGCTGCACAGGATAACTTCGCTATTGAAAGCTACAAGAAGGCACAAGCTGCCATAGAAACCGGTAAGTTTAAGGATGAGATCGTCCCCGTTGAAATCCCACAACGTAAGGGTGATCCGATTGTTGTTTCGGAGGACGAAGAGCCCAAGAAGGTCAGGTTTGACAAGATCCCCTCACTGCGACCCGCCTTCAAGAAGGACGGTACCATAACCGCCGCCAACGCTTCCAAGATCAACGACGGTGGAAGCGCACTGGTGTTGATGGCTGCCGAAACTGCTGCAAAACGCGGTTTGAAACCATTGGTAAAAATCCACGGATATGGAACCTTCGCCCAGGAACCGGAGTGGTTCACGACCGCGCCCAATGAAGCGATCAGACGCGCTGTTGCCAACACGAAAAAAGCCGATGGAAGCCAGCTAACCCTCGACGATGTCGGTCTCTTCGAAATCAACGAAGCCTTTTCGGTGGTCGGGATAGTCAATATCCAGCTTCTCGGCATCGATCCGGCAAAGGTCAACGTAAACGGCGGTGCCGTGGCGCTGGGACATGCAATCGGCAACTCAGGCTCACGGATTACCACAACACTTATCTACGCGATGATAGACCGCAACGTTGATTGGGGTGCTGCAGGAATATGCCTCGGCGGCGGTGAAGCAGTCGCGATAGTACTGGAAAAAATCTAAACCACTTAAGGAGGAGTTACCCGATATGGATATTAATACTATTGCCGTTATCGGTTCCGGTACAATGGGCAACGGTATTGCTCACGTTGCCGCTTCGACCGGTTATGATGTTGTATTGATTGATATTAAAGACGAGTTCCTCGAACGCGCAATCAAGACAATTACAAAGAACTGTGATCGTCAGATTAAAAAAGAGAAACTGACCGAAGAGCAGAAAAACGAACTGCTATCTAAGATTCACACCACAACAAACCTTGAGGATGCATCCAAGGCGGACTTCGTTGTCGAAGCTGCTACCGAAGATACAGCGTTAAAGTTTGAGCTGTTCGGGAAACTGGACGAGATCTGCAGGGAGGGTGTGATAATCTCCAGCAATACATCTTCAATTTCCATCACGACACTTGCCGCTAAGACCAGACGACCAGAACTTGTTATCGGCATGCACTTCATGAATCCCGTGCCGATGATGAAGCTTGTGGAGGTAGTTCGCGGTTTGGCTACATCGGGCGAAACGCTCGAGCAGGTCACTAATCTGGCAGAGAAGATGGGGAAGACGCCTGTCACGGTCAATGATTATCCGGGATTTGTCGCCAACCGTATCCTGATGCCGATGATCAACGAAGCCGTTTACTGCCTGATGGAAGGCGTCGCTGAGACGGAAGCCATCGATACCGTTATGAAGTTGGGAATGGCACACCCGATGGGTCCATTAGCCCTTGCCGACCTGATCGGTCTCGATGTCTGCCTGGCGATCATGGAGGTGCTGCACTCTGAGTTGGGTGACAGCAAGTACCGTCCCTGTCCGTTGCTGAAGAAGATGGTTGCTGCCGGTCACCTGGGCAGGAAGAGCGGTAAGGGTTTTTACGATTACAGTTAGCCTTACAGGAAATAACATGAACTTTCAGTATACTGAAGAACAACAGATGGTGCGCGATACCATCCGTGATTTTGCATTAGCAGAACTTGCTCCAACTGCCGCCGAGCGCGACGAAAAAGCGGAATTCCCTACCGAAGCCATTAAGAAACTTGGCGAACTCGGATTTATGGGTGTTAACGTTCCGGAGGAATTAGGCGGAGCCGGACTGGATATGGTAAGTTACTGCATCGCAGTTGAGGAACTGGGAAGAGTGGACGCTTCTGCATCCATCGTGATATCCATTCACAATTCCCTGGCTGTCTATCCTACCGAGTTGTTTGGGAACGATGATCAGAAGGAGCGTTTCTTACGACCTATGGCTGAGGGCAAGCTGCTTGGCGCTTACGCCTTAACCGAACCGGAAGCTGGTTCAGATGCCGGATCAATAAAAACGAGAGCCGTTCGCGACGGCGATTATTATGTCCTGAACGGGAGCAAGATATTTACTTCCGCCGGTGAAAGTTGCGACCTTTTACTGGTCTTCGTCTCAACGGATCCGGAAAAGGGCCCAAAGGGAATATCGGCAATTATGGTCGAGAAAGGAACTCCCGGTCTGATTGTTGGCAAGCATGAGCGCAAGCTTGGAATTCGATCTTGTGAAACCGTCGCTCTCTCTTTCGAGGATTGCCGTGTCCCCGCTGCAAATCTCCTCGGCGAGGAAGGGATGGGGTTTAAGATCGCCATGAACGCCCTCAACAGCGGGCGAATCGGTGTCGCATCCCAGGCGCTGGGGATCGCCCAGGCTTGTCTTGACGAATCGGTCAAGTATAGCAAAGAACGGGTTCAATTTGGTCGACCGATCGCCAAGTTCCAGGCAATACAGTTTAAGATCGCTCAAATGGCTACCGATATCGAAGCTGCCAGGATGCTGCTCTATTCCGCTGCTAATCGCAAGGATCATAAACTGAATTTCATCAAGGAAGCCGCTATGGCAAAGCTCTTTTGTTCAGAACTGGCGGTTCGGTGTGGGCTTGAAGCGGTTCAAATCCACGGCGGTTACGGATACATTAAGGAATACCCGGTCGAAAGGTTCCTGAGGGATGCCAAGATAACGACTATCTACGAGGGAACCAATGAGATAATGCATTTGGTGATCGCCGATCAGGTATTGGGTCGTTGAGATACTTGTATGTGATGATTTTGCAGTTTAACTTATTAATAGTATCCGGTATTTACTAGTACCTACTTGAGTAAAAGGACGTAAGTCAGTTGCTGTCATTCCCGCGCAGGCGGGAATCCAGATAAGCATTTGATATTATGTGATTTGACTAGATTCCCGCCTGCGCGGGAATGACAAATCCGTGACTTTTTTAATACCAGTTATTT
>CAYYHI010000092.1:0-12412 GCA_964471745.1 uncultured bacterium | reverse complement strand
ATAAGTACTTGATATGCATTGATTTTACTGGCAGACGAGGGCGTCTGCCAGCGGGAAATTCTGACTTTTTTAACAGGAACTAACTAATCAAGGAATCCCCAACATTAAATTGACCACTAACCGCATTATCGCCCTGGCGCTGTTCATCATTGCGCTGGTGGTTTTCCTCAGCACTGCTGCACCGACGACCAGTTTCTGGGATTGCGGTGAGTTCATCGCTGCATCCTATACGCTTGGTGTACCTCACCCTCCGGGCGCGCCGATGTACTTGTTGATCGGCAGGCTGTTTTCAATGCTCCCCCTCGCTGAAGATATTGGTCGCCGGGTCAATCTCATCTCCGTACTGGTTTCAGCGTTGACGGTGATGCTGCTCTATCTGTGCGTCGTAAGACTTGCGCGTATCTGGCGGGGTGAGGAGAAAACTGTTTCCGATAGAATTGCGGTTTACGGCAGCGCAGCGGTCGGCGCGCTTGCCCTGGCTTTCTCACACAGTGTCTGGTTCAATGCTGTCGAAGCAGAAGTATACTCTGTCAGCATGTTCTTCACCGCTTGGGTATTTTACCTGGCGCTGCGCTGGCTCGATTCATCCGATACGCCCACCGGCAACCGCATCCTGTTGTTCATCTTCTACCTGATCGGTCTATCCAGCGGTATTCACCTGCTCAATGTACTCGCCCTGATGTCCATCACATATATTGTAGCATTCAAGAAAATTGAGGAATTCACTTTCGGCAAGTTCATCATCACAGGGATTGTCGGTTCGGGGGTGATTTTAATCATCTATCCGGGTATCATCCAGGGATTGCCGACTTTGATCGCCAAAAGCGGCAGTTTCTCATACGGGTCAGCGGTAATTCTGCTGATCCTGCTTGTCTGGGTTACAATTGAATTCGTAAGAAGGGATAAGCGCATGCCGGCGCTGGCTTCGTTATCGGCATTGTTGGTTATACTCGGCTATTCCACCTACCTTATAATAAAGATCCGCTCCGGACAGAATCCATTCCTTGATGAAAACGATCCTGAAACCTGGAGCCGCCTGCTGTCTTACCTCAACCGGGAACAGTACGGATCCGAAAGCCTCTTTCTGACTGTGTTTGACCGTAAGGCACCGTTCTGGTCCTACCAGATCAACAAGATGTACATCCGTTATTTTGGCTGGCAATTCTTCGAACCAGCCCGTCTTTACACTCTGCCTTTCCTGCTCGGTGTTATTGGCGTCGTTCATCATTTCTATCGCGACAAAAAAAGCGCCTTCGTTGTATTGATACTTTTCTTTATGACCGGTCTGGCAGTAATACTGTATCTTAACCAGCCCGATCCTCAGCCACGTGAACGGGATTACTCATACGTCGGATCGTTCTTCGCCTTTGCCATCTGGATCGGTTTGGGCGCGCTGGCGATTATAGAAATAATAAGCGAATCGCTCAAATCAAAAAGAACTGTTATTCTGGCTGGATCCGTTATTGCCGTCTGCCTGATTGCAGTCCCGTTGAATATGTTTGTAAAGAACTACGAGAGCCATTCCAGAGCCGGCAATTACGTTGCCTGGGACTATTCCTATAATCTGCTAACAACCTGTGATAAGGATGCGATACTCTTCACCAACGGCGATAATGACACATTTCCGCTCTGGTACCTGCAGATGGTAGATGGTGTCAGAACCGATGTGCGGGTTGTCAATCTGAGCCTTTACAACACCGGCTGGTTTATCAAGCAGATCCGCGACAAGGAACCAAAGGTTCCGCTGCCCGCCAAAATTACTGACGATTACATCGACAATGTTATAGAAAGCCGTGAAGTAGAAGGACTCCTACATCGCAGGTGGCAGGAAAAACGCAAGGTCAGAATCGCTGGTCCGACCGCGGATGATCCCGGCATGGTCTGGGAGGTTCCGGCAACGCTCTCCTATCCCCTCGGCGCCGGGCAGACCGGGCATTTCCTGCGTGTGCAGGATATCATGATCCTGAACGCAATCGCCGAGAACCAATGGAAGATACCTATCTATTTCGCCGTGACCGTCTCCGACCAGAACCTTATCGGGCTGCGGAGTATCACAGACACAACTAAAAACTTCCTTAGAATGGAAGGACTGGCATTCCGCGTCATGCCCCAACCGACTGACCTTATAGATCCTGAACTTATGGCAAAGAACCTGATGCAGAAATACAAATACCGAAACCTGAATAATCCGGATATTCATTACAATGACAATATTCTGAAGCTTTTAGGGAATTACCGACAGGGTCTGCTGCAACTGGCTTTACACTATAGGGCAAAGGCTGAGCAGTCAGATTTCATTTACAGCGACACGCTTGCCGAACGAAACTTGTCATTATCAGAACGAGTCGAACGGTTTGACGAACTTAGTCCGCGCACGAAAGCTCTGACTGCACTTGAATTTATGGAGGAGATAATACCGGAAGAGTATATTCCGATCAGGCATGAATTAATCAGCATCCAGCTTGGCAGGCTTCATTCGCAGTTAGGTCATCCGGAGAAAACAACCGAACGCCTCGACCACCTGGTTGAACAGAGGAAGCTGACCCCGCAGAAAGCCTTGGAATATGGGACATACTACCTCTCAGACGCACGAAATCCGGAAAGGGCTCGGGAACTGTTCGATTTCTCCCTCCAAAACAATCGTTCACTGGAAAACCTACAGCGGATTGCTTATACATGGATACAGCTTTCGGACGATACGACCTATGCCGCAGACCTGTTCCGACGCTTCCTCGATATGGACGACAATCGTCAGTCAAGGCTGAGGATTGCCTCGCAGGCGTTGATGTTCGGTCTGGATGGATTGGCTTTCTCCATTTATGAACCGATGTTGCAGAACAATTCCGAAGATGGTGAGGCAGTGCGCGGAATGGTTGAATATTACCAACGCACCGGTGACTATAAGCGCAGTCTCACCATGGTTGAATCGTGGATGGCAAGACACCCAGATGATCCTGTAATGAACAGGAAACGCAATGAATTATCGCGATTAGCAGGTGAAACAGCATCTGAATAATTGGTAGTGTCAGCGATTCATTGTCATTCCCGCGAAACAGTCTGTCCGAGAATGTTCAAATACCGGTGTCGACCCACCGCGGTCGACACAACAATTTATGCAGTATCAATAATTTAGCTGTCAAGCACGGTGGCATGACAGCGGTCGATTCTACATTCTCAGACAGACTGGAAAGCGGGAATGACAACCATCAAGGGACACCACCGAATAATTAAAAGGCACAGTAATTGCTCAAAATCAGCACTATTATCCCACATGCCGGCGGCTGGGAATTACTTCAGAAGTGCCTGATATCACTATATCGGTCAAAGGATGTTGAATTTGAAACGATAATTGTTGAAAACGGCTCTTTCGAACGAATTGAAGACAGACAGGTAGAATCATTCCACAATCTGCATATATTGCGCTTCGGGCAGATGTTGGGATTTGCAGGCGCCTGCAACCGCGGGGTTGAAGCTGCCCAGGGGAAATATATATTCTTGTTGAATAACGACGCCGAGGTTGAACCGGATACCCTTAATATTTTGAGTCAGGCTCTCGAAAACGATAATTATGTTGCCGCCTGCCAGCCAAAGATATTATCTTTAAGGAATCCAGATGAGTTTGACTACTCGTCCGCCTGCGGCGGCGAAATTGACCTTTATGGATTTCCTTTCGCACGCGGCAGGATTTTCGATACTATCGAGACCGACCGCGGGCAGTACGATGACAGCACCGATATATTCTGGGGCGCCGGCGCAGCGCTGATGATCCGCCGGGACGTTTACATGAACTGCGGAGGGCTTGAAGAACCCTTCTTTGCACACATGGAAGAGATCGACCTGCAGTGGCGTTTACACCTGTTGGGCTATACAGTTAAGGTTGTTCCTCAAACGGCTGTACATCACCTTGGAGCAGCCACCATCGGCTACGAATCGCCTATGAAGCTGTATCTCAACCATCGTAACAACCTGGCTATGTTGTTCCGCAATTACAGCCTCGGATCTTTGGTCAGGTATTTCCCGGTGCGGTTGCTTTTCGATCTAATCGTGATGATCGGTTCGGTTTTTAGCATAAAAATAAAACGAACATGGGCTGTGTTGCGTGCATGGGGTTGGTTTTGCCTTTCTATGCCTTATCTTATAAGGGGTCGCATCCAAATCCAGCGCCTGAGACGCGTCAAGGATTGCGAGATACTGAAAAAAATCTATCCGGGCTCGGTGGTTTGGCAGTACTTCGTCAACAAGCGCCGGATTTACAGCGAGCTGATCAAGGAAATCAAATAACACACTCGTCAACGGGAAGCATATAGCACCCTTAGACGCTGGCACTTTATACAACATTAAACGGAGGCATCAACAATGCGTAAAACGGTAGGGATGCTTGCATTATTATTAGCTCTTTTCCTCGCTTTACCAAGTATATCGTCGGCTACGGACGATAATCCGAAGAAATTCGGTCTGGAGCTCCAGTTGGGCGGCGGTTTTTACTGGATGGAGGACGTTAACGATTTCATTCCGTCAGATTTTCGCTATGAAACACCTGACGAGGTGCATATCGGTTCCCAGTTCGGGATTGGAATAGTCTACCGGCATACGAAGAACTTCGGCTGGCAGATTGGTTATAACAGACTTGCCGCAGGTGTGCCGATCGCTTTCAAGCACAAGTACGAAGTTCGTGCTTATCTCGGAGGCGCCAGTGAAGAGAGCTGGGCGGAACAAACCGTATCCGGATACGAAATCTATTTCATGGCAACCTGGTATAAACCCACGAGAGCGGGCGAGTGGATGTTTGGTGTAGGTCCTGCGTTTTACAAGGCTCATCTTGACCGCTCCATCGACATCGTGAGGGATTCCGGACCCAACCCGTCTCATCTTACCGGCGGGAGCTTCTCGGATGCGGAAGGTAAAACGCTGGGAATGCTCCTGACCATCGGGTACGAAATGCCCCTGAGCACATCCACCAGCCTGGTCTTCCAAGGAGGCGGCAGGCTTGCCAAGATAGGTGAGTTATCATACGAAGACCCCGATGCTCTGTGTGGCGAGCAGACGGTCTACAAGAACGCAGCCACCGGCTCGAAACTTGCCGTCGACTTCACTGGCGGTTTCGCAAAAGTGACATTTAGAGCCTACTTCAAACCGGCTACCGGCTGGCGGCATCACCCAAGATAAAAAACTTGGCTGGGGGACACTGGGAGGAAGTAACCTGTCCTGTATGCTCGCCGAATGCTGAAAGTGTACCTTACATAACCTGCAGTGACAGGCTGCGTGAACCGCAACTGCGCAACTATCAGCTCTTGCGATGCACCGGCTGCGGTTTGATTTATCTCAGTCCACGCCCGACTTCAACTGCGATTGGTGAGTTTTACCAAGATAAGGGATACGATCCTTTCCTGTCTCTTGGAACGCCTCGTAATCTGCGCGAACGTACTTACTCATCGTTGCGTGGTTGGACGCTGAAATGGAAGAAGCGGCTGATTAAACGTCTTGCCGCCAAGGGTGCGCACATTCTCGACATCGGATGTGGCACTGGCGAATTCCTGGCAGCACTCGCACAAGATTACCACGTAGAAGGTATTGAGCCCGAACCGAATGCAGCCCGCTGGGCGCAAGAGCGGTTCGGGCTCAAGGTTCATACCGGAAGTATAGAGGATGCAGCTTTCGACACGGAAAAGTTCGACCTTGTTACTCTCTGGCATGTACTCGAACACGTGCCGTCACCCTCAAGGGACTTGGATTTAATCAACCGGATGCTGACTAACGAAGGTCAGTTGTTGATTGCGTTGCCGAATATCCGTTCCCTCGATGCAAGGATTTACGGTCCGTACTGGGTGGCGCTGGATGCACCGCGTCACTTGTGGCATTTTTCTAAAACCCAACTTGAGCTTCTGGCGCGCAAATCCGGTTTCAAACTGACTAAATCCGGTATGCTGCCACTGGATACGTTTTATAACTCTCTATACAGCGAAGTAATCCTGAAGCAGGCAAAGGGAAATATGCAGCTTATTCCGGCGCCTGTCAGGCTGACATTTTCAATTGCATCTTCATTGATCTGGGGTGTCCTGTCAGGGCAACATTCCGGGAAGTACTATATCCTCCGAAAACTATGAAATCAATCCGGTTAATATCTGCTGGATTACTGCTACTAAGTCTTGCATTATCAGGCTGTTCATCCAAGCCTCTGTCAATAGGTGACGGCGGAATGTTAGTGGTCATTGCAGACGAGCAGGATCGAGCACTGTTAAAACCGGCTGTTGAAAGGAAATTCGGACAGCTAATCGACACTCCACATTCCGAACCGTTGTTTGATATCATCTGGAGAGACGGTGAAACATTCGCCCTGCAAACCAGGGATCCGCTTCTCCTTCTCGCTGCCCCGCTGGACGGACAGGGTCCCACGGCAGACCTGCTGAGGCGGATGTTAACGCCGGATGTTGAAGCCGGGATTAGAGACGGTCGGTTCTGTGTTTTCACGCGCAGAGACCCCTGGGCTATACATCAACTGCTGCTCGTGCTTGCAGGCAGGAATAAGCGCGAACTTGCCGAACGTGTGGATGAATGGATAGATTCACTGTTCTACTGGGCTATGGATTTTGAAAATAAACGGCTCAAGCGGGAACTTCTCAGACGGCATAAGAATAACAGATATAACAGGGAATTTATCGACGGCGCCAGTTTCCAGATCAACCTGCAGCTCGACTATATAGCAGCCCAGAACAACGACAGCCTGAAGTTCATCAGGTTTATACGGCAGCATCCCACCAGATGGATAATGGTGGCATGGGGCGAGAACGACGAACCTATTACACCTGAATTCGTTTACGAACGTCGAAAACTGTTGAGTAACAGCTTCCTGGATCCTATTGTAACGTACGATGATAAATGGATTTGGGAAGAAACAACCTTGAATGAGCAACCGGCTATGCTCATCAGAGGCATCTGGGCGACCCAAAAAACAACAGGTGGAGGACCTTTCTTCACGTACTGCTATAATGCGCCGGATGAGAATCGCTATTACCTTATAGATGGCGCCGTCTTCGCACCGGGTCAATCCAAGATGCCCTATCTCTGGCAGCTCGATATAATGGCTCAAACCTTTGAGCATCTCTTACCCGAAAACGGGGAGGAATGATGAACGACCACCAGGTTCTCGTATTGCTCGGTTCGGAGAGCGACCGAAAAGTGATGGAAGCTGCTCTCCCCTACTTCGACTACTTCGGCATCCGGGCTGATGTCAAGGTTTCCTCCGCTCACCGCAATCCTGCAGCAACCTCAAAGCTCGCCTCAGAAGCGAGGGAAAACGGTTACAAAGCCATAATCTGTGCGGCAGGTATGGCGGCGCACCTCGCTGGAGCCTGCGCTGCACACAGCGACCTGCCAGTAATCGGTGTCCCGATCAGCGGTGGCGCTCAAGATGGGTTGGACGCTCTGCTTTCAACCGTACAGATGCCGTCCGGCGTCCCGGTTGCGACATTCGCCATTGGCAAAGCTGGCGCAATCAACAGTGCGGTCTTCTGTGCCAGGCTTTTCAGCTTAACAGATCCGAAGATGTTGGAGAAGCTCTCAGAGTTCCGCGAATCGGGATCCAAACTAATCGACCCGCGGTAATATGGATATCCTCATCACAGGTTCCAACGGGCTTTTGGGACAGAAACTCCTGACAGTCCTGAATAAGACAAATAACCAGTTGTACGGTTTCGATCTCGCCGATAAAAGTTTAATCGAGAACATTCCCCATCAGTACCGGAAGATTGACCTGACAGATCGAAAGTCAACCATCGATGCAATATGTGAAATAAAGCCTCAGACTATCGTGCATACTGCAGCCATGACCGAAGTAGACCGTTGTGAGCTGGAGAAAGAACTCTGCTGGAATGTCAACGTTGTCGCCACCGACCATATTGTTACAGCAGCGCAGAAGATCGGCGCCAGTTTGATATTTATCTCGAGTGACTATGTATTCGACGGAAAGAACGGACCATACAGCGAAGACAGTTTACCCAAACCAATAAACTACTACGGTCGGTCAAAACTGGCGGCTGAGAACCTCCTGCGCGGTGGTAATATCGAATGGGCAATCGTCAGGACTATCGTCCTTTATGGTGTAGGAAAAGATATCAGGTCAAGCTTTGTAACCTGGTTGCTCGATCGGCTCCGTTCCAGCAAATCAGTCAGAATAGTGAATGACCAGTGGGGCAACAGTACCATCGCTGACGATCTCGCCGCGGGTATTGACAGACTGATCACACTGAAACGCTCCGGTATCTATAATATCGGAAATCACGGCTTCATGACCAGATTTGAATTCGCCCAACTGATCGCTGATAAATTTGATCTTAACGGTGAGCTGATCGTCCCGATTTCCACATCAGTTTTACGCCAGCCGGCAAAACGCCCCCTGCACTCAGGTCTGAATATCGACAAAGCCGAACGGGAATTGTACATCGCCTTCAGAACAACCGAGGAGGCTTTGGAACTCTATAAACAACAAGAAGAACAACTGAACATAAAACAGCATTCAGACAATTGACGAACCATAAGCAAACAACCGCCAGATCGCTAGTAATAATTCCGACTTACAACGAACTGGACAACTTGTCGGAAGTCATTCGCCGCGTGCTCGAACAGGCGGATAATTTGGAGGTTCTCGTCGTCGATGACAACTCACCCGACGGCACAGGCGACCTCGTGGTTAAGTTAGCTGAAAATGAACCGCGCCTCCACTTGATTCGACGTCCGGGCAAGCTTGGTCTCGGAACTGCATATATAACAGGTTTCAAATATGCCCTGGAACGGGATTATGAATATATATTTGAGATGGATGCCGATCTGTCTCACGATCCTGATGAAATCCCCAATTTCCTGAGCGGGATGTCGGATACTGACCTTATAATCGGTTCCAGATATATCGGCGGTGTAAACGTCGTCAACTGGCCGCTATCGCGGCTCATACTAAGCTATACCGCTTCTCTCTACACGCGTGTTATAACCGGACTGCCGGTAAAGGACACGACCAGCGGGTTCAAATGCTTCAGACGGGAAGTACTGAAAACTATAAACCTGGACAGAATTAGGTCGGGCGGCTACGCCTTTCAGATAGAAATGAACTGGAATACCTGGATGGAGGGTTTCCGCATCAAGGAGATCCCCATCGTATTCACCGACCGCACCGTTGGACGGTCGAAGATGTCAAAAGCAATCGTCAGAGAAGCTGTTCTTGAAGTGTGGAAACTTTTTCTGGCAGGTCTGTTTCATCGTCCCAAGGTAAGACGCACAGAGCAAAAGTGAACCGACAAGATATTGATATATCGATCATTATAGTCAACTATAATGTCAAGCATTTCGCCGAGCAGTGCCTGCGTTCCGTGGAAGCTGCAACCGGATCGCTGAGCGTCGAAGTGTTTCTTGTGGACAACGGTTCGAGCGATGGATCGGTAGAATATCTCAAATCACGCTTTCCCTCGGTCAACATCATCGACAACGGTGAGAACCTGGGCTTCGGTCGCGCCAATAACATCGCATTCAAAAGGGCTCAGGGCAGATACCTGTTTGTGCTAAATCCTGATACGCTCTTAGGTGAGGATACCTTACAGGCACTCGTAGGATACATGGACGAACACCCGCGCGCCGGTGCTGCAGGACCCAAGATTTTGACCCGTTACGGCAGCTTCGATGTAACCTCCAAACGCGGATTTCCAACACCCTGGGTAGCTTTTTGCCGTTTCTCCGGTCTGGCGCGCCTGTTTCCCAGGAGTGAATTCTTCGGTCGTTACGACCTCTTGTATCTCCCACCTGACCAGCCGGCTGAAATTGATTCCCTCGTCGGTTCGTGCATGATAGTTCGCAGCGATGTTTACCGCGAGATTGGCGGGTTTGACGAAGATTACTTCATGTTCGGTGAGGATATCGACTGGTGTTATCGTATGAAGCAGGCAGGCTGGCAGATACATTATGCGCCGGTCACTACCATCGTACACTTCAAGGGAGAATCGACCCGGCGCAGTAATATAAACCGTGATAGAACCTTTTACGGCGCCATGCATCTATTTGTCGAGAAGCATTTTCGCGGTCGTTATCCGCTGATTGCCCACCGACTTATCGACCTCGGCATTCTGCTTGCCGCAGCAGCCGCACGGGCGAGGCGGATCTGGCGAAGATGGATCTACCCCGTTCTCGATTGGTTCTGCCTCTTCCTTATTCTCTGGCTGGCAAGAATCATCAGATGGGGAGAATTCGGTCTGAATTTCCCCGTTGTATTCGCCATGATAATACAGGCATCGGCCTGGACAGCCTCACTGGCGGGATTCGGCGTTTACAAGAGCAGGCGCGGCTTAACCGCACCGCTCGTCCGGGGAATGCTGCTCGGTTTCCTGGTGAATAGCAGTTTTACGTATTTCTTCAAACAGTTTGCTTTTTCAAGATTCCTGAACCTCTTTGGTTTAGTTGTCGGAGGTCTGGTAATCTGGGGTTGGCGTGCCGGACTGAAGAAGCTGAGAAAAACCAGCGGTTGGCGTCGTTTTTACCAGCGACGGACATTGATTGTCGGCGTAGGCGAGGTTGGTCGCAAGATCGTGGATCGGATTCGTTCGGAACAGGACCTTCCCTACCTGACTGTCGGCTTTATAGATCCTGATGAGAGCAGTGTCGGCAGCCTGATCAACGACCTTCCTGTTCTCGGAAGTGAACGCGACCTATCCCGACTCGTACTGCAGGAAGAGATCGAGGAAGTCCTCTTCGCTTACGAGAGAGTGGATCATATACGCGTATTGGAAGTGGTCGGTCAGATCGGGGAAAAACGCGGCGTCAACTTCAAGATCATCGCTCCGGAGACTACTATTCAACCCGACGGTCAAATACCGCTGCTCACGCTGGATTACCTGTCGCCACGCGGACTGAGTCAATCGCTGCGTAAGATAACAACACTGGTGATGAAACGCTGAATGAAGAATTTTACACTTGATTTCGAAAAACCGCTTCGTGAACTCGAGGTACAGATCGACGAACTTGAAAAGCTCTCACAAAGCGGTAAGGTCGGTCTGGAAAAAGAGATCGAAAAGCTACGTCGGAAGATTGATAAACAGCGGCGCGATACTTACACCCACCTAAGCCGCTGGCAGTACGTTCAACTGGCGAGGCATCCTTACCGCCCCTACACACTGGATTACATCGAGTTGATTACTGAAGAATTCGTCGAACTTAAAGGGGATCGCAGCTTCCGAGACGATAAGTCGATTGTAGCCGGGCTGGCTCGCTGGAATGGTCAGGCAATGGCTATCATCGGTCACCAGAAGGGTCGCGGGACAAAGGAAAACCTGATGCGCAACTTCGGCATGCCACACCCTGAGGGTTACCGTAAAGCCTTGCGTATTATGAAACTCGCTGAAAAGTTCGGTCTGCCTGTTGTTACACTCATCGACACACCGGGCGCATACCCTGGTATTGGCGCGGAAGAGCGCGGTCAGGCTTCAGCCATTGCGGAAAATCTGCTTTCCATGGCGAACCTCCGGGTGCCGATTATCGCAGTTGTCATAGGTGAAGGCGGTTCCGGCGGCGCACTGGCTCTGGGCGTCGCTGACCGGGTCTTTATGTTGCAGTATTCCATCTATTCGGTTATCAGCCCGGAGGGATGCGCCTCGATTCTGTACCGCGACGCATCGCGGGCGGCTCAAGCTGCGGATGCTATGAAGATCACTTCTCAGGACCTACTCGATTTCGGAATCGTGGACGGACTGATCGAAGAACCGCTCGGAGGCGCTCATCATGACCCTGAGAAAACAGCGCGAGCAATCTCCGAGACTGTTACAGAAGCACTGAACGAACTGATGGCAATCACGGCTGAGGAACGAATCAACAAACGCATCGATAAATATATGAAGCTGGGACAATGGAACGAAGGATAAACGGAACCGCATCCATATCCGTGCGTGTAAGATACAGCGAGGTCGACAGGATGGGATTACTCTATCATGTCAACTACCTGGAATACTTCGAGCTTGCCCGTTCGGACTGGATGCGCCGATTCTGGCGTCCTTATAAGGAGATCGAGGATGAAGGATACTCACTGGTCGTCCTCGAAGCTTATATTAAATTCATCCACTCGGCGTACTACGACGATATTCTCAAAATTGAAGCGACAATATCCAGCTGGGGGCACAGCAGGATTAAGTTTGATTATACGATCTACAGGGAAGGCGAGACGGAGCCGCTCTGCACCGGCAGCACTTCGCACTGCTTCATAGACCGGTCGGGCAAAGCCACCCGCATGCCGGACGAACTTAAAGAGAAATTAGAGACGATTATACGATAGCAATCAATTAAAGATTGTGTCCCTTGATGGTTGTCATCCCCGCGCACCAGCCTGTTCGAGAATGTAGAATCGACCGCTGTCATGCCACCGTGCTTGACAGCTAAATTATTG
>CAYYHI010000091.1:0-12474 GCA_964471745.1 uncultured bacterium | reverse complement strand
AGACGAGGGCGTCTGCCAGCGGGTAATTAGGACTTTTTCAACAGGAACTAATTAATTCCCCGATAGGATGGCACGAGCTTTAAAACGGGTCGTTTCTCAGGTTTATAACCTTTAGACACATGAAGGTCCCGCCAGCAGTCTTTTTAAAGCACTTAGACTACTAAAGCATTCTGCTACAGGTTCACCTTTTGTCAGTTTCATATTCTATTGCTTATCTGATAGAATATAGTAAAAGGATTACGGGACTAATCATCACAAACTAACCGAAACCCGCTGGAGCCGAGGTCTGGATTGCCCATACCGCGAGAGGTGGATCGACAGCGGGAGCTGGTGTGCCAAGCGCCGCCCCGAAACACGCGGTATGGACTTGATCCCGATACCCAGGCGCTGCCGTCGCTCGGAGCGCCTTTATAATTGTAGTGCCATCTGTCTTCGCACCACTCCCAAGCATTCCCATGCATGTCATACAAGCCCCAAACATTTGGTTCTTTCTGACCAACCGGATGAGTTTTGTCACCGGAATTTCCTTCGTACCAAGCGACACCCTTCAGATCGGATTCACTATTACCACTGTAATACTTTGTCGTCGTGCCAGCACGACACGCATACTCCCACTCTGCCTCGGTTGGTAAACGATAACCCTTAACCGGATCACGTTGATTTAACTCCCTGATGAATTCCTGACAATCATTCCACGAGACTCTTCTCACAGGTAAATCATCACCCTTCCAGTAGCTTGGATTACTACCCATTACATCCTTCCACATTGACTGGGTAACTTCGGTCGTCATCATCTGAAAGGAACTGAGCGTAACTCGATGTACTGGCTTTTCATCACTATCACCATCATTCGAACCCATCATGAACGATCCGGCAGGAATTTGTACGAATTTCATCTTCGGGATTGATACCCTGTTTGTCTGCGAGGATTGCTTCACATCCTGCCCATAGGCAAGTACAGCAATAATGAGCGTGATAGTCACTATCCACTTCATAAGCGTTTCTCCACTGGTGATTTGAATCTAGATTCTCTTAGAATTAGGTGATTGCGCAAGGTTTGCCACCTGCTGCTTCACAAATAGCATTATAACAATTAGTTTATAACCATATAAAGGAGACAGAAAGGGATCTATAATACTGCATCATCCTCGATCCCCACGTACGCAGAAACGCAAATCCTAAGTCGCTGTGAAGCAAGACTTGCAACTTTTCAACTTTCAAACTCTGTCGAAGAATTCATCCCTGAACGCAAACAGACCGTATATCCCACCGGTATGCCAGAAAAGCGTTACGCCATCCATCCTGCCCTTTGCCAGTTCGCTCTTGATTCCTAACACCGCTTTGCCGGTATAGACCGGATCGAGTATGATCCCTTCGGTCGCAGCCATTTCAGAAATAACGTCAAATACTGCCCGACCGGCTTTCGCATACCCTTCGCCGATATAGTCGTCAAGCACATGTATGTCGCTTTTAGCAGCGCGAATGTTCAAGCTGTACCGGTCTATCATGCTGTTCACAACTTCCAGGACACGCGCAGACGTCTCATCGCGGTCATAGCAGACCGTGATTGAAACAACCTCAATATCCCATCCTTCGAGCAGAGTCCCGACAAGCAAACCGGCGTGAGTACCGGCAGAACCGGTAGCACAGACAATCCGTACCGGTTTCAAACGCATGTCGTAACACTGCTTGCGAACCTCGCGCAACGCTTCCACGTAACCCCAGGCGCCGACCGCGTTGGAACCGCCTTCGGGTATCAGATAAGGATTTCCGCCGTTGGTTTTTACCTCGGCAGCAAGTCGGTTGAACTCCCCCGGTAAATCCTGGTAATACTTGTCCTCCGGAACGAAATGCAACTCAGCGCCAGCCAATTGGTCGAGCAACAGATTGCCTTCGATATCAGCGGGCGGGCTGCCTCTAAGCAGGAGTTTACAACGTAATCCTAAACGGGCACACGCCAGCGCCGTCGCCCGGCAGTGATTCGACTGAACGCCGCCGCAGGTGATCACGGTATCTGCCTTCTCAGTCATGGCTTCCGCCAGGAGGTATTCCAATTTACGCACCTTATTGCCGGAAAGTCCCAAACCGGTTATGTCGTCACGCTTTATCCAGATATCGGCTTTCCACCGTTCAGAAATACGACCCAACCGATGAAGCGGCGTTGGAGTATGTGCCAGGTTAAGCGGTTTAATCAAGTTGTCCTTCTCAAGTGAATGACCTGTGAATCAAACATAAGCAGTAAATATATGCACGCCTCAATGCGAAAGCAACCGGATCACAATTTTATCGCTTGACTTATAGGCTCATTCGATCTATATTTTACAATTATATATTGAGTCTGTCTATTTCAAAAAGGACTATAAATGAGAGATAAATCTTTACCAAAACCTGAACCCGGCAAGGATGGCTTCCTACTGAAGGTAGGTCTGGCTGAGATGTTGAAGGGTGGCGTTATTATGGACGTAACCAACGCCGAACAGGCTCGGATCGCCGAAGATGCCGGTGGTGTGGCTGTTATGGCCTTGGAACGGGTTCCGGCTGATATTCGCAAGGAAGGTGGCGTCGCGCGCATGGCTTCGATCCGGATCATTGAAGAGATCATGAGCACAGTTTCAATTCCGGTGATGGCTAAGGTGCGAATCGGTCATTTCGCTGAAGCTGAGGTACTGCAAGCGCTTGGTGTTGATTTCATCGACGAGTCAGAAGTTCTGACACCCGCCGACGAAGCGAATCATGTCTATAAACACGACTTTCGCGTGCCCTTTGTCTGCGGAGCGACCTGCCTCGATGAAGCGCTCAGGCGCATCGGTGAAGGCGCGGCGATGATCCGCACCAAGGGCGAAGCCGGAACCGGCAACGTCGTCGAGGCGGTCAGGCACATGCGGCGGATGGTGAGTGAGATTCGCAACCTGACCCTGATGCGAAAAGATGAACTGATGGCTGAAGCCAAGCGGATGGGAGCGCCGTACGAACTTGTCAAGGAGGTAGCTGAAACGGGAAAGCTCCCTGTGCCGAACTTCGCCGCTGGTGGTTTGGCAACCCCTGCAGATGCCGCACTGATGATGAAGCTGGGGGCGGAATCAGTCTTCGTCGGATCTGGCATCTTCAAATCAGCCGATCCTGAAAACCGCGCCAGAGCTATTGTCCGAGCAACTACCCACTACCAGGACCCCGAGGAGGTCCTGGCTGCCAGCCGCGACCTTGGGAAAGCTATGCCCGGTTTGGAAATCGCGCAGATCCCAGCCGAAGAGATGCTGCAGAACCGGGGCTGGTAATGCGCATAGGCGTTCTGGCAGTGCAGGGTTCGTTCAGCCTCCACTCACGTGTCTTAAGTTCACTCGGCATAGAACCGGTTGAAATCCGCCGCTCTTCCGACATGACCGACATCAGCGGGATCATACTACCAGGCGGCGAATCGACCGCTTTTCAGATCATCATGGACGCGGACGACCTCGGTGATAACCTGCTTAGGGAGCTGCGAACCGGTCTGCCCGCCTGGGGTACTTGCGCAGGTGCAATCATGCTCGGTCGCAACGTTGCGGGTGATCCCTTCCGCGGATGGAGTCTGATCGATATCGAAGTCGTGCGCAACGGTTACGGCAGACAGGTTGATTCCTTTGTGGCTCCATTAAAAATAACTGGCTTTGAGTCTGATTTCAACGGCGTTTTTATCAGGGCGCCCATCTTTCTGAATCCGGGTCGCAGCGTGGATGTTCTTGCGGAATTCGACGGCGAGCCGGTGATGGCAAGACAGGACAATCTGCTGGTAACTTCATTCCATCCGGAGCTGACTTCGGATACGCGCGTGCACGAATATTTTGTACAGGAATTCTGCGCGAAGTCTAACTTAAGTAATATAAAATCAGCTTGAGAATCCTACCAAATTCATTAGTAAATCGTAGCACATATAGGGGAATCTATGGGTATGTTTCCCCTTATTCATCTTTTGAGTACTTACCGCTGGTTCTCCGAACCCGGCAGGGCGTTGTTCGTCCTGTGCAGGTTCGGACACTCCAGTTTTTACATTCTGCCGTCCGACTTATGAACGGCAGTTATCACACCTATTAATTTAACAGATCTGGAGGTAACCTATGCTCACCAGAAAAGAACTTAGAGAGCTGGCTTCGCACATGTTGAAGGACTCCTTTTATGTGAGTCTCTACCTTGACGTCGATCCGAAGAACAATCCGAAGGACGCATGGTTGCGACATTTTAAAAGCATGGCTAAGGATGCAACTGAAAAACTCAACACAGAGGACAGAGCTCGAGTTCAGCCTGATATTGACAAAATGGACAAATTCCTAATTAATCGACCGGAGGGTATGCAGCGTGGTCTGGTTGTTTTCAGCAGTCAGGCTTCGAACTTCTGGCGGCACTACCACACAGCGCTGCCCTTCACCAACCAGATGATAATAGAGCATGACCCGTATATCAAGCCGCTGGCGGCGATGACAGACGTATATCAACACTACATGATAATAATCGTGAGAGGTACCCGTGCCCGTATCCTGCTCGCTGACATGGGGCAGATCGAGGAGACGTCAATAGTAATAAACATCCGCCCGGAAACCGACCCCACACGCGATGGCAGCTCAGGCGATATGGGTGAAGTGCGGGCGCGTAAGCAGAAGGAACAGGCACAGAAGAAACTGTACAAGGAACTTAGATCCGTAATCGAGAAGATGCAGCGTGAGGAGGGCATCAAGCGCATCCTGTTGGGCGGCACTGAATCCGGTCGGGGGCGTTTCGAGGATTCGCTGCCGGTTGCGCTGAAGGAATGCGTTGTCGGCGAGTTCGCGGTCGAGTACAATGCGAGCCCGACTGAAATCCTGAAGGTTTGCATGCCGATTATGAAGGAGGTTGAATACCGGTTAGAGCGCAGGGCACTGGACGAACTGTTCGACCAGGGTGGCGGCGGTGACGGCTCGGTGTTGGGGCTGTCGGACGTTTTAGATGCGCTGCAGCAGGGCAATGTGCGCAAGCTTTACGTGATGTCGAACATGATCGTTCCCGGTATGGCCTGCAACAACTGCGGCGCGCTGACCCCGGTGCGGGACAAACCCTGTCCATACTGCGGCGGCGAGATGCGCAGGATCAACTATATGTTTGATCTTGCAATCCAGAAAGCCGTCGACCAGGGAGCGCGAATCGACATGTTGGAGGACGCACCGCAACTTGTGAAAGCCGGAGGGATAGGGGCATTGCTAAGATATTGAAACCTAAACCCGATAGCGGACTGTCAACTTATACAGAGCGTCATAAATAATTGCGCATAATCTTGGGTGTCATTCCAGCGCAAGCTGGAATCCAGAAAAGCTTAACTTATTGTATACATAGAACTTGGATTCCGACTTGCGCCGGAATGACAAGTCACTGAATGCGCATAAACATACAACTCTCTGTATAGATCTTATCAGCGAATGAGAACCACTCTTGCCGCTTTTGATGTTTTTTCACCGTTTATTTGAAACAGGTATTCACCGCTGGGAACGTTTAATGAGTGCGTTTCCCAGGTTATTACATGACTACCGGGCAAATAATAGTCAACAGGGAGGGTAAATATCTTTCTGCCGTTCAGGTCGAAGATATTTGCTTGTATGCGGCTGGATTTAGCGGTTTGAAAGCGTACGGAAACGCTGGCGTTGAATGGATTCGGATATGCTGGGTACGTTGTGAATCCGGTGGGGTGAATCTCTCCAGAATCTTTGAATACAGTCTGGTAATCAAAATAGTATGCTCCGATATCTGCACGCGTGCTGTCGGGATCGAGTGGACTATCGGGGTCGCCAGCGTCTCTACAAGGAGAGTTATAGGAAATGTATGGAATGTTGCCGTCCCAGCCAATTAATGGATTGGCAATCACGTTTGTTGAATCAAGTTCTGTAACTGCGCTATCAGGGTGTCCGATATAAGAATCGAATCCCCAAACACAGTTGTACTCAAACCCGGGCAATTCATATTCAAAGGATGAGAATAACTGACCGCCAGGATCGAATCTCATAATTATGTTATTGGTGAAACTTGAAGGATGAGCTCCTATCGCAAAAGCTCTTTCGGGATCAAAAACAATTGTGTTGTGATCGAAGAGTACTTCTTCAACATTAGAAACACTTATTCTATATAAGATTAAAACGCTTCTTGTAACCGTCAAGTTGGACATAGATCTTGCATGAAACCGGTTACGTGTTGTATCATCTGAGACAATGAAGCAACTGTCTATAGTAACAGAGTTGTTACGGTCTATCAACAATGATCCGCGGATAACCGAATTACGAATGCTAACGGATTCACAATCGTCTATGTCAAAAAGACCCCCAATATCACAACCTGAGACATTAACACAGCCAGAAAGGTTCAGATGTCCAAGCAGGATATTATTACGAAATGTGACTACCGTCTGAGTAAATATTCTCCCTGCACTCGCACCGCCTTCAACATAGGATTCCGTCATTCTTCCCAGCCCTATTCCTACCCCTGTGCTTCTGCCAAGTGGAGTCCTGAGGAAACGGCAGCTATCTGCGTGAACAATTCCATCTTGAGCTCCCAGTACACCGACTACTTCACAGCTTGTCAATCTAAAACTGGTCCACCATGTATGAAAACCGGGTTCTTCAATATTATCCCCTCCGAGGTCGAACAACGTATGGTCTGCAGTTAAACTTCCGCCAACCGCATAATGATACGATCTGCTACGTATTATCGATTGTGAAAACGCCAAGTTACAATCTTCTATTCCATTATTGTTACCGGTGTCGCCGGCAATAGTCCGGTCTGCATCCACCAGGCAGTTTTCCATCATTAGCGTACAGTTTGGATCCAGCACAATAGCGCTATCGGGGCATATAATTGAAGCGTAGTTCCATTCCGTTTGATTCCTGTCGTAGAAACGCAATCCTCTCCAATGTTCAACGTCTTCATTAACACGAATATAAACCGAATCTTCCTCACTGCCGGTCGCATCGAGGGAACCGTAGACATAGAGCCCCTGATTTTCCTCAAACATCACGATTACTCCCTCAAGTAATGTCAAGCTTTCATCTTCCGGCACCCAAGTCGAGTCCACGACGATATAAGGACTCCCCTCCACGTCCCACACCCCCGACACCTCACCTTCAACCTCAGTCTCCGCTGAACCAACCACCGGCAGCATCAACAGAACTAATACCAACATTATCAATATATTACCTCCAAAACACAAACCACCCCACCGGATAGAGCTATCCGACAGGGTGGCAGAGTCCTTTAAGGACTGAATAAAGAAAGGCTCCCCAGATCGAAGGGGATGAACGGTATTACGGTTGATTAACTGCATGGGACATCATCATTAAATTCACAAGTTAAAACGTCGGTCGATCTTCTTCAAGCAGCCAGCGCGTAGTGCAGGTTAAATCGGATTATTCTATCTTACTGTTAATCTGATTTTTAGTATGAACAGGACAGGGTGAAAACAATATTGAACGGTAAAAAAAGGATAATTACATATTTAATGTAATATCATATCTTGCCGATGTCAAGTAAAACCGTATAATTCCAATATTTTTTTATTTCGAATATCATACAGCATTGTAAACGCAAGAGATCGAGTAGGAAAGCGAAATAATTTACGTGAATCCTCAAGAATCCCGGACCACAAGGGATCCGGGCTACGAACTTTTCAACTTGCTCACTTGATCACTTGCTTACTTGTTCACTTGACCAGAACAACCGGTCGTATCGTTACGCTGCTCCTCGAAGATAATTTCAACAGATAAGTTCCTGCAGGCAGGTTATCGAGATTTAAGGAAATATCACTGCTTCCCATCGGCAGGGGCAGATTGATGACATTTCTGCCGGCAAGGTCGATCAGCTCCAGGCAACCACCCTCCGAGAGATGATAACCGAACGTCAACCTGCCGTTGGTCGGATTTGGATAGGTAAAGGTGAGAAATGAGACATCTGTTATAACTTCGTCGATCGGTTCGGCATCCACTAAATCGTCGGTCTGAAGCTCCAACTCGTCAATCCGCCAGCCTGCGGAGTGTTCCGCATCCTCCTGTGTATAGGTACGGAAGCGCAGTTTCAGCGGCGCCGATCTTTCCATACAGAATTCCGACAGGTCGATCGTTCTTTGATTCCACCATTCTTGGTTACCTGTGAACCGCGCAAGTTCCAGCCAATTGTCGCTGTCTATCTCTCTCGCCTCAACTGTGCCGAACTCTTCCACGTCCTGATCGAAATGGTGAACCTCCCAGAACCTGATCTGAGCCCGTTCAAAGTGTGAGAAGTCCCAGGTTTCGTCCAATTCCGCGACAGCTTCCCGCGGCAGTCGGAAAGCGATGTTCTCCCGTCGATCGGCATAGCACCAGTCGCCTGCCGCGGCATCTCCGGTTACCCGATACCAATCACCCTGAATCCACCGTCGATTGGATTTCTCAAAATCATCCACTAAGGCTCCGGAGAGTATTGGGAAGCTTCTGATCCGGCTGGAAGCGCTGTTCCCCGCCGCGGAAGCATCGACCGCGGTTACCATGTAGTGAATAACGCCAAGCTCTTCCACCTGCCAGCGAAAACGACCGCTGAACAGAGTCGAATCCCATAAGGTCGGTTGGAGTGTTACTATCCCGCCCGGTTCCATACGCCCCCAAAACCAGATCAAATTGACCGCATCGACAGTAATATTGTCTGTCACTCTGGCGCCTACTACGATCTCGCCATCCGGAAAAACCGTCCCGGGCAGTGAATCAACCTCAGTTATGACCGGAGGTACAAGGTCCGGTCCGGCGTGAAAGGTGTGCGTCTCAAGCGGTGCACCGGCAGGATGTGTTGAAAAAACACCGCATGTATCGGCTGAAAAGAAGTAATAGTTGACGTCGCATTCCATTCGCGGCGCAGGCAGAAACGCTTGGTACAAGTCAATGCGATCACCTACCGGATCAAGTGACAAGGTGTCCGGATCACTATCGTTGAAGCTGTAAATCAGCCACAATCTCTCCCTGTCCAGCGGAAGCCGTGAACGGATAAACACCCGAATACGCCGGGATCGGTTAATGTTCTCCATGTCTCCGAGCGAACGGTGTGATAACCTGGGACTGAACAACCCCGCTGGAAATATCCCCCTCGTTTCACACCCGTCCACAATTAATTGACGGAAGCCGCCGTCTGCTACAACAAGGTCACTCTCCAGGAGCGCTTCCGCCGCTTCGGGAACCGTCGTGCTGTCGGAAAGTGAATACAGGTGGTCGATGATAACGCTGTTCCAAAGATCCCTCTGGTCGGCAGCCTGGCGGACTTCGATCAGCAGCGACGACCACATCTGACCACCTTCATGAGGCTCCAGTTCTACAGCCTCAGGATAGCTCAGATCGCTGTCAAGCACGCGCCCCGCCCAGAATTGGTTATGACCATCCCAGTTAAACAGGATATAGGGCTGAAAATCCGGAGCCACCTCCAGCGACCGGTCTCCGGCAATGTAATCGCACCAGCCTTCAGCAAGCAGACCGGTGTCGCCTCCGCGCCAGTCGGAGAGAATCTGATGCATCAGGGCATGACCGTATTCGTGGAGCAGGATGTCTGCGTCCTCAGCGTCATCCACGCCTCCACTGCCGGTGGTTATTATCCCGGTATGCGGGCTGAAAAACGACATGTCCTCCCCGACGCCGTTCACAACCACCTGCTGCGGCGTCGGCGGCAGATCTTCGAAGCCGAGTGTCCTGACGTAGCGTGCCTGTCGGTCGATGTGATAGTAAGCCATGACCTCCTCGAACCGGTCGTCCTCGCGGTCAAAGAAGAATTCGGACACCTCCATGCGAGCACGATTCTCAGTGGGAGACGTATCGATCCAGGGACCGGTGAGAATATAGCGGTCGTCTTCCTGCGTTATCCCCGATAGTTCAACCTCGCTGTAAGCTTCTTCAGGAACGGCATCAGCAGCATCATCGTTGTCACGCAGTGTGGTATCGCCGCTGGATGTGATCGGATCGGGATCGAAGACCAACCCACTTCCGTTCAGGTATCTCAACCTATCTTCAGTAAGGATCACCTCGCCGCTCGATCCATCGATAAAAACCTCCCAGTCACCCAATGGAGCACGAGCAGGGATGTCAACTTTCCAGCAGAACACAGGTTTACCGCAGTTCGGCAGAACGGCTTTACAAACAGAAACCTCGCCGCGCAGTGATACCGGCTTGATAACCCCAACAGCGATCTCAACCGCTCTATCACGGGATATTCTATAAGATGGATCAGCGTCTATGTCCCAGACTGCAACCGATGCGAATAGTGTGCGTGGATGACCCGTTGTAGTGAGACGGACAGCCACAGATCCGCCGATGACGGGTATATCCCGATAATATTGATAATAACGGGCTGTGATTCCATAACGGGTTCGCAAAACCCCAGCCAAACGCAGCTCGCACCTATCCAGCATCCCCTGAAAACCCAATATTGACAGAAGTTCATCAGATGTGACTGCCTTACCGGTTTCACCCGGCGGGAAGATTGCGAAGTATCTCGATGTGTGGGAGTCATTCATGATTCCAGTGGCAGCCAGAGTCAGGCTATTAATCGATAAGTGAACGCCGAGAATTAGAATAACGGTTATTAAAATTCTTTTTGTAATAATCCGCTCGAAAATTTGATTCTAACCTGTGAAAAAGCTCTGAAAAATAATCAATAACGAAATAGCATCAGAATCTTTCAGGTCGTGACATCATAATAATTTTTCATAATATAAGAATAAATTCCGACTTCGTCAATGGTAAACTTATCATCTGACATTTCTAATACGGTTGAATGTAGTGGAAAGTGGTATGTAGTTTGCGACTATAGAGTATTCGAGAGCTCTGATTGGATTCTCAATATCACGAGTCGTCAATTTAATTAATTGTCATTGCGAACCGATCGCTGACGAGATTGTTTCACTTCGTTCGCAATGACGCCGGCGGTTCGCAATGACGCCGGCGGTCGGTGAAGCAATCTCTGTTTGTAAGACAATTAGCGTGACAGTCCCCTGGTTCTATTTGACCAGGTTGGTCAACGGTGTACAACCTTCCCAAAGGAGAAATATGTCCTTCAGAAAGGAATTCCTGATTTCGAGGTTTCTGATTCAATCTGTTTATAATGAGTTAGGTGCTGATGATTATGCTTACCTCTCAGTTCATAATAACTTCACTGACTCCATTAATTCTCTTACAACATCATACCTTTTTTCCAGCAGTCCTCCAAGGAGGTTTACATACCAGCAATGCCGTCGCCTGCCCAGAACAGGGAGGCATAGTCTGGATCAAATCAGGGCTTTTATTGAGGTCAACTATCTGGCTAAGATTAGAATTGTCGTAGAGAACGACAACACAGATTCGCTCGCCAATCCAATCACAGAGGTCAGGATCGAAACCGATATGATGGTGTTTGATGATTGGTCAAAGAAATGCGATGAAGATGAAAACGCAGACTCTTAGCAGGTCGTGTGGAAATCGTTTTACATCCCTTGTTACTGATAGATGGATGAACCTGTCTCCCCTGTTCCCTGCAGGGGATAATGAGGGATACGTAGAGTATGGATCAGCGCTGAGATCTCGTTAACCCTTCCATAATCGTCCCAACATTATACCGAACCATATCGAGGTAATTCCCTGCCGGACTTTCCTTTGTTTCCAAGCCTTCAGAATACAGCAATCCACCGATAACTACTTCACATCCCTTTGCTTTGGCAGTCAATCGAAGAGCCTTGATACGATCTTCCGGTATGCTTGAGTCCACAAATATCGCTTTGATCCCGCGCTCCATGATAAGATTTGCCAACTCTATGACGTAGCTTGAATCATATCCTGTATCTGTCGATATCCCACTCAAACTTACGACTTTAATGTCATAAGCCCGATCGAAGTAACCAAACGCATCGTGGGCGGTAACGAGAACACGCCTCTCTTTGGGAACAGTTAGGATTTCAGCCAATACATTATAGTGCAAGGCACGCACTTCAGCGGCATAGGCAGTGGCATTGCTGATGTAAACATCATGCAACAGCAGATCGGTTCTGGCAATCTTACGCCCCAGTTTTTCAATCAGCGTTGCCCATAGATCCAGGTCGAACCATATATGCGGATCGTATCGACCATCCAACTCAGGCGATGAAATGAGCTTTCCCTTGGGCAGCAGCTCTCCCGCTGCGATGACTGCCTTAGTGCCGGACAATTCAGACAGGATTCCCGTCATTTCGGTTTCAAGATTTAGACCGTTGCAGACGATCATATCCGCTTCCGCCAGCCGTGTTGAATCCTCTCCGGTAACTTTGTAAAGACGAGGATCCACATCCGGTCCCATCAGGGTTGTGACCTGGAAATTTTCACCTCCGATCCGCTCAACGGCATCGGCGAGCATGCCGGTTGTAACAACGGCGTTCAGCAGCCTGTTGCCGGCGGCAGTTTTTTTATCGCCACCCTTCCCGCAGCCTGATATTAAAAGGATGGAAAACAGGGTTGTTAATATCAACCGGAG
>CAYYHI010000090.1:0-12547 GCA_964471745.1 uncultured bacterium | reverse complement strand
TGATGGTTGTCATTCCCGCGAAAGCGGGAATCCAGTTCTTTGTTTTATAGACACTACAGTGTTCCCGCTTTCGCGGGAATGACAATGAATCGCTGACACTACCTTTAATCTTGACCAAATGAATTAGAACTTGACATGAGACATCGTTACGATAAAACGCATCTCAATCGTTCAAAAAGCCATCGCAAGGCTTTGTTGAGCAATATGTCGGCTGAGCTGTTTATGCACAGGCGAATCATAACCACACTCCCGAAAGCCAGGTATACCCGGCGATTTGCCGAACGCATGATTACCTTCGCTCGTCGGGGTAGTGTTGCCGACCACAGGCATGTATTACGTTTCATTCGTAATAAAGATGCTGTTAAGCTGTTGTTCAGCGATCTTGGTCCTCATTTTAAGAATCGCGACGGTGGATATACCAGGATAATCAAGATTGGACCACGCAGCGGTGATGCGGCTCCGATGGCAATTCTGGAGCTGGTTGGTTTTGATGATGCGGTAGTATCCACTGGACCGAAGAAGGAAACCAAGTCTCGGATGAAGGCAGCTCAGAAGACAGCGGTTGAGGAGAAGAAAGAACAGAAAAGAAAAGCTGCACCTAAGAAACGGGCTGCGACTCCTGAACCACCACCGGAACCGGAAGAAACAGTCATCGCTGAAGAAACTGAAACTGAGACACCCGTTGATACACCTCCACCGGAAACGGATGAAGACATACCGGATGACTCTCCTGAGGCTGAATCATCTGATGCCGACATAAAGTAGTGTTTAGTAGTAACCAAGGGTGTGTCATGAATCCGGTCGAGGATGATTATTCAAATGCTACATCTGCGAAATATTCAGTGGATTTTCTACCGTTGTTACTCGATTATCATCATATCTCAACAACTATTTAGATCACTAAACAAGTAAAGGCAACTCTGTCGGGAGTTGCCTTTTCCTTTCCGAGTGGAAAATGGATATAAGAAACTGGAATATCCCAAGGGGTAACAAGCTAAACTGCCGTGGTTGGATTCAGGAAGCAGCTCTTAGGATGCTGCTGCACAACCTCGACCCGGAAGTTGCCGAGAACCGCGATGAGTTAATCGTATACGGCGGCACCGGCAAAGCCGCCCGCAGTTGGGAAGCTGCCGGCGCAATCGCCGAAAGCCTCATGAACCTGAGCGACGATGAAACGTTGTTGGTTCAATCCGGCAAGCCTGTCGGCATTGTTCCTACGCATAAGGATGCGCCGCGCGTTCTGATAGCCAATTCAAACCTCGTCCCGAACTGGGCGAACTGGGATTACTTTCGCAACTTGGAACGCCAGGGTTTGATCATGTTCGGTCAGATGACTGCCGGTTCCTGGATATACATCGGAACACAGGGTATCCTGCAGGGAACCTACGAAACACTTGCCGAACTGTCCCGCCAGCATTTCAGCGGCAGCCTTAAGGGAACCTTGACCGTGACCGCTGGACTTGGCGGAATGGGCGGTGCTCAGCCATTGGCGATTACAATGAACGAAGGCGTTGCCTTGATAGCGGAGGTCAATCCGGAGTGCATTGAACGACGGATAAAAACGCGCTACCTCGACCGCCGGACCGAAAACATCGACGAAGCGGTCAACTGGGCGCTGGAAGCGAAGGAAAACAAGCGGGCATTGTCGATAGGCGTTTTGGCTAATGCGGTCGATCTTCTCGATAAGCTGATTGAACGAAACATCACTCCGGAAGTTTTAACCGATCAAACCTCTTCGCACGATGAACTGAACGGCTATATTCCGGCAGGTCTCACTTACGACGAAGCCCTCGATTTACGAAGCAAAGTCCCGGGTGAATATATAAGGCGATCATACCAGACCATGGTGCAGCACGTTGAGGATATGATCAAACTAATGGATCGCGGGGCAGTTACGTTCGACTACGGCAACAACCTGCGCGCCCAAGCTGAGAAGGGCGGAGCTAAGCGTGCTTTCGACTTTCCGGGTTTCGTCCCAGCTTATATCAGACCACTGTTCTGCGAAGGGAAGGGTCCTTTCAGGTGGGTGGCGCTGTCCGGTGATCCTGAGGATATTTACAAGACCGATAGAAAAGTATTGGAGCTCTTCCCTGAAGATGAGCAGCTCAACCGCTGGATCCGCATGGCTGGTGAGAGGGTTGCTTTCCAGGGATTACCTTCACGGATATGCTGGCTTGGGTTGGGTGAACGGCATAGGTTGGGTTTGGCATTCAACGAGATGGTCGCATCGGGTGAACTGAGTGCGCCGATAGTTATCGGTCGCGACCACCTCGACTGTGGCTCGGTAGCGTCGCCGTACCGCGAGACTGAGGGAATGAAGGACGGCAGCGATGCCATCGCCGACTGGCCGATACTTAACGCGCTTGTTAACGCTGTTTCCGGTGCAAGCTGGGTATCCTATCATCATGGCGGCGGTGTAGGGATCGGTTACTCGTTGCACGCCGGTCTGGTTATAGTTTGTGACGGCACATCGGATGCGGCAACGAGGCTGCAGCGAGTGCTGTGGAACGACCCGGCAACCGGCGTCATCCGTCATGTCGATGCAGGATACGAAAAGGCGATCGAAACAGCGATGAAACTTGGTGTTAAAATACCGATGTTAAAGAAATAGTTGATATGAAAGTCCATAATCAAACCATTGAGCTCCAGACCGGCGGCTTTCCGGATATAATCGACCTCAGTCGGCAGGTTAATGATGTTCTAACGAAATCCGGCGTGCGAAACGGTGTGATGACGATCTTCGTACCGGGTTCGACAGCCGGCGTTACGACAATTGAGTATGAACCGGGATTACTCAAGGATCTGCCCGCACTCTGTGAAAAGCTCGCGCCCAGAAATGTAACCTACGCCCACGACGCCACCTGGCACGACGGCAACGGTTACGCGCACCTGTTGGCGGCATTGTTCAAGCCGTCCCTGCAGGTTCCGGTCGCTGACGGTAAGCTCATGCTTGGAACCTGGCAGCAGGTGGTGCTTGCGGATTTTGATAATCGATCGCGGAGACGCAGCGTTGTAATCCAGGTTATAGGCAACCTGGATTGACTCCGGAAACACAGCGATTGGCTTCCCGGCAGAGCTCGAAGTCCCACGTGAAAGAGGTTTCGGTCAAGAATATTACGAAGCATGACAGGAAACTGATCGCCTGGGGTAAACGTTCCGGCAGACATGAGGGTGAAGAAGGCATTCTGTTGGAAGGGAGGAAGCTTATCGAGGAAGCGATTGCCGCTGCTCACCCATTAACGAAAGCCTGGTTCACACTTGCGTTTGAGGAAGCTTATCCCGCCCTGATCGCCCGGCTGAAGGGGTTCGACGTCAATTCGGAACGCGTGAACCAACAGTCGATGAAGCTGATTTCAGACTTGGAAACACCCCAGGGTATCGCCGTGGTTGCGCCTCAGCCAGGGTTTATACATCGCCAGCCCGGTGATCCTTTTTCGCTGATTGTGGCGATTTCGATATTGCAGGATCCAGGGAATCTTGGTGGTTTGGTTCGTACCGCGGATTATTTCGGCGTTGACGAGATCTGGCTTGGACCCGGTTCGGTTGATCCTTACAGCCCCAAAGCGATACGCGGTTCGATGGGCGCAGTGTTCCGCATGCCTGTTCTGAAGCGTGGAGACTTGATGGAACGCATAAGCAAATTCAAGAGCCATGGAGCAGAGGTCTGGGCAGCGGTTGCTCACGATGATAGCGCCAGAATGAAGATTAAAACTTCGGGTTCCCGCATACTGTTAATCGGCGGTGAAAGCGGTGGTTTGAGTCGGGATTACCTTGAACTGGCGGATGAGATGGTTACCATACCGGGTGCGCGTCGTTCCGAATCGCTCAATCTGGCGGTTGCGGCGGGTATCCTGATTTACAGTGCAACTTCGGGAAGATATTGATATTTACTTGGTTTAAGCGATTAGTACTCTGCATTATCTGCGGGTTAATAATATCCGGCTGTGGGATTCCACCTGAGGAAGCAGTGGAAAAAGGTTTGGAACTATATGAAAACAACCAGTTAAAGAAGGCTTACCCGTTATTGGAGAGGGCACGCTCAGGCGGGATTGAGAAGCCTGAACTGGCTCTTTGTCTGGCATACTGCAGGATTACCATCGACAACAATCCTTCCGGCGCGATAGAGATACTGCGCGACAGTGCGTTGCGCTTTCCCGATTATGCGCCAACCTATTATCAACTTGGTCTAATCTCTTATAACTTCGGACCTGTAGAGGACAATAAGAACATCAAACAGGCGATTTATTTCGCTCGGAAAGCCGTTGAACTGGGTTCGGATGAGTGGCTCTATCACGACAACCTTGGAACCTATCTGTATCTGATCGGGCAACCTGATTCCGCCCTCGTACACTTCAAAATTGCCGTTCAATTAAATCCGACAGATGAGAAACTGACTGAACGCGTGGAAAAACTTGAGTTGAAACTGAGTCAGAGAGATAGCGCTGCAATAACTGGAATGAAGTGAAATCGGAACACTAAGTTTTCATTGTTGGAATTGTATATTTCGTAGTGAACACCTTGATATGATTTGATATATACTTATGAATTTGTTAACTTGATTCATTGTCTGGAGAGGGTATTCGGTCGTGTCAGCGATTCATTGTCATTCCCGCTTGCCAGTGTGTTCGATAATACTAAAACACTTTGGATATCATCATTCCAACTGAAGTTGGAATCCAGAGAAGTTGCTGACATTGCGGGAGTTGCTGGATTCCATCTTTCGATGGAATGATGAGGTTCTGTGCGTTTTCCACATTCTCGGACAGACTGTTTCGCGGGAATAACAACTATCAAGGGACACCAACAGATTTTCTCTGTACCATTAAAATAAACAGGTGAGAGGAGTGTTTTATGATACATAGTAAGATTTTTCCGTTCAGAGCAATACTTACATTAACTGCTTTTATTTGGATAATTGCTGGCTGCGGCGGCGGGGGGCAACAGAAACAGGTTGATGAGGATATTCCTGAATTCACAATAATCCGCGAGGAATTACCTCCGGGAGCGCTGCCTGACGTGTCGGCTGAATTGGGAGGCGAAGGTTTCACCGGGGAAGGCTGGATAACCAACACCGAATATAAGTCTATCCTTGATACTACACTGAAGGAAGGTGGTATGGTCAGATGGGCGATCTTTGAATTCCCAGCCACGCTTCGAATCGTCGGGAAGGACTCCAACCATTATTTGGTCAGATTGATAGAAAGCCTTATTTATGAAAGTCTTATGGGAATTAGCTCAATCGAAATGGAATTCATTCCTGGAGTTGCCACTCACTGGAAAATATCCGATGATTACCGGACTTACTGGTTCCGTATCAATCCCGAAGCGAGGTTCTCCGACGGCAGCCGACTTACCGCGGAGGATGTCATCGCTACCTGGAAACTGCGTGTCGATGAAGGCATCCTTGCGCCCTACTCGAATATGATCTGGGGTAAATTCGATGAACCTGTCGCGGAAAGCCCTTATATTGTGCGGGTTCAAACGAATGAACTTAACTGGAAATTTTTTCTGTACTTCGGAGGTATGAGTATTATGCCCGCCAAGTATATCGGACACCTGACCGGCAAACAGTACATAAAACTGTTCCAGTTTGAAATGCCGCCGGGATCGGGATCGTACATCCTGGACAAGGAAAATATCCACAAGGGACGCTCACTGACCATAAAGAAACGCCATGATTACTGGGACAAGGATAATCCGAGGGGTAAAGGCGGCGCCAATTTCGAACGGATTAAGTTCATAGTGATCAACGATGAGAGGCTTTCATTCGAGAAGTTCAAGAATGGTGAGTTCGATTTCTATCTTGTCGGAAGGGCGCAGTGGTGGCATGAAGAGTGTGATTTCGATAATATCCAACGCGGACTGGTGCAGAAACGGAAGATATGGAACGACGAGCCTCAAGGTGTGTCCGGTTTTGTCTTCAACATGCGTGAGGAACCCTTCAACGACAAGCGGATGCGTCAGGCTTTCACCTACCTGTTCGACCGTGAAAAGCTGATGTCGCAGCTCTTCTTCAACGAATATATCCACACGGACAGCTACCATCCGGGAAGCGTCTACGAAAACCCCGACAATCCGAAATATCGCTACGATCCCGATAAAGCCGTTAAACTGCTCGAAGAGTGCGGCTGGACGGAACGTAACCGGGAAGGCTGGTTAATGAACGAAAAAGGTGAAGTCCTCGATCTCGATCTGACCTTCGACGCGGTTTCATTTGCCAGGATTCTGACCATATATCAGGAAGACTTGAAAAAGGTTGGTATCAAGCTGAACCTGAAGCAGTCTCAGGGTGCCACGATGTTCAAGATGGTCAACGAGCGCAAGTTCAAGATCCACTGGATGAGCTGGAGCGGTCTGCTGTTCCCGAATCCGGAGAACGATGTATCGTCCTGGACTGCGGATCCAATGAATACAAACAACCTCGCTGGCGTCAAGAATGAGCGCATTGATGAGCTTATCAGGCAGTATAACGTATGCTTCGAACAGGCGAAACGTATCGAGATGATCCGCGAGATCGACTCTATATTGATGGACATTCAGCCGTTTGCACTGGGCTGGTATGCGCCGTTCCAGCGCATCCTTTACTGGAATAGGTTTGCCTATCCGGAGTGTATGTTCTCTCGCACGGGCGACTGGCGTGGTATACTGACGCTCTGGGCGATCGATCCTGAAAAGGAAGCCCGCCTGGAGGAAGCGCGGAAAGACGGTTCTATTCAGCTCGAAGTCGGCGAAACGAAGCACCTTTATTGGCCGGAATATAACAAGAAGCATGGTCGCCAATACGAAATTAAGGGTATGTAGACGCATGATTATATTATTGTTATCTGTGTTGTTCAAACATCCGGAGGTCAACGAATGAGCGGCATGACCAGCTATTTCATCCGCCGGTTGATCATGATTTTCCCGACCTTCATCGGCATCACCATGTTGGTCTTCTTCATATTCCAGATTACGCCGGGAGGTCCGCTCGAACAGGAAATCATGAAGCTCAGGGCAGGTATAGCGCAGATGGGCGGGGGCGGTATCATCGGCAGCGGCGCCGGCATCGTTGAAACAGCCGGCGGCAGCGGAAGTGAATTCGGTACAGTTGAAATTCCCGAAGAAGCTATGGCGGAAATGAAGAGGTACTACAACCTTGACAAACCTATTTATGCGCGTTATTTCATCTGGTTGTGGAACATTTTTCACCTTAATTTCGGTCACTCATACACCTTTGCCGAGCCGGTCTGGGATGTAATAGTAACTCGATTTCCCATTTCCATCTATTTCGGTCTTATCAGTTTTATTCTTACCTACGTTGTTTGCATCCCGTTGGGTGTTGCCAAGGCTGTGAAGCATGGTTCCCCGTTCGATCTGGGTTCAAGCGTCCTCGTCTTCATTGGCTATTCGATACCTGGCTGGGCATTAGGCGCGGTACTGCTGGTGCTCTTGGGCGGCGGGAGTTTCTGGGATGTCTTTCCGCTCGGTGAATTCCGCAGCGAGTTCTGGGATGACCTGACAATGTGGGGTAAGATAACGGATCAGGTCCATCATACTGTTCTGCCGGTCATCGCATACATGGTTGGCAGTTTCGCAGGCATGACAGTCCTGATGAAGAACTCCCTGATGGAGAACCTCGGACAGGACTACGTCAGGACGGCTTTTGCCAAGGGACTGACGGAAAAGCGGGTTGTGTTCATCCACGTCCTGCGTAATTCACTCATTCCGATTGTGACAGGCATCGGGGGTCTGCTGGGTATCTTTTTCGCGGGTTCATACCTGATCGAAAAAACCTTCAACATCAACGGCATGGGACTTCTCGGGTTTAATTCCATATTGGTCAGAGATTACCCCATTGTGCTGACGTTTGTGGTGATTGGCAGCTTGATCAAGTTGACCGGCGCCATTATCTCGGATGTCATTTATGCGGTTGTAGATCCGCGCATTCGTTTCAAATAGGTTAAACCGATGACCGATACAGTTCAGAACCAGAATCAGAACCAGGAAGAATACAAGTCCGTCTCGCTGTTTCGAAAGCGCTTGAAAAGGTTCAAGAAGTTCAAGCGCGGCTATTACTCCTTCTGGATAATTGTGGTAATGTATATTGTTTCTTTCTTTGCCCCGCTTCTGATGAACTATAAGGCTTTGATTGTCAAGTATGAAGGCAAGCTCCATTTCCCGGTTCTGAAGTACTATCAGGGCGTGTACTTCGGGCAGGATGTATATGGCGAGGCGAACTACAGGGAGCTGAAGAGACAGTTCAAAAACGAGAACGACGGCAACTGGGTTATTATGACGCTTTATCCTTATGGTCCTTACGAAAGCCTTACCGATCCGACCAAGGAACCCCCGAATGTTCCATCCAAAGAACACTGGTTTGGAACGGATGATCGTGGTCGGGATGTGTTTGTCAGGCTGGCTTATGGTTTCAATACCTCAATATCCTTTGCCCTGGTTTTGGTAATTGTATGTTACACGATTGGGATCGCCATCGGCGCCGCACTCGGCTATTACGGCGGCTGGTTCGATATTTTAGGTCAACGCGTCATCGAAATCTGGGCTGCGATGCCGTTTTTGTTTGTTGTGATAATAATCAGTTCAATTGTCCGTCCGAACTTTGGATTGCTTGTCGGTATAATGGCTTTTTTCGGCTGGGTGGGAATGACCTACTACATACGCGGCGAGTTTTACCGTGAAAAGGCGAGGGATTACGTACAGGCGGCTGTCGCCATGGGCGCCACCGACCGGAAGGTCGTTTTCAAGCATATTCTGCCCAACGCGCTGACGCCGGTCATCTCATTCGCTCCTTTTGCAGTCGTGGGATATATCGGCGCGCTTGTGTCTTTAGATTACCTCGGCTTCGGACTGCCGCCACCGACGCCGTCGTGGGGTGAGTTGGTTCAGCAGGGCATGGGTAACATCTTTTCGTGGTGGCTGGTGCTGTTCCCGATGGGCGCGTTGTTTGTCACGCTGTTGATGGTGGTTTTCATCGGTGAAGCTATGAGGAATGCTTTCGATCCGCGGGAGTATTCGAGGTTGAGGTAGTTTATTATTTGTAAATTCCCCTTCACCCAACGGGGAGAGCCGACTTCAGTCGGCTTCATTATTGTTCCTTTATAAATTCAACAATCGCATAAGGTAGCCGACTGAAGTCGGCTCTCCCCGTAGTGTTGGAGCATTTGGTCAACAACCATTATTCTGCCATCCAACGCCATAGGCAATTCTGGGGCTGAACACTAGTAAATTAACGATTCAACAATAGATCATTACATTGATTAAAGACGAAATATTATTAGAAGTTAAAAACCTCAAGACCTACTTCCGCACCGAAGCCGGTCTGGGCAAGGCGATCGACGGCATTGATTTCGTCGTCAAGAAGGGTGAAGTTCTCGGTATCGTCGGCGAGTCCGGTTCCGGCAAGTCGGTGACGGCGCTGTCGTTGATACGCCTGATCCCCAACCCGCCCGGCGAGATCGTTTCCGGCGAGGTTCTGTTTGACGGTAAGGACCTGCTTAAAGTTCCTCTCGAGGAGATGTACCGGGTGCGCGGCAGGGACATCGCCATGATCTTCCAGGAGCCGATGACGTCTTTGAATCCGGTGTTCTCTATAGGTTTCCAAGTCGAAGAGATCATCCGGCACCACGGTTTCGTACGGGAACACGAAGTGTTTGACCACGCGGTCAAGATGCTCGAACACGTCGGGATTCCTGATGCCGCCAAGCGGATGAAGGACTATCCTCACCAGTATTCAGGCGGTATGCGCCAGCGGGTGATGATTGCCATAGCGCTGGCGTGCGATCCGGCGATCCTGATCGCTGACGAACCAACCACAGCGCTCGATGTCACCATTCAGGCGCAGATCATCGACCTGATGCTGTCGCTGCAGGAAAGACGCCCCGGCGCGGCGATTATTATCATAACGCATGACCTGGCGGTGATAGCTGAAACCTGCCAGCGGGTTATCGTGATGTACGGCGGTATGATCCAGGAGACCGCGGACGTGGAGCCGCTTTTCGAAGAGCCGCTGCATCCTTACACAATCGGATTGCTGCAATCGCTGCCGCGACCGGACATCCAGTTGCAGCACAGGCTTTACACCATCCCGGGCACGGTGCCGAGCATCATCGAACTGCCGCCGGGCTGCAAGTTCTCCAACCGCTGCGACAAAGTGATGCCTATTTGTAAACGAGTTGAACCGCGCCTCGAACAGGTCAAGGACGGCAGGTGGGTCAGGTGTCATCTGTTCTCCCGTGCCGCCGTGGAAGGGGGTGAATGATGGCAATGGATAACATCATCGAAGTTCAGGATCTACATGTACGGTACCCGGTTTTCGGTGGTCTGTTTCTGACCAAGGTGGCTGAAGTCAAGGCGGTCGACGGCGTTTCCTTCGATCTGGTGAGGGGTGAAACGTTGGGGATGGTCGGCGAGTCAGGCTGCGGAAAAACCACCATCGGACGAGCCATCGTCAATATCCTGCATGCGACCGCACCGGATGTGATTATCGAAGGTCATATCAACCTGCAAACGGACAACGGAGTGGTTGATCTCGCCACTATGAAGAAGAAGGTGATGCGACCCTACCGCTCGAAGATCCAAATGATCTTCCAGGACCCGTTCGCTTCGCTCAATCCTCGCCTGACAGTGGCGAGGATTGTCGAGGAACCGCTGCTGATACATACAAAAATGATCAAATCTGAGCGGATGGAACGGGTTGGCTGGCTGCTGAACAAGGTCGGTCTCGACCCGGAACAGGCGCAGCGTTACCCGCACGAGTTCTCCGGAGGTCAGCGGCAGCGTATTGGTATCGCCCGCGCTCTGGCGACCAATCCGAAGGTCATCGTCGCTGATGAGCCGGTCTCAGCGCTGGATGTTTCCATTCAGGCTCAGGTGATCAACCTTTTACAGGACATTCAGGAGGAGTTTGGGCTCACCTTTCTGTTCATTGCGCACGACCTGTCGGTGGTTGAACACATCGCGAAGCGGATTGCGGTGATGTATTTGGGGAACCTGGTTGAGATTGGACCATCCGAAATAGTGTACAACGACCCCAAGCACCCGTATACAAAGGCGCTCTTGTCGGCTGTGCCGCTGCCGGATCCGAAGGGAGCCAAGGATCGCAAGCGTATCATATTGAAAGGAGATGTACCGTCGCCATTGGCGAAACCATCAGGCTGCGGTTTCCGAACGCGTTGCCCGATTGCCAAAGAGAGCTGTGCCAAGGAGGTGCCACCACTGAGGGATTTTGGTGAGGGGCGAAGCGTGGCTTGTCCGTGGGTGTGAGAGGGGATTATATATTCGTCGGAAACTTTTATAACACGCCTAATAAGTTTTCTCGTATTCGTGGCAGCGGGACGCCCTCGTCCCGCTGTGATTTTCGTGGTAGCGGGACGCCCTCGTCCCGCTGTGAAAAGTCTGTCCTCAAAGGCGGGGACGAGGGCGTCCCCGCTTCACGACTTCCAAGATCGAAATTATTTATTAGCTATGCTATTATCGAACCCCGGGAAATCCTAGAGAAATTTGTAGGTTAATCCCAACGACAATGACTGTTTAAACTGACCCGCCAGGTTAACCTCTCTATCATACAACAACTGCATAAAGAGTTCTACTGTTAAATATTGTGCAACAGCGGCTGACAGCCTGTTTTCCCAGTTAATATCCAGATCCTTCCAGTAGTTCTCGTTCGGTTGTCCTTTTAATTTATCCGCCTCGGAGAAGTATACGGCTTGAAATAGACCCAATTTACTGGAAAATCCAATCTTCTTATCAGCGAAAGTCGATGAGAAATCCGTAATAAATTCAAAACCACCTCCATTACTGGTTTGGTCTTCACGTTCACCGGTTATATCATCGACCAGGACATCTCGATTGATTAACTGTCGCAGTCCAAAGCCCAGGCGTGCAGTTAATTCCTTATTATCGTTCTTAACCATTACTTTGGCGATGCCGCAGCTCTCAGTCAGCTTCAATGGATTTATTGGTTGATGCTTGCCTGGATCACTGACATCGAGGAATTGCGTTTCCAGATGACCTGCGGTATAAGGATCAACAAATAATCCCAGGGTGAAGCGGAACAACGTCTCAAAATCAACCAGGTCGGTTGATTTTGCCGGACTGCTCCAATTTTTAGTTTCACTGTTCTGATTGTGCGTTTGCCCGAAGGATAGCTTCAACGTGTTCTTGTTGTGAACCTTTGCTGATAATGGTTTCTGAAACAGGAGATTGGCGTTGAATGTCCACGCTATAGATCCGGCTTCACCGCCGCTCCAGTTATCATTGTAAATGTTCTGCGTCATCAACAGGCTGGCGTCGATGGATTTTTCCCAACTTTCTGCAAAAAGCGGGGATAATGGTATTGAAGATGTTAAAATGCTTACCAGTGCGATGGTTAAACAATTCTTAATCATTAGATCCTTTCTTTTATTTTAGCTTAACAGCCTGTCCGTGAATACTAAATTATCTTGGGATTCATCATTCCAACGGAAGTTGGAATCCAGAGAAGTTGCTGACATTGCTGGAGTTACTGGATTCCATCTTTCGATGGAATGATGAAGTTCGGTGCGTTTTTCAC
>CAYYHI010000089.1:0-12864 GCA_964471745.1 uncultured bacterium | reverse complement strand
GATGCGACGCCGGGGTGTGTTTCATAGAATCTCCTGTATGATCATCGGAATATATCTCAAGTTCAACTATTTCTATGATGTAGATCTGCATTTGTCAGATATTACTCGCTTACAATTTAACCTTGTCAAAAGGATATGTCAAGGTTTCGTTAAGGTTTTATTTTTTTTTGCGTTATTTAAGTCACCCTACCAGTCAACAAACATCCGTTAACAACCGGACTACTCGAACGCGAGTTTGAGAGTTGATCAGGAATATCCTTGAACAACCTGTATTAATTCCTTATATTGAATCGTTAACATCACAGGTTTTCTGAGTATTGAATAACCGCTTGATGGATGATCCAGTCCAGTTAACCGTCACAAATAGAACAAGGAGAAAAATGCTTCCCAAATTCAGGAACGAACCGTTAACCAATTTCGATATACCCGAAAATAAATCCGCCATGGAAGCCGCCCTGGAACAGGTCAGGAGCGAGCTCGGCAAACGTTATCCTGTCATCATCGGCGGTAAGAGTATCATCGAAGGCGAGACCTTCAATTCCGTAAATCCCGCCAACTATGATCAGGTGGTTGGTGAATTCACCAAGGGTACGAAAGAGATGGCTGACCAGGCGGTCAAGACCGCTGCGGCTGCGTTTGAGACCTGGAAGAAAGTCCCGCCTTACGAACGCGCCCGCTACCTGCTGAAAGCCGCCGCCATCATGCGCCGCCGCAAGCATGAACTGGCTGCCTGGATGGTCTACGAAGTATCAAAGAACTGGGTCGAAGCGGATGCCGGCATGGCTGAAGCCATCGACTTTCTCGAATTTTATGCCCGCGAGATGATGCGCATATCCGAACCTCAGCCCGTAACTCCTTACCCTGACGAGGAAAACGAACTCTATTACATCCCGTTGGGCGTAGCGGCAGTGATACCGCCGTGGAACTTCCCGTGTGCGATACTGGTGGGAATGACATCCGCGGCGATAGTCGCCGGCAACTGTGTGGTGTTGAAACCGGCTTCCACCGCGCCGACAATCGGCTTCAAGTTCTTCGAGATCATGGAAGAAGCGGGACTGCCGTCAGGCGTGCTGAACTTCCTGCCCGGTCCCGGCGGCGCTATCGGCGACACAATCGTTGACCACCCGCTGACACGGTTGATCTCTTTCACCGGATCGATGGAAGTAGGACTACGCATCCAAGAACGCGCTGCCAAGCTTAGCCCGGGTCAGCTCTGGATCAAACGCACCATACTCGAAATGGGCGGCAAGGACTTCATCATGGTCGACGAGACCGCCGACCTCGACGCAGCCGCCGACGGGATCGTTGCCTCGACTTACGGGTTCCAGGGGCAGAAATGTTCGGCGTGCAGCCGGGCTATTATTCAGGAGGATATTCACGATGAGTTACTCGAAAAAATACTGGAACGGGCTAAGAAAATTACGGTCGGCAAGCCCGATAACCCGAAAAACTACATGGGAGCAGTCATCGACCAGGCTGCGCATGATAAGATTCTGGAATACATTGAGATCGGCAAGGATGAGGGAGAATTGGTACTGGGTGGTGGAAAAGGACCGCGAGGAGGATGGTTCATAGAACCGACCATCTTCACCGGCATCAAACCTGACGACCGTCTGGCTCAGGAGGAGATCTTCGGACCGGTTCTCGCCGTTATCAAGTTCAAGGATTTCCACGACGGCGTCAGGATCGCCAACGGCACGCGGTACGGCTTGACGGGTGCGCTTTACAGCCGCAACCGCAGCCGGTTGGAGCTCGGACGCGCTGAACTTCACACCGGCAACCTGTACTTCAACCGCAAGTGCACCGGCGCTTTGGTCGGCGTACAGCCGTTCGGCGGGTTCAACATGTCCGGCACCGACTCCAAAGCCGGCGGCAGGGATTACCTGCTGCTGTTCACGCAGGCAAAGTCGGTGTGTGAAAGGTTTTGAAGGGATGAGGGATAAGGAGTTAGAAAGTAAGAAAGTGAGAAGGTGGGGAGGGACAACTTTAGTCGTCCACCTTGTGAATCGGTGGGATGGACATTTACAGTTGTTAAAATACTGAGGTTCAATGGAGCGCTTCCACTGTCCGCACTTAAATTCGGAAGTAGAGTTCACGGATGAACGTATGGACCATATCGCATCACGTCATCCGGAGTTGATGCCTGAGCATCGTCTGTTATTTAAGCAGGTGTTGGAGAATCCAGATCGAATCCGATCCAGCACAAGGTTTTCCGATGCCAGGATGTTTTCAAAGTTCTTTAACAATTTACGCGGTGGGAAGCATGTTGTTGTCGTTGTTGTGAGTGACAGATCGGCAGATCGCCACTGGATAATAACAGCTTACATTACCAGTCGCATAATAGAGTGAGGTACGAATGCCAAACAGGTTAAAAATAAACTACGATAGGGAAGGGGACATTCTTTACATAAGCAAGGTTCAGCCCTATCCTGAGCAAGAATCCGAAGAACTGGGAGACGACGTTATTGCACGCCTGAACCCACAAACCAGGGAGATTGAGAACCTTGAAGTGCTCTTCTTCTCCACCAGATTGCTCAGGAAGGACGTGCTCGACTTGCCGATCGATGCGGATTTGAGATTTGCTGAGGCGGTGGATTGAGGAAGGGGAAGGATGAAGGATGAATTAAAGGGGAGGGTGGACATTCCTGTCCGTCACTTGGTGGGGTGGGACTCCGTGCCCGCCATGCAAATATTGGGTTGTTGGAGGGGGAGGATTAATAAGGGGGGGTAATTAACGGAAACAATGACAACGCACCGTCAAATAAAATCAACACACGCCATTCTGAGGCGCTACTATGAGACGCTGGATAACCTGCGCGCTCAGGGTGCAACGAATGAGATGAATCTGCGGCATGCGTTTCAGGTACTGCTTGCTGACACAGGTAAAGCGCAAGGTTGGACGCTGATACCTGAATACAGCGAGAAACACGGCGATCATCGAATTCAGGTTGATGGAGTCATCAAAGACCGCAATGGATTCATTCGAGGTTGGTGGGAAGCCAAGGATACCGACGACAACTTAGACGCTGAAATTCAGAAAAAGTTTGATAAAGGCTACCCTAAAGACAATATAATCTTTGAAGATACTGAAACAGCAGTGCTATTCCAAGACGGTAGGGAGTTGGGGCGAATAAATATTGCTGATAGAAATGAACTTGCCAATCTTTTAAATATCTTCTTCTCGTATTCTGAACCCAATATTGAGGGCTGGGAGAAGGCATCGGTTGAGTTTAAGGACGAAGTCCCAAAACTCGCCCGACGCTTGAATGAGATCATCAAGGAGGCTCATCAGAACAATCGACGATTTGAGAAAGCTTACAATGATCTTCTTAACCTATGTCGTTCATCGCTAAATCCCAACATCTCACGCGACGCTGTTGATGAAATGCTTATCCAACACCTCCTGACCGAGCGTATTATACGTAGAATATTTGAATGGTCGGACTTTCGCAGCCGTAATGTGATCGCAGTGGAAATTGAAAAAACAGTAACAGCGCTGGCGTCCAAATCATTTGACCGCGATGAATTCCTGTCCAGACTTGACCGATTCTACCTTGCGATTGAGAATGCTGCTCAAACCATCAGAGACTTCACCGAAAAACAACGATTCCTTAATACCATCTATGAGCGTTTCTTCCAGGGTTATTCGGTCCGGGTTGCTGACACTCACGGTATTGTCTATACACCACAACCGGTGGTGGAGTTCATGTGCAATTCGGTTCAGACAGTGCTTCGTGAAGAGTTCGGAAGGGAGTTATGGGACAGGGATGTCATCATAATAGACCCAGCGGTCGGAACCGGTTCGTTCATCGTGAATCTTATCAGGGAGGGGCGAGTTCCAACCCGCGAACTCAAGCGTTTCTATACAGAACAATTATTCGCCAACGAGGTTATGCTGCTCCCTTACTATATTGCTTCCTTGAGCATTGAGCATACCTACTATGAGCGAATGAAAGAATACGAACCGTTTGAAGGCTTGTGTTTCGTGGATACACTCGACTTAGAAACAGAAGTTCCTGTTGAGAACAATCGGAAACTTAAATTAATATTCGGCGAAGAGAATACAAAGAGGATAAAAAAACAACAGGAAGCCAAGATTACGATCGTCTTGGGTAACCCACCCTATAACGCCCATCAGGTAAACGAAAACGACAACAACAGAAACCGCAAATACCCGGACTTGGAGGGCAGCCTCCGCAGAACGTATGTCAAGTCTTCCAAAGCCACAAATAAGAATGCACTTTGGGACGCCTATGTGAAGTTTTTCCGCTGGGCTACAGATAGATTGGAAGACAGGGATGGCATCGTCTGCTTTATATCCAATAACAGCTTCGTTGACGGCTATGCTTTTGATGGTATGAGGAAGCACCTGCTTCAGGATTTCACACGCCTGTATCACTTTGACCTGCGCGGTAATGCTCGTAAGGGGCAGCGTGAGGGAAGTGTGTTTGACATTATGGTAAGTGTCGGAATTACAATCGCTGTTAAGTCCAAACGACATCGTAAGAGTTTACTGTTTTACCACACTTTACCACCGGGCTTGAGCCGTAATGAGAAGCTTGATACGCTCACCAAGAACAAAGTTTACAAAAAGATTAAATGGCGCTCATTGCACCCGGACAAGCGGTATTCCTGGATTTTACCCGCAGGCACAGAACTCTTTGAAAAAGCCATACGGATTGGGCGGTTCGAAGCACGAAAGAAGAAATGTACAGATACTCGTGTAATATTCCAAACCTTCGGCAATGGGGTAAAAACCAACCGCGATCCAATTGTCTATGATTTCACCCGCGACAAACTTGCCAAAAGGGTGGAACAATTTCTTGAGGACTACAACAGTGATGTTGACAAATTCAAGCGAGCGTTAAAGGCAAAGAAAATTGATCCGGAAGATAAACTTGCTGTGGATGAATTCGTAAACCGGGAAAAAATACAATGGAGCGAATCCCTGAAATTAAATTTGGTTCGTGGAGTTTATGGTGAATTTAAAGAGTCTCTCATTAGGAATTCGCTCTATCGTCCATTTACCAAGAATCTACTCTACTTTGACAGTCTGCTGAACGAACGCCGCTACCAATTCCCTCGCATATTCCCCACGCTTAAAACTGAAGAGCTTAATAAGGTCATCATACTTGGCGGTATCGCTATAGAAAAGCCATTTTACTGTCTAATCGCAAATAGGATACCTAATATTGCCTTCACCGGTTTTGGTAGCGCATGTCAGTGTTTTCCCTTTTATATCTATAAGACGGATGGAACAGGACGCAAGGAGAACATCACAGACTGGGCGTTGAAGCAGTTCAGGGAGTATTATGTCGATGAGAAGATAACAAAATTGGACATCTTCTATTATATTTATGGGATGCTGCACCACCCGGGATACAGGGATACATTTAAAGACTGCCTCAAGCGTGACCTTCCTCGGATTCCGTTCGCCCCGAAAGTTATAGAAGCAACCCCCCCATACTCCCCCCCTTCAGTAGAAGGGGGGGAAATGTCAGGCTTCTGGGCGTTCTCGAAGGCTGGAAGAGAGCTTGCGGAATGGCAACTGAACTATGAGAAGGTTGAACCATACGATTTGGAATGGATTGAGACGCCGGGGAAACCGTTGTCGTACAGGATTGAGAAGATGAAGTTGACAAAGGATAAAACGACGTTGATAGTTAATGACACACTTACCCTGAATGGCATCCCCCCCAAAGTATTCGAATACCGTCTCGGCAACCGGTCAGCGCTGGAGTGGGTGATCGATCAGTATCGTGTCAAAACCGATAAAAGAACACAGATAGTGTCTGATCCGAATAGTCCAGATGATCCGGAATATATCGTTCGTCTCATTGGTCAAGTAATTAGAGTTAGTCTTGAAACAGTTAAGACAGTGAACAAACTACCGAAAGAGTGGCACATATAATAGTTCATTCCGGATTCCAATCGGATCGGAAACAACCTGTAAATTAAGGAATTATGCATACACCATCAACATTCCCCAAAGAAAAACGACCGCCGACCGTCTTCAATCAGATCGAGGTCGAGGTCACCAGGCGCGCTGAACTGGGTCAGAAGATCATCGCGCTGCACGTCGGCGATGCGTATCTGCCCCTGCCGGAACAGCTCCTGACGCCGGTGCCGGATGAAGACAGACTTTACGGCAGTGGACTCAACCGCTACGGCGACGCAATGGGCGATCCGGCACTGCGCGAGGTTCTTCTGGAAAAAGTCAGGTCAAAAAACAAGCTCCCTGCTGAGGGCATTGACTGCGTCCAAGTCGCCGGCGGCGCGACAGGAGCATTGTATGCCGGGTTCCGACGACTACTCGAACCGGACGCTGAGGTGCTAACCCTCGCACCCTACTGGTCGATACTCAGGGTCGTGGCGGAAACGGCAGGTGTGAAACTGGTCGAAGCGCCGTTCTTCGACAGGCTGATTTTCGATACGACCTTCGATCCGGCTGAAGCCCTCAAACCGTTTCTAACCCCGAAGACCGGCGGCATATACATCAACACGCCGTCCAACCCGACCGGTATCGTTCTCAGTCGGTCGGTTCTGGAAAAGGTGGCGGCTTTCGCCAAAGAGCACGACCTGTGGGTGTTTTCCGACGAGGCATACGAGGACTATATTTACGACGCCAGCGAACATATCTCGATCGGATCGCTGCCCGGGATGTTCGAACGCACGTTGTCAATCCATACATTTTCCAAGTGTTTCGGCGCGTCGGGGATGAGGGTCGGCTATGTAACAGCGCCGGCGCCGGTTATCGCCGAACTGCATCGCGGCGTGGTCGGCAGCCATTACCAGGCGGGGCGCTACGACATGCTGATGGCTTGGCGCGGTATGCGGCGGTTCGACAGGATCGTCGAGACATTCAGAAACGATTACGCTTCAACCTGGCAATGGGTCAGGGATAACCTGAAAGCCGACTGCCTGCCCTGCGTCAGCGGTTTCTATTTCTTCCTGAAGTTGGGACCGAAGCTGGGGGAATTACCGGCGATGGAACAGGTATTCAAGATGCTCGACGCCGGTGCGGTACTATCGCCAGGTGAATACTTCGGAAATGATTACAAGGGCTGGGCGAGGTTGTGCTTCACCGTCGTTCCACCGGATGAAGTCAAAGAAGGAATCGAGAGATTAAATGAATTAGTGTTCTGAGTCACACTTTTGTGTCTGTTTTATTGGCATCTTAATGATGATGTATACTGTTCACGAGTCTTTCGAATGTTATTTGAGAGTATTAACAAAATACTGAATCCAATACGTCGTCATTCTGAACGAAGTGAAGAATCTCGTTTTCATTCCCCCGCTGTTTGAGATTCTTCACTTCGTTCAGAATGACGAAATGTGAACTTTCACGCGATATCAGTAATCAGTTAAGACTTTCTGTTATTCAAGGTAACTCACCCTTACTCCCCTGCTGAGCAAGGGGGGAATAAACCAAACGTCCAACGGAGGCGGTTCATGATTAAACGGATAACCGTAATCACATCAGCAGTCCTATTACTGCCGGTTCTCGTATTGGCAGCTATCAACCCCACTCTGTCCCCTGCGAACAACGGCATCGATGTTGTGGTGAACAAGATCTCCGGCAGCAGTTACCGCATCGAGTACCTGACTGATAAAAACATAATTACATCATTCGGAATGGCTGGAGAAATGCCGACTGCAACCCGTTGGATAGCTGTCACCCCGGACAGCAGGGTGAGTATCAATCCCTCAGGAACTGAATTGTCCCTGTCTTCGTCCGATCTTGCACTTGTACCTGACGGTTATGACCCTTCTCCGGTTTCTCAAGCTCTGACTATCGGTTCTGCCTGGACTTCCAAAGGCATTCGATTCGTTCCGATTACATTCAGACCAGTCGCTACCACCGTTGAGGGAGATTGCCGGCTTATCGACCATGCCCGTTTTGAAATAGGTATCACCGGCGAGGAAGCCGACCCATCCTGCCTAAATCCCACAGTTCGACAGATGTGGGGAAGCCTGCTGGTCAACCGTGATGACCCGCGCCGAGACCAGGGAACGGGTAACCTTGCAGCAACTTATATCTATGCAAGACCGTCCGACGACAGAGTGAGCGAATTGCTGCAACCGCTGATCGAACTGCGCCGACTTGAAGGCTACAACGTGATTGAAATGGTCGATCCCGGAAACGCTGACTGGCTGCGGCAGAGCATTATCAACCAACACGAGGATTCACCGTTTCCCGTGGAATACGTCTGTCTTGTCGGGGATTACGGCGGTGATTTTTCGATCCCGACCTTTATAAACGGAACCAGCGATTATCCGTACGGTCTGTTGGAGGGCGCCGATCCACTGCCCGAAGCCGCCGTCGGCAGGATCTCATACAATACGATCCAGGAACTGGAACAGATCATCGGCAAGATCATGGAATATGAGCTCGAACCCGACCTCGATGACCTTGACTGGTACAAACGCGGTACGGTCGCTGCCGGCAGTGAACGCAGCGGATTCTCAACTATCCTGGTCAGCCGCTGGGTTCGCGATCTCATGCTGCGCCACGAGTATGCGGCAGTCGACACCTTCTGGTGGACAATGGCAGGAGAAATCGGGGATTTCATGACGGATGTCTTCGAACGCGGAGCGTTGTTTGTCAACTATCGCGGTTGGACCAGAATGGAGGACTGGTCCGAAAGAGATGCGCTCAGTTTAAACAACGATCACCTCCCCGTCGCCGTTCTGCTCGCCTGCAATACCGGTGATTTTGCCGGACGCGGTTTCGGCTACACGGAGGCGCTGCTAAGGTCTGAAGGCGGCGCAATCGGCGCGATCGGTACTGTTGGCTTCCAATCGAGAGTTAGCTATAACAATGCGCTCATGGCGGGCTATCACCGGGGTGTCATCGAAGACGGCGTCTGCCGGCTTGGATGGTCACTTAACAGAGCCAAGCTCGAGATGTTCGCAACATACAGCGCGGCGAGTATGGAGCGGGTGTCGGATCACGCATACTGGACAAACCTGATGGGCGACCCGGGAACCGTGATCTGGCGTGGAGTGCCGCGTGAGGTTAGTCTTGAACTCCCGGAGGTTGTGTCTATCGGCGACGGCGAATTTTCCGTGAGGATCACCGATGAGGACGACGACCCGGTTAGTGGAGTTCGTGTCGGGCTTTTCAAGGAAAACGAAATAAGTTCCGCCGCTTACACAGACGATGACGGCGAAGCGCTGCTGGTCTTCGATTTCGAGGGCGTGAACGCCGGCACCGGTTCTGTTACTGTGTCCGGTGACAGGGTCATCCCGCACACAGGTGAAATCATGTTTCGACCTCCAGTCCAAATGCTCATATACGATTCACATACCATCATCGAAGATAACCAGCCACCGCGCATGGGAAACGGCGACGGTGTCGCCAATCCCCGCGAAACCATCGGAATTACGGTCACTGCCAGAAATTTCGGAATAGCGAACATCGAAGCCGGCGCCAGATTCATTCTGACCACCGACCACGAAGCTTGTGAAGTACAAGAGGGAATTTATAATTATAACCAGGTTATCCAGGCGGGCGCTGAGGTCGATGTAGACTTCCTGGTCCGTACTCTGGCGAATTTCCCCGACCGTGAGGACGTTCCTTTCACCCTTACCATGCGCCAGGGCGATAACGAATGGATTTCAACCTTCAGTATTCGTGGGGCGGCTCCACGCTGGGAGGCGGTCAACATAGCGCTAAATCGAGACCTCATCCCCGGGGATATGGTCAACATCACTCTCGATCTCACCAATACCGGTCAGATTGGCGTTCAGGCTTTCTCTGCGGAGCTGATCAGCCTTAATGATTATGCACAGATATTAAATGCCGAGGTATTCTTCGATGATAGTCTTGCCGTTGGAGATACTGTCTTCGCTGAGGATAATTTTACCATCGCACTTGATATGGATACACCATTCGGTATAACCCTCGATTTCGAAGTACTGTTGATTTCCGAGGATGGTTATGAAGGGATTATCTCATTCAGTGAACGGGTTATCGAGTCGCCATTAGACGAGCCGACCGGACCGGACGAGTATGGCTACTGGGCAATTGACAACCGTGATTTCGGGTTTAACCTTGCTCCTGTTTATAACTGGACTGAGCTTGATCCCCGCCACGGCGGTCGCGGTCACGATACCGGACTGCTGGACCAGGTGGAGGACGATGATAAAAGCGTTGTTCTCGATCTGCCTTTCACATTTCAGTATTATGGCGACGAATATAATCGTCTAACCGTCTGTACGAATGGTTGGGCAGCCTTTGGTGACCAGCGTGAGTACGTGGATTTTCGCAACCTCCCAATCGGGTCGCCTCAAGGTCCACTGGCACAGATATGTCCTTGGTGGGACGACCTTTATCAGCCTGATGCGGAAGGTTGTGTATTTTACTATAACGATGAGAACAACCATCGCTTCATCGTTGAATGGTTCTGTATGCGTCGCTGGGTTGGTCTCGCCGGACCCGGCGCGACTGAAACCTTCCAGTTAATTCTGCTCGACCCGCTATGGCATCCAACCTATACCGGTGACGGAGATATAATATTCCAGTACCAGACTGTTATACACGAAGCCAGAGTGGACGCCAACAGCACTCCATACGCCACCATCGGTATAGGCAATCCAAGCGACCGTGGTGGCTTGCAGTATGGTTTCTGGAATAACTGGGCGCCGGGCGCATACGCTTTTCCAAGTCGCAGCGTCATCCGCTTCAGCACTTCAGTAAGGCATCACTATGCCCTTGTTAAGGGATCGGTTTTGACTGCCCTTGATAATACCCCTGTCCAGGATGCTACAGTGAGGGTTACACCCGGCGGCTGGGCTGTCACCGATGAAGAAGGGATCTTCCGGATCGCAACCGCACTGGCAGGTGAAACTCTCCAGGTAACGGCTATGAAATCCGGATTCAACAGCTTCTCCAGGGAACTGGAGCCTGTCAATGCCGGCGATAGCACTACGGTTGCCTTTTCCTTGACCCAACCGCAGATCGAACTCAACATCGACGCCATTATCGACACCCTGCAGGATGACGAAGAGGCTGTACATCCGTTCCGGATTTCCAACGCAGGCAACGGTGAGCTCGCGTTCGCGATGACCTTCGAATCTCACGTGGAGGAGGAGCGCGACGAGGAATGGGACCAGCTATTCGGCTTCGATGTAACTGCTGCAACCGAGGACCATCGCATTCTCGGCGTCCTGTTTGCTGATGACCATTTCTATGTCTCCGGCGGCAACAACGGTGAAATGGACAATCATCTTTATGTCTTCGACAGAGCCGGACACTTGGAGGAGCAGTTGGATCAACCCTGCCAGGATCTCTGGGGAATGCACGACCTGGCGTGGGACGGTGAGAGGCTTTACGGCGGGTGCGGCAGGTGGATTTATTCGATGACTTTAGACGGTGAACAATTTGATTCCGTAAGTTCTCCACTCATCCCGCCGCGCGGCTTGGCGGTCGATCCGGAGACCGGGGATATCTGGGTCGTAAACGGGAGCGATCCGATTCATCACCTTGATTCGGAAGGCAACCTGTTGGGGATGACCGCGCACCATCTGAGACCTTACGGACTCGCCTGGCGAGGTGACGATCCCGACGGATGTCCGCTTTATATATTTTCCGCCGATGGCGAGACCAACCTTGCGGTCAACAAGCTCAACCCGGAAACGGGGGACTATCGCTACGTCATGCTGCTTGAGCTTGAGCCCTGCGACAGAGCCGGCGGCTGCCAGTTGACGACCTTATGGAACGGTGCGCATTGGGTGTTTGTCGGCGTGGTTCAGAATCCGGACGGCGATCGCGTGGCGCTATTCGACGCCGGTCTCAACCGGAACTGGATTTCGGTGGAGCCTGAGAGCGGGATTATCGAGCCGGAAAGCCAGCAACCTTGTGAATTGACTATTACATCGGCGGGATTGACCGGCGGTGAATATGCTATAGACCTGGTGGTTGCTCACAATGCCGAGGGTGGTGAAATTCGCGTGCCGATAACCATGGTTTACGAAGGTCAATGGGCTGTCGTGCAGGTGGACAATCCGGTAAACTACCAGTTGGACGCAGTCTATCCTAATCCCACCAACAGCGCCGGCGTGATAACCTTTCACCTGCCGCAACCCTGTCGTGTAAACCTCGTGGTGATGGACCAAACCGGTCGCCTGGTTGCCGAAGTCGTTGACGACCGTTACGCAGCCGGTTCACACCGTCTGATATTCTCAGCCGACGCGCTACCTTCCGGCATCTACTTCATCCGCATGAGCACCAACCGGGCAGTTAAGACCCGAAAATTTGTGATGTTGAAGTAAGGAAGGCAAGTAGCCCGGATCCCTTGTGGTCCGGGATTCCCTGTCATCCTGAGAATATAGGCAGCAAGTTGCAAGTAGCCCGGCTCCCTTGTGGTCCGGGATTCCCTGTCATCCTGAGCTCGTAGCCCGGATCCCTTGTGGTCCGGGATTACTTGTAATACGGTTAAACCTCATTTCTTTAATTTATCGAACATTTCAACCTCATCATTCCAAACTTGATTTGGAATCCAGAAACCCTTCTTCAGAAATGTCATTCCCACACTAACCAAATGTCATCCCAACACTAAACAAATGTCATTCCCAACTTGATTGGGAATCCAGAACCTATTGACAAAGGTGAAATTAGAGTATATCTTCGGTAGTAGAATAAAGGACAACTCACCGACCGACCGCACAACGCCGCCGGAGTGGGAAGCGATTGGGTTGGGGGGAAAGGGGAGTAAAGGTGAAGGGGAACCGGAATGAATGATGAGAATCCTAAAGAATCCCGAACCACAAGGGATCCGGGCTACGAAACTATGGAAGACTGTATATTCTGCAAAATAGCAAAAGGCGATGCAAAATCATGGAAAGTATATGAAAACGAAA
>CAYYHI010000088.1:0-12903 GCA_964471745.1 uncultured bacterium | reverse complement strand
ATAAGTACTTGATATGCATTGATTTTACTGGCAGACGAGGGCGTCTGCCAGCGGATAATTCGGACTTTTTCAACAGGAACTACTTATGTAACAGGTTTATCAACGTACCAAGCGCAACCGTTACCGCGGTCTCAGTGCGTAGTGGTCTGGTACCCAAGTTGACCAGGACAACCTTGCTTTCCTTAAACATTTCGACTTCGGATGCTGAAAATCCACCTTCGGGACCGATTAACAGCGTTAGGATGGATGGAATATCGGACTCTTGATAATGTTTAACCAACGGCTGCGTCTCGGGGCTGTTATGCATCGCCCATACAGCGTCTTCCCTTAACGAAAGATCGACAAATTCTTTCAATGTAACTGGCAAACAAATCTTCATCAGTCGCAATCGCCGCGACTGCTTAGCCGAGGCAAGAGCAATGCTCCGCCACCGCCTTATCTTGCCATCGCCCGGTTTAACCACGCTGTAATCAGTCAGCAGTGGTGTGAAAGCTGCCGCGCCGACTTCGGCAGCCTTCTCAACAGCCTGATCCATATATGAACCTTTAACCACGCCTACGCCGACCTGCAGCCTCGGTTTGGGTTCGGATTCCTCAGGCAAGGTCTCGAGCACTCGACACTTCAGTTCGCCGCGCTGCACTGACACGACCTCAGCCAGCCAGCCGTTGCCGTCGCCGTCAAAGCCGGTTATCCTGAAGCCTGGTCCGGCGCGCAATGTCCGATACAGATGGTCGGCTTCACCTCCCTCGACGTGCAGAAATCCATCATTGTCCGGTGGCTTTGTTAATATAAACGGTTCCCTGGGCATATCAGAAGGTGACTCCATTTCTCACCGTGATTGAAGGCTCGTCAAATTTAGAGCCTGGAGTCCATCCAACAAGAAAGTGGGCTGTTTTAATATAAGGCAACTGTGCCTGGATTCCGAAACCCCAGGCGCGATAATCGTTCCTGAAACCGGATAGATTACTGGCATAAAAACCCCTGTCACCGAAAACCACACCCTCCAGACTGAATTTCAGGTTACGTAGATAAGGTCCCGCCACCGGTATCATTTCAAAGCTCCAATAGAACGGCTTGATGAGATTGAAGCGCAGCTCCAGATTGCCGCCAAGCAATATGCCGTCAGGATTGCTGAAAGTTTCTCCAGCACGAACCAGATCTCGCCCCACGGCAAGCCACCGGTAATATGGAAGCGTATACTGACCAAACGCCCCCCAGACGCGCAGGGCAAGCGTGAAAGGACCGTGTGATCCGTAACTCCGCATATCTATCAATTCACGGAAGAAGCTGTGATTGAGGTCCACCAGACGGTTGGCTTCAGTGATCAACACTAAATAATAACCCGACCTCGGATAATAACGGTAATCACGCTTGTCATTCTTGTGCTTGACTTCGAACGAGAGCATTCGATCCCGGTTGCCGGGAGTGAGTGTGTAGTCATCGGATTGAGATGTTGTAATCTCCCACGCCGTACCGAACTCCAGGTGATGCCGGACACCCAAGCGGCGTTTCACGGATAAACGGATTCCGAGTAGTTCCCTTCTCACATCCCGATCCAGCGGATCTGTGATTTCGTTGTCGTAGTAAAACAATCTGCCATCAAGTCCATATCTGCCGTTTATGCTGAACCAGGCGTCATCGTGTAAGATGATAAAGCCGCGTGCGTACCCACCCCAGAATGATGCGTTAAGCTTCTGTCCCTGACCGCGGAAGTTGTAATGATAAATCCCCATTCCCAGTATGACACGTTGGGACTTGCTGCCGTCATACCGCCCTATCAGATAAGGATAGATATAGAATGGTTCGGTTACTCTAACCTGAACCACGGCTCTGCCCTCGTCCTCGGCAAGTTGCATCTCCACGCGGTTGAACAGTCCCAGCGACTCGATGTTTAACCGATCCCTTTCCAAAGCCTTCGGAGTTGCAATCATACCGGGCTTCAGCTTCATCTGGCGAAGTATCAGCCTGCTTGAAGTTACCAGGTTCCCCATCACTTCGACAGCATATATTATAGGTCCGTTCTGTGATCTTGCTGTATCAATCGCTGCTATCGCTTTGACGGATAGAATAATCAAAGCCGTTAGAATGACTGCTATACGACCGGACACAGACCAACTCCGGTGTGATTTACAGTTGTAATAAGAATATGAAATGAACGGCATACTACAACAACCACGTCAGACTGCATCTGATGTCAGGCAGATTGTAGGCACCGCGATACCTGTCGTTAACACGCAGAACATGACCGCTGAATTCGACATGCAGACGCTCTGCGGGATCGACTTGCAGTTGAACTGAGGGTCCGTCGGATCTGACCGCATCACCGCGGATCTTTTCTCCACCGGGTACACGCAGCCAACTATAACGCTGATTTAATTTCCAGCCAAAGCCTATTAATACACCATTGGTTTTGTAATGTGCCATTAGCGAAGTTGAGAGGTTGTAACCGTCCTCCGATATGTCCTCAACCCACTCGTCCCAGCGGAAACGACCATGCTCGTCAATCAACAGAATCGTACCCAGAGTCAGATCCCATCGGGGATGAATCTTGAATTGCAGTGTATCTTCAGCGTTAAAGAAACGGTATACGCGGCTCTGTTCGTATTCAGCCGGTTGATAATCGTACACGGTATAATTACCTACCACGGAAAACCGCGATATATTTGTCACGTTTCCCTCCTGCCAGGGCAGTTCACATGACAGTCTGAACAGTCTCGACCAGCGGTTTTCAGCGCTGCGAGGTTTGAAGATGTAAACCAGGTGATGCAGGTCGGCTTCGAGTTTAAGCCTGAAACCCAGACCCGGCAGCAGCTTCTTGCCAGCTCTGAAGACTACGTGGTAACGCAACTCATCCCGGTCGTTCAGATCGTTCTCGTCAGGTGTATCAAAGCGGTAATTGAACACACGGGCTTCAATCGCAGAACTGTCCACAAATGAACCAGCCAGCATGGTGTAAATACCCAGATAGTTACGTTGTCCCTGTATCAGGGCATCCGCGTATTGCTGTTCCTGCAGGTCAAGACCAGCGGTCAATGCGGTACGAAAACCTTCATATTCATGAACTGCATTGATATCATTCTCCCAGGTAAACTGGTGATCTGCATATTCCCTGGTTAATTCTGAATGCGAGGTACGCTGCCTTGAAAGATCTGACTTCCATGTGACCTGCATCGATGAAATTTTCCCACCAGTGAGCCAGTTGGAGATATCCAGCCGTTCATCGTAGCGCCGTCCTTCGGCACCAACCTCAGATGAGCTGAATTCTCGCTGGCTGGTGCTGCTGAAGGAAACATTGTACTGGTCGTCAGCCTCCTGCGTAAAAGCGTAGGTGCCGTTCATCGCCGCTGTCCAGCCGTAATCGTTACCGACATTCAGTCTGTTGAGCCATCCATCAGCCTGTATGAGGGCATCGCTCCATCGACCCTGAAGGTCCATATCCAGTCTGGCACCCCGATTTTCCTCACCTCGTCGATCCTCAAACAGCGGTCCCAGCGATCCCCAGGCGCTGAATTTCTGCGGAGTATCATATCCTGCGCCGACCGCTATATGCTTACAGCTTATATCACCGGCGTCACGAACCGTACCTATGAAGGGAATTTGGAACAGATAAGGATCATCCGGTTGAACGAAGACAGGATTTACATCATCTTCATACCGGTGTGCGCTCTGATCCCGGAACCGATCCTGCTCACCGCTCAGCAGCCATTTGAAACGGTCATTGACCGGTTGCTCGAATCGGAAGTCAAACCGCTGATCGACCTTCCACTGCCGGTGAAAGTTGGGGATGTGGTGGAGGCGCACGAGAACACTCTCATGAAACATTATCTGCCCCCCTCCCGGCAGGGAGCGTTTAAGGCGCAGTTCACCCTCCCAGCCGTCATATTCCAGTCCCTTGGTAAACGTCGTTATCAAAACGTTGTAGAGAGGATTCTCGCTGACAGTGTCGACTTCAGCCTTTGCGGTCGGTAGGTATATTATCATAATAAGAATGGAGATCGCAAAAAGGAACAGACCACTATGTAGCGAGCTCTTCATGATGATATAATTTCTGTAGATAATATGTTTACCACAGCTTCTGCGTCCTGTAATCGGCACTAAGTCAGTTTGGTCTTTTCTTTCTCAGAGGCGCTGAGGGTTCCTCCGGAGATTATCAGCTTGAGCGCATACTCGACCGAGATGCTGAGCTCGATGATCTCGCTCTTGGGCACAAAGAGAAGAAAACCTGAAGTAGGATTTGGCGTTGTCGGCAGGAACACACTGATTGAATCCTCCGGAAGTTTTTCCTGGAGGTAACCACCCGTGTCGGAGGTCATGATGGCGATGGAATAGATACCTTTGCGCGGGTATTCGATCAACACCGCGCGCTTGAATACTTCTCTCTTACCGGAAAAGATCGCCTGGCTGATCTGCTCGACGGCATGATAGATCCGGTTTACCAGCGGAATCTGGTTCAAGAACCGCTGACTCTTCTGAATCAGCTTGTGTCCAAAGACGTTGTGAGCGGCGAAACCGGTCAGTATGAGCAGAATAATCAGCGCTACAAAACCGATCCCCGGAATCGGACGGTTTCCGTAAATGTTTAATTCCAGTATATCTCTAAGAAGATAATTAATACCTTTACCAAGTATGCCGTCGAGGAAAAGAAATCCTTTCCAGAACAAAAACATAGTAACACCAATCGGTCCAATTATCAGGAAGCCGGTGAATAGGTATCGCTTCAAACGACGCCAAAAGCTCTGTTCCTCGGTGATTATAAATGGATTTTCAATTTTCATGGCTTAATATCTGTTTAACGTGGTGTTATGGGTCTGTTATGAAGTGCATCGAGCCCGTAAAACAGAACGTTTTGTAATCTTGTCACTTCTGCGGTGTTATTTACCTTTATCGCATCCTCGATCATCTGTCTGAGTTGCGCTTTGAATATACCTTCGGTGGTCAGAGTCTGCTGATCATCAAGTTCGTCGATATTCCACTCCGGTCTGAGCGAAGCGGTATCTATCGTCAGTTGAAAGCAACTTCCGCTGATAAATTCTTCGATGAAACTCATACTGCCCCCCGGATAGGTCCCGGTCAGTTCGACCAGCGCCATATCACAACCGCTCACGCCGGTCTTCTTGAGTTTTTCTGTGATTTTTGCCTCCACCTTCCGGATATGATGCAAACTACTGACATCGATCTTCAAGCGATAAACCTGCCGCGGATCAAGCGGTTTGAGGGCTATTTCCGACGGATGGACGCCGCCGCAGTGAACGGTGCCGATGATGCAGCCATGCGGACCTGTTTCGTCCGAGGATAGGGCGCAGGTCGAACCGGGATAGGCAGCGCGCACCATGCCGCTATTGTCCTTAATCATCGAGCTGCCATGGTAATGCCCCAGTGCGGTGTAGTCGAAGGGCTGCGCCAGCAGTTCCGCATCGCTGAAAGGCATGGTCATGATCTTGCCTGAAGGCAGGTAGTCGTCCCGCGATCCATGAACCACGCAGATGCGTATATCGGCATCCGGCGGTTGCAACTTAGAGCCGAACCTGCGAACCTTGTCCGGCTGGTTGGAATGATATGCAATTCCGGTCACGGAAACGCCTGCCAGTCCGGGAGGCTGGATGTGAGTGAAGTCATATTCCCGGATGATGACGACGTTATCGGGCCAGGTTTTGCGGATCATAACCTTAGTGATTTCATCGCAGTAGTGGCTGCTCGGTGCATAGTAATCGTGGTTGCCGGGGGAGATTACAACCGGCATTCCGGCGTTTCCCAGGACGTCGATAACAAATTCAACCGTTTCAACGCTCAGTCCGGATTCCTCCCATAGATCCCCGGCGATCAGTATAAGCTCAGCCTCGTGCTTTTTTGCCAGTTCAATCGCTTTAATGAGTATATCCTGCTGTTCCCGGGCGCGCTTCTGTGCCTTCTCGTATGGTAACTTGAGCCTGCCGCCGGTAAACTGTTGACCAAGGTGCAGGTCAGCCAGGTGCAGGAATTTCAGGCTTTCTCGCTTCATGTTGTCAATTCGATCAGGTGTACTCTCTCGTTATACAAGTCGGTCATATTACGTTCCAGCCAGCGGTGACGCTGAACATGACACGACATTATAAGAACCTGGTGGCAGCGTGAAAGGTCGTCCAGGAAGAACTTCATTCCACTGAGGAACTTTTCATCGTCAGCTGTCGCCAGCGGTTCATCCAGCACAACCGGCAGCGAACCCTTTGCGCCGCGTGCCAGGTATCCGGCAATTCCAAGCCTCGCTGCCAGGTAAATCTCATCCCTTGCGCCGGTTGAAAGGATATGTTCCATTTCATCCGACGAAATGATTCTCCCCGACTGTCCATCGGTTATAGAGAAACTCAGATCGTTGCCAAACTTCATTTCTGTGTATTTGGGATTGAGTGCGTTCAGCAGAGGGGCTGTTTCCTCGCTGAGCGCTGCAGCCCAGATCCTGTAAACCTCGGAAGCGATCTCTTCCATGATCTCAATTGAAGCCTGCACCTCGGTTTGGAATGCCTCAGCGCGGTCGAGCCCCTCCTTGAGATCGCTGAATTCACGATGCAGTTCGGGATATTGCGATTGGTACTGCTCGTATACCACCGCGATTCGCTGTTTTATATCGAGGCGTTCCTCGCTAAGCTTGTCCATCTTGCCGGAACACTCATCGGCGCGCTCGCGGTAATACTCCTTCTTGTGTTCCGGCGCTGTTCCGCCATCATCAGGCGTTCCTGTTTCTTTTAGATGTTCCAGCCGGTCTTGTTTGGCTTTCAACTCCGTTTCGGATAGGAGTTCTCGTTCGATCGCCGGGATTCGCTCGTCTACTATTTGTTTATATTGGCGCTGCTTATCCATTCCCCGGTGGAACTCTTTGGCAGCCCTTTCCAGCGGTTCTGTTTTTTCCACACCGCCGAGATGCAGTATATTAGTTATCTGTTTCCGGTGTTCTTTGAGTTCGTTCTCAGATCGTTCCAAGTCGTCTTTCAACTGTTTCTTGGTCTCGCTGATAGTCCGGTGTCTATCCTTAAGCTCCACCACCGCGTGGTATCTTTCCAACAGTTCACGCGCCGCATCCATCACGTGTTCATCTTCGGTTATAGTTTCTCCAGCTTTGTCGAAAAATCTGCCAACACGCTTCAGCGCTTCCCGGTCATCAGCTTGAATCCGTTCAAGGTTATGCTGCGCTTCCAGGAGGGATCCGGCGGCTTTTTTCATTCTTTCAAGGTCTTTATAGGCTTCAAGCAGTTCCTCTCTGTCAGACATTTCCACGCTGAGCGCTATTTCATCGAGTCTTTTTTTAATATCTTCAAGTTCTTTGTGGGCTTGGGCTTCCTCATCTCGTGCGGTATTGTATTCATCCCCCGATTTGCGGAGCCCGGAGCTCCTGGAACTGCTGAGTATAATCGCTCCGACCGCTCCGAGGAGGATACCTGCGCCTGCAAGTATCTTTCCAAGCCACGGCTGCATCGACAGGACAATCATAAAGCCGCCGGCTATAATCATCACTGCAAAAAGCATGAAGAAAATCCTTGAAACGGCAAGCTTTCTTTTACGTGCCTGTTCAAGCTGTTCATAGCTGATCTGTAAGCCCTCTCGTCGGGCTCGCTTCTCCCTGAAATCAGCCTCTTCCTGTGCGTAGGCAATCCGAAAACCTTCGATAAACTCAACATCTTCATTGTCAAGCTGCTCGAAAATCTGCTTGAACCGATTGTAGCTGTCCTGATCGAATCCATCCCCTGCCAGGTCCACTTCGACCTGATCGCGCTCCTGTTTTGTTCTCTCGAACCGTTCGCGGTGGTCCTTGAGGAGTGAAACAGCGGTTTCAAATTCAGCAACATCTTTCCTGCTTATCTCCTGCAGGTTCGGATATTTCTTCAATTTGTCATCTATTTCTGTCAGTACATCTGCCTTGGCTTTTACCTCTAAACGCAGCTTTTCTATTGTTGCTGATGACTCCTCAAGCCTGGTGGTTAAGCTGATAAGTTCCTCCCATTTATCGGTTGGGAAGTCCGCGTAGTCCTTGAGCTTGTCGGCAGTTGCATTCAGCTCGGCGAGCTTGGTCTTTAGCTGATCCTGCTTTGCGAAGATTTGTTTCAGTTCGATAAGTTCAGCCCGGTTGCCGAGCTGGATATTGTGTTGGCGTTCCTCGGTGAGACGTTCGATGTCGCGCTCTATCGAGCCGAGCCTGGCGCATTTCGGTTCGATTTCCTCCCGCTGTCGAGTCAAGTTATCCATCTGCGCAGTTAACTCATCGAGCCTGCTGCGGTATCTTTTAAGCGCGTTTTCAATCATCAGACCCTGACTGCTGGATGGATAAGGGTATTTTCTCAGCGCCTGGCTTAGAGCCTCGATGGCTTTTTCAGACGTAACGCCGCCCTCCTGCGCGGTTGCAGCTTGTTGCACGTGTTCGGTTAGACGGCCTTTGTCCCTGATCTGGTTGAATCCCTGCTGTTCAAGGTAGAAGCATTTCAGGAAATCATCGACACGCATGCCGACAAGCTCCTCGCCGATGCGATAATTACCCTTTCCCTTATGATAATCATCGGCATGATCCTTCCCGGTTTCCCGGTCGATGAGCCTGACGGATCTGTTGTGGAAATCTCTTTCGATCCGCCAGCGCGTATCGTCGATAGTGAGGTCGAGCGTTATTCCAAATTGGTCGGGGTCGATCCAAGGTAGAACACTGTCAAGGTGCGGACGTTTGCTTACGATCTTGCGGCGATCCTCCTCGATGCCGTAGAGCGCGGCGAGCAGCGCTGAGACCAGCGTAGACTTGCCGGTCTCGTTATCGGCGATGACCAGGTTAAGCTTGTCCGGCACGAAGGCTGCCTCAGCACGCAGACAGCCGAAGCCATGTATTTTCAGGGCTTCGAAAAACACCTATTCTTGAGCTTTAAGGTTTATTCGTCTGATTTCCGTGTGTGGGTTTCAGCATGCGGGGAGCTCAGACACTCTTGTCTGAGTTGACTCTTTTTAGGCAGACAGGAGTGTCCGCCCTCCCCGCAGCGTATAGTTTCACGGCGGACAGGAGTGTCCACCCTCCCCACAGTGTATAGTTTTTACGGTGGACAGGAATGTCCACCCTCCCCGTGTATTTAAGTCTACTTAAAGTACTTCAGCAGTTCCGTATCCGGCGGAAGAACAATTACGGTATTCGAGTCGATGATCTTCTTGTAAGCCTCCAGCGTACGGTGAAACTCATAGAAATCCTCATCGCGCCCATAAGCCTTGGCGTAGATCTCAATCGCTTTTGCTTCAGCATGCCCCTTGATGATTTGCGACTGGCGGTAAGCGTCAGCCATGATGACAACTTTAAGGCTGTCGGTCACGGCGCGTATTTTAATCGCCTCTTCCTCGCCTTCGGAACGGTAACGATTGGCAATACGTTTGCGTTCGGCGCGCATCCTTTCATAAACCGATCGCTCGTTTTGCTCCGGAAGATCAGCACGCTTGATGCGGACGTCCAAAACCTCGATTCCGTATTCCAACGCCTTATCATTGGATGACGCGGTGACCATCGCCATCAGTTCAGCGCGCCGGCTGGTGACGATCTCCTCAAGATCGTGCAGACCCAACGCCACACGCAGTTCCGAATAGATTATATCGTCGAGCCGCGCTTGTGCGCCGTTCTCATCGTGAACAGTGATAAAGAACTTGAGTGGATCAATAATGCGCCACTTGGCATAGTTGTCCAGAACCAGGTTTTTCTTGTCCTTGGTCAGGATTTCAGTTGGCGCCGAGTCGTAATCAAGTAACCGTTTCTCAAAGGTTTGAATCGTCTGAATCGGCCAGGGGATCTTCATATGGAGACCGCTCTTAAAGACTGTCCTGACCGGCTTGCCCATCTGGATCACGACCGCCTGTTTCGTCTCATCCACTACAAAAGTAATCAACGCGATCACTATCAACGCCAGAACGAGGATGATGATTTTGGTTGAGCTTTTCATTATCATTTCCCTCCTTTGACTGTTCCAGCAGCGGTGCCAATACCCAAGATGTTCATCAGGTTGCCGTTCTTGTCGCCTTTCAGGATGTACTTCTGCAGACCAGGGAGGATTTCCTCCATGGTTTCCAGCAACAGTCGCTTGCGCGTCACATTACGGGATCTGCGATATTCATCCAGGATCCGGTTGAAGTTCTCCGCGTCGCCCTCCGCCTTGGCGATGCGTTCGGCAGCCCACGCCTCGGCTTCCTTTACCATCTGTGCAGCTTGACCCCTCGTTCGGGGAATCAGGTCATTGCGGTAGCCTTGAGCCTGGTTAATCATCTTGTTCAGATCCTCCTTGGCGGAAGCCACGTCCTTGAAGGCATCGACGACCGCTTGTGGTGGATGAACATCCTGCAACTGAACGGCGACAATGAGCAAACCGGAGTCGTAGCTGTCGAGAATCGTCTGCAATTGGTTCTTGGCGTCTTCCTGGATCTCGCCCTTGCCGGTTGTCAGCGCTTCATCGATATCGCGCTGCCCGATCACCTGACGCAACGCGGCTTCCGAAGCGCCGTGGACCGTACTCGGTAGATCCCTGACCTTAAACAGGTACTTGATCGCATCGATGATGCGATACTGGACGATCATGTCGCAGTCGACAATGTTGAGATTGCCGGTCAACATGATCGATTCGTTCGGGCGATCTGCATAGCGGGAGGGAGGTCCCTGGTCGATGGTGCGGAAACCGATCTCGGCACGTTTGACTTCGGTAACTCGGGGTCGCTGAACGGACTCAACAGGGAAAGGCAGATGGTAGTGTATGCCGGGTCCCGTCACCCGGACAAACTCACCGAATCGTTTGATCACGCCCTGCTGGTCGGCGCTGACGATGTAAATCCCCGTCAGGAGCCAGAGAACGATCAGCACGATCAATACACCCCAGATGCCTCGACCGAATATGACGGAGAAGTCCGGCATCTCGAAGACTTCACCACCGATAGTTACGGTTCGTTTTGGTATTTTCATTGTACCTCTTCTGTGTTTTATGTAAATGCTGAAAAACTTTATCCTCAGAAATGTAGCAAGTGCAATGGATTAAGTCAATGCTGAAGATTCATTTTCGAGTATAATGCAAGGAAAAGGAACATACGAGAGGTTTTAATGCGTTTCTTTGAGTTTATCAGGGAGCGCCTGGCTGCATGAAATTATAATTTTATTCCGAACCGGTTCGACCGATGTAACATTCCGATTGACACTGAGGTCTAAACAGACAAAAATACAGAAAGACACCAATAAGAAAATGGAGGTTAAAATGTTTCGTCGTCGTTTTCCCCGCAGAGCATTAATTTGTAAGAGCTCATTCAGTTCATTTTACCTGGCTTCAACACGGTAGATAGTCCAAGAGACTGCTTCCAAACCGGATTAAACCTTATAAGAGGATTAACATGAAAACCAAATCAGCAACATTGACTCTCATTACCTCCTGCCTGATTGCAGCGACTGTTTTGATTGTCATTCCCAACCTTGCCTGGTCTGTAAATCAACCCAACGTCACCGGCAACTGGGAAGGATTCGTGAAATTCACGTCAGTACAGCCCAAGATAATTCTTAACCTCGAACGCAGCGAGAACGGCTCCCTGAAAGGCGATATCAGCCTGCCGATGCAGAACCAGCACAACTTGCCGGTTTCAAACATCACCGTTGAAGGTGACAATATCTCATTCGACCTGTCAACCGGACGAGCTACCGCTTCATTCAAGGGTGTTTATTCTGCGGAGACGCATACGATTTCGGGGGATTTCTCCCAGGCGGGTCAAACCTTTCCGTTTGAGTTGATACGTGAAGGTAATGCCGGGGCAATGAGCAAGAAGTAAGGAATACTGAAATTGCTCAGTACAAGACTAGACCCGATCTTTTGCCGGGTGGTGTCCCTTGATGGTTGACATTCCCCGGCAAATTCATTCTATCCAGATGGCACAGCTGGAAACTTTTTGGATTAGGATCGGATTAACAACGGTTCAATCCTCCGGTTTAGGATTGTTTTTCAGCGCAACCCTTAGCGGCGACGCCGCCCCCGCTTTGTCCTCACCAAGATAGAGTGTAACGTGTGGGAAGGGGATTTCGATATTTCGTTGGTCGAACTTCTTCTTCAGCCGCAGGTTGAATTCACGTCCCACCCGCCATTGCTTGATCGGTTTGGTGGTGGTTCGAGCCTTGATTATCAGCGCCGAGTCCGCAAACTTGTCGAGCCCCAGTATCTCGATGGGACTGATTATATCATCCTTGAATTCCGGATCGTTTCGCAGCTCCTCGTCCACCTCCTTCATGACCTCGATTACTTCCTCCACATCCTCACGGTAAGCTACACCGATCTCGAAAACGTAGCGAGAATATTCCTTGGTCATGTTCGTCACCGCATCGATCTGCCCGTTGGGGATGTAATGGACGTTGCCTGCAAGGTCGCGCAGGATGGTCGTCTTCAAATTAAATCTTTCAACCAGTCCGCCTTTATCACCGATCTGGATGACATCCCCAACGCGAAACTGGTCTTCCAGCAGGATGAAGAAACCGCTGATCAGATCCTTTACGAGGCTCTGGGCGCCGAAACCGACCGCCAGACCGACGATTCCTGCAGCAGCCAGGATCGGTCCGATCTCGATCCCCAACTGCCTCAGAATCATCATTGCCGCCACGATGATTATGGTAATGATCAGGATGTGGCGGACTATCGAGCTCAGGGTATTGGAGCGTTTCTGGAATTCAGGATCATCCTTGCACTTGCCGATCAACGGGCATAGCTGTTTTGATAGAATGCTGGCTGCTCTGAGAAAGATGAACATTAAAAGCAGGATGAATGCTATTCTGATCCCGCTCGAAAGCAACCACTCGACCAATTTCGCTAAATGAGTATTGAAATCCATTTATTATCCTTTGCTTGATTATCGGTCAGTTTTTTTTGAATAAGTTATCCTATTAATAGGTGTACTTTATACTTG
>CAYYHI010000087.1:0-12914 GCA_964471745.1 uncultured bacterium | reverse complement strand
GCCGATTATCTCGCATTTAGTGCTGGTTCCTCCTACTTCGGATATCGACCTTCAGATTGATAACATTCAAAGCCGGATTGAGGATTGTGACCACCCCTTCATCTCACCGGCTCAGGATGGTTCAGCAGACCTGTCTGTACCCGGCGTAGCATGTCCGGAATACCTCGAATATAAGGGATTCTGGCCTCCGAATCCCATAGTAATCAGTGAGCCGGCAATCCTGCGGGGGCATCGGTTGGTACAGATAACCCTCTTCCCGATGCAGTACAACCCGCAGACCGGTATGATGAAGTTTAACGACAAATTCGACTTTCACCTTGAATACAGTGGGACAGGCAAGAACATCGTCATTAACCCCGACCGCCCTCGACCTTCATCCAGTATTCAGAAACTGCTGGAATCGCTGGTCATCAATCCACCGCCACGGCGCGACCAATCCGAACATCCCCAACGTGGATCCTACCTGTTGATCTACCCTACTGTCAACGGTGTTGAGGAGGCTATTGAGCCTCTCATCGAATGGCGTGCCAGGCAGGGTTGGGAAGTACATACAGCCGATGTCAGAAACAATCCGGGATCTAATGAGATCAGAAACATTATACGCAACGCATATAACGAATGGGACAACCCCCCGGAGATGGTTACACTGGTCGGCGACGCAGAGGGGACGATCAATATCAACGCCTACAGCAGCACAACAGACTTCGATTATGTCCTGATTGAAGGCAACGACATCCTGGCGGACGCTGATCTCGGTCGTATTTCAGTGGAAAACGTTAATAGACTCGAACAGGTTGTGGAAAAACTCGTAAGTTACGAAGCGGATCCGTATATGGACGATACAGACTGGTTTGTCCAGGGGATGGTTTGCGCTGGTTATGCTTACTCTGGACTTTCAACTATCCTGGTCAACCGCTGGGTTCGTGATGAAATACTGGAACGAGGCTTCGATAACGTACACGAATGGTATTACAATGCACCATACCAGGGGCAAAGTGTACCTTCCTTCTTTACGAACGAATTCAGAAGAGGAGTATCCGTCGCCAACTATCGCGGCTGGATCGGCATTGAGGGTACAACCCCGAACATGATTATGGGCTTTCGCGCGCATGAACAGTATCCGATTGCAACCATTCTTACCTGCTGCTCCGGTGACTATGTTAACGAACTTGGGGTCTCGGAAGCCATGCTTCGTTCACCCGGCGGCGGTATCGGCAGCGTCGGTTTCTGTACTGCCGGTACGCACGTGCAGTACAACAATGCAATAGATGTCGGGATCTGGGTCGGTATTCTCAAGGAAGACCTGTGGAACCTGGGAACCGCTATCAATCGCGGCAGGTATGGAATCTATCGCCAATACCATGGATTTGAAGACAACAATGTCAACAACTTCAGCAGGTGGATGAACTTGATGGGCGACCCTGCGACGCACGTGTGGACTGGTATACCCATGATTATCGATGCTGATCATCCTGAATCAATTCCACTCGGTGGCAGCCACTTCACCATCAGCGTTAGAGAAGATGACGCCCAGAATGACGATCCACTCGGCGATGCCTTTGTTTGCCTGTACAAGGCTGACGACGAATTCCAGGCAACGGCATACACCAACATCGATGGCGAAGCAAGCTTCATCATACCATCCGATGCCTTATCGGAAGGCGAGCTGATGATCACCGTGACCAAGCATAACGTCAAACCTTACCTCGCCGAGATCGACGTGGAGGAACAGGAATTATACCTCGGCGTGATAGACTGGGACATCGAGGATGACGAGGACGGCATCCCCAATCCCGGTGAGACCATCGACATGAACCTGATGATCGCCAACCTGGGAACTGATGTTCCCGAAGGTGAGATCACTATCACTGTAGAATCACTCTCCGACTGGGCGGAAATAACCAGTGAACCTTTCAGCACGGATGATATTCCGGAGGTCGACGAAACTGTCGATGTGCCGATTACCGTCCAACTTAATCCAAGTGTCCCTGATGGTGAGGAAATCCTGTTATCAATCAGTACTCAGAACGATGAAACCTCCTGGCTGTCCATGGCATCCCTCGATGTCAGGTCACCGAAGACAGCCATCGCAGAGCTCGACTTCGAAGATGGGGAACTTGAACCGGGTTCAATACAAAACCTGGATATAGAGATTGCCAATATCGGACACAAAGCGCTTGAACCATTTACAGCCAGGCTCTGGAGTGAAACCAACGTTGCCCGTGTAATCGAGAATGAGATTGAGTATGACGCCATCGAACCTGATGATACCGGTCGGGCTGCAGACGGTAGTTTTCGCGTTCGAGCTCATCCGCTGACTATTCCGGGAATGGAGGTAGTCTTCGTTCTCGCTATCGAAACAGAGAACGGTTTTCGGGATACGACCAGGATTTCCTACCAAATTGGAAATACTGGACAGGGTGACCCCTTCGGTCCTGATAATTACGGGTATGTATGCTTCGATTCAGATGATGAGAGCTGGGAGATCCGTCCCGAATATGAGTGGATCGAGATAGATCCTGATGAAAACATTCACGATTTTAACGGGGAAGACCTCGAACTGCGTGACAGCGGCGAGGATCAGGATGAGAGCGAGGCTGTAGATCTGCCGTTCGAGTTCCAATATTATGGTGAGCTTTTCGATGAGATCACCATCTGCACAAACGGCTGGGCTGCTTTCGACACCGATCCGTTTCTCTGTGACTTCCGTAATCGGCGTATCGCCTCGGGCGGGGGACCCAACGCCCAACTCTGCGTCTTCTGGGACAATCTGCGTACAGGCAGAATATTGACATACAACGACAGAGAAGGTGGGCGGTTTATCGTCGAATGGAATGACATGACCTGTCTTTGGGGCGGTCAACGCGAGACGTTTGAACTTATTTTGTACTCCCAGCAGGCTCAGCCTACATATACCGGCGATGGTGTAATTGTCTTTCAATACAAGGAGATTGAGAATGCCAGCGGAAGTGGTAATAATGACACGCCCTATGCCACGGTAGGCATCGGCAACCTCGACGACACCGACGGACTTGAATACACTTACTGGAACCGCTATCACGACGGAGCAAAGCACCTTGAGGATGAGATGGCTATCAAATTCACCACCGCCACTCATTTCATTACCGGTGTGCTGGAAGGCCAAGTAACTGACGTAGCCACAGGCGACCCAATCCCCGGCTCGGAAATCATCGCTTCGCGTGGACCACGGCTGGGCGGCTTCTGGACTGAAACGGATACGTCAGGATACTATATCAATGACGAAGTGCTAATCGGTGAAAACTATATAATCACAGCATCCGCACAAGGTTACAATGATTCCACCTTGAGCGGTCTCGAGATTCTTGAGGGCGAAACACTCACTGTTGATTTTGCTTTGCTGCATCCTGAGTTTGTCATCAGCGGTGAGGAGTTGAACTTCACTATGCTTGCCGACTCCGTTACTGAAGCAGGTTTGACCTTGTTAAACAGCGGTAATGGAACACTGGCTTTCACCAGCAGGTATGTTTACGTTTTCGATGACGAGGGTGAAGGTTTCAACCCTCCGGATCCAGAGGAAGATCCCGGTACTGGTCCTGTTCGAGGAATCGGGCGCGACGACCCTGACGAAATCTGGGACGAACTGCTTACCTGGCCAGCCGGCGATACGCTCCGTGATACACGCCTCAACGGTATCGTTTATATTCATCAAAACAGCACCTGGTTAATCAGCGGGGATGCCAGTGGTGACGACGAGAACTGGTTCTACATCTTCGACCGCTGGGGTAACTATATCGATCGAATCATACAGCCGATAGCGGGAAGATACGGTATTCGGGATATGGATTACTATAACGGTTTCCTGTACTGCACAACATCCGGATCCTATATCATGCTGGTCGATCCTGAAACTGGAGAGGAAATCAACAGGTGGAGTACTCCACCAAGGTTAACATCGATACGCAACGTTGCGGTAGTAAACGACACATTGATATTTGCTTCCAGTATTTGCAATGATCTTTTCCTGGTCAGTATTGCCAATGATTCGACGCTTGTAGAAGTCAATCGTTATCAACCTCGTGATCCGCGCGATGAAAACCTCAGGGTCAGGATGTACGGGTTAGCTTATTTCCGGGACGATCCAGACGGTTACAACCTTTACATCATGTCCAACAATGAACCGATTGAAGACAATGAAGTACCGAATATCTCCATCTTCAAGATGAATCCAAACGATGGTGATGTCCGGTTGTTGACTACACTCGATTATATGGATACCAACACCTCTGGCAGGGGCGGTATCAGCATTACTCCGAAATGGAACAACCTGGTCTGGGTCATCGCCACGGTTCTCGACCACCCGGAGGGAGACTTTGTTGATATCTTCGAGCTGGCGCCGAACTCGAGCTGGATCGATTACACCCCCAGATCGGACACACTCTTTGCTACAGAATCAATTCCGTTAGCGCTTGAGATTGCATCCGCGGATCTGGACACCGGACTTTATGGCGTGGTTATCCAATTCAGCCATAACGCGGGTAACGGTATCACCCGGCTACCCGTCAGCCTGCATGTCGTTGATGAACTGCCACCGCCGCCTTATGCAGATGAAGATGAAACCGTGCCGTTTGAGTATTCGCTTGATCAGAATCATCCCAATCCGTTCAATCCCACGACTTTGATCGGTTATAGTCTGCGCGTACCCGGTTTCACGGAGCTGAAGATATACGACGTTCTTGGACGGGAAGTCGAAACGTATGTCACTGAACATCAACCGCCCGGGAGATACCTGGTTACGTTTGATGCCGGCGAATTACCGGCTGGTATTTACTTCTATCGATTGAAATCAGGGAGCTTTATTGCTGTTCGCAAGATGGTGGTGATGAGATAAGGTACAAGATAGCGCGAATATCAAATTCTTTCATTCCTTATCCGTAAATGTGATTTAAGTCATAGCATAGCCATATTCTTCTGCCGAACTTAAATCGCCGGTTTTAATCTGTCGTCGCTTGTATTTAGTTCGTTTAGATTTATATTAAGATTGTTAATTCCGAGAGTATGAACTCTCATAACATAAATCCCAACTGGTCTAAATCCATAAAAGGAGAAGCTTAACATGAAAACCGCACAGACTATTATTCTATCGATAGTTACGATGCTCTGTGTTACATCACTACCACATGCGGAAGTGTTGCATGTAACCGATGATTATGAAACCATCGGAGCCGCCATTGATGATGCATCAGCCAGAGATACGATCCTTATCGAAGACGGTGTATATACTGGCGAAGGTAATATCAATCTCACTGTTGGCACCCGCCTTGTCATTATGTCTGAAAACGGTCCGGAGAATTGCATTATCGATTGTGAAGAAGAGGTTGACAGCAAAGCCTTTACTATCACAAGTGCAGTTGAGCTGATAGGCGTGACAATAACCGGCGGCATGTATGGCGCGGTCGAGATTACTAACGCCCAGGATTTTCACATCAAGTACTGTGTTATAACCGAAAACATGATGGATGTCGCAGAAATCTCTGGCGGAGGTATAACCGTTTCCGGATCCGATGGATTGATTGAATACACCTTAATCTCCGATAACGAAAGCATGGCATCCGGTCCCGGTATTTTTATAACCAGCTCAGAAGTCAGGGTTTACAACTGCATACTACTGAGGAACATTGCAGAGAGGTTCGGCGGCGGTATCCATATAACGCAGGATTCCGACTGCGAAATCACTAACTGCATCTTCGACGGTAACACCACTGTTATCCACGATGGTGGAGGGGTTTCTTTCTCATTTAGAAGCCAGGGAGAAATATCATTCTGCGATTTTCTTAACAACCGCGCTACAGGCATGGGCGGAGGCGTTTACAAGGGTTCAGATTCCAACCCGCATGTGACCAACTGCATATTTTGGAATAATAACGCCGATCAGGGCAACCAGCTTTATGCCCAGGATAACGGTGGCGAAATCACAATAAGCCACTGTATCGTTGACGGCGGCGACAACGATGAAGATCGCTGGGACGGTGAAGAGATTATCGACGAAGATCCGCTTCTCGACCGCGGTCGTGATCCGGACTGGGGTCTGGACGGTTTCTTTATTGAGGACGACAGCCCGGCTATCGACGCCGGCAGCGACCAAGCGGAAGAGCTTGGCATGAACGTCTATACCACACAGGATGACCTTTCGCCCGATGAGGGTGTGGTTGATATCGGGTACCATTACTTAATCGATGATTTCACGTTGATAGGGCGTCTTGTGGGTCGGGTAATCGACGTATCAAGCAACTCAGGTATTCAGTATGCACTTATCACCACAACCCACGGACAATCTGCCGAAACCGACAGGAGCGGGAACTGGGTTATCCGGGATGCGGTGGCTGAGAGACCGTTTGACATAACTGCATCCGCTCCGGGATGGAACGATTCGACGCTTATCGACCTGACCCTTGAAGAAAACGACGAAATGACCATTGATTTCGGCTTGCTGCACGCTGAGTTTGTTCCATCCCGGAATCGAATCGATGAACGGATAACGGAGGGCGACTCGACATCGTTGGACCTTGTCATCAGCAACGACGGCAACGGTACGCTCGAATGGACATCCGATAAACGCCCACCTGGTGGTGAAGCCGCGGATATGTGGGATCATATGCTTTCATATTACCCGAATGATTCAACGCATAACACTGATCTCGAAGGATGTGTATTCGCGGGTGAGTATTTTTACATTGCCGGACGCGGTAGAAATAATCCAGAAGGCATAACTCAGATCTATGTTCTTGACAAACAAGGATCACTGGTTGATTCCTTCCCGCAAGCCGGGACATCCAATAACGGTATGAAGGACCTTGCCTGGGATGGTGAATTACTCTGGGGATCCGGAGAGACAGCCGTAATAGCCTTCACTACCGAGGGCGACTCTGTGCGAAGCTGGGAGGGACCTGGCAGTTCCAATCAAGCATTGACCTGGGACCCTGACCGTGAGTTGATATGGGTAGCATCCATCACAAACACTACTATAGCCGCCTTCGAACGTGACGGAGGAGATCCTGTAATTGAGATTGATCGACCTAGGATTGGAGAACAGCCAGTGCGCATTTATGGTCTCGCATACTGTTCAGACGACCCGGATGGTTATCCTCTTTACGTTATTCACTATTTGCATGATACAACATATGTAGATAGGTTTAATCCGGATACAGGCGAGATGATCGAAGGTTCTACTTTAATCCAGGGAGAAGGTGGTTCACCAAGCGGAGCAAGCGTTTCGGATCAGTATGACGCATATAGCTGGATGTTGATAACTACTGCAGATAATACCGTCGATAGAGTTGCCTTGGACCGCATCGACATCTGGTATCTGTCCGGTAATGTTAAATGGATGCTGTTGGAACCGACCGAAGGTGTAATTACCGCCGGTAATTCCGAAGAGCTTGCCATCGACATCTATACCCTCGATTTTGCACCGGGGATAATGGAATGCGATCTGGTCTTCCTGCATAATGCCTTTGATATGGAAACATTTATCCCTGTCACCATGACTGTTCTGGAGGAGGGATCGGTTGGAGGTACATCCGAAACTCTTCCACAGGAATTCGGCATCACGAAGATTTACCCGAACCCGTTTAACTCATCGACGATTATCAGGTACTCGCTTCCTGTCGCGGCGGAAGTTACAGCCGTAATCTACGACCTGCACGGTCGAGAAATCTCAACACTTATCCAGCAGCAGCAAACCGCCGGGTATCATCACTTCACACTCGACGGCGCGCAGTATGCGGCGGGAATCTACCTCTGCCGTCTTGAAGCCGGTGAGCAGACCTCTGTTGGAAAGGTTGTGCTTGTGAAATGATAGGTAGACATACAACTCCATGCATCTTACTGTTAACACTGCTTCTCACAATATGCGGCAGCGTCACAGCCGAAACCCATATCGGCGGTGAGATAAGCGGAATACTGGATCGGGAAGGCAGTCCATACGTCGTTGACGAGAACCTTGTTATCCTCGCAGAAGACACCCTGATAATCGAAGCTGGAGTCGATATTCTTTTTCGAGGGGCTAGAGCAATATTTTGTCATGGTTCAATAATTGCAAACGGCACAGAAGAAGACTCCATTTTATTCGATGGTTATGTTGATGACCGGTATTGGAGTTGGAACTACATCGCAATTGGGTGTGATGACAGTTCCGAAGTGATACCGAGCTCCATATTCTCCTATTGTACCTTTCGTAGAGCGAGTTGTATGGACTTACAGGATAATATGGATGTTGGGGCATTACACTTATATGGAGTAAACATAGTTATAGAATACTGTACTTTCGATGATTTATCAATGCCTATTAAGAGTTGGGATATGGGAAACGAACTATCATTTACGGTCCGAGGGTGCTATTTTAATGATGGCTATTGTATTTTTGCTTACGCTAATTCTGTTGTTGAAGATTGCATCTTCGGTCCATGTGGACTAGCCTCAGAAAACATTGGTTTGAATGTATCGAATTGCACATTTCAAGGTCCTTTTTGTGGTATAGATGCATTCGATCCATTTACAGTTAACAATTCAGTTTTCATCGACTGTTTTATTTATTTCTGTAATTACCACAATGAGGAACTACCCAATATAAGGTACAATATCTTCTATCCAATCCTCGATTATTATTATGAAAGTGCAGGTGGTGAAATAGAGGATTTGGGTATTCCGGATCGCATTAACGCCAACGGCGATTCGACCGACAGATTTGGCAACCTGATTATGGATCCCCTTCTGGTTGACAGCGACGACTTCCCTGAAGCCTATTTCCTCACCGAAGACTCCCCCTGCATCGACGCCGGCGACCCTGACTCCGACCTTGACCCCGACGGCACGCGCGCCGACATCGGGGCATTTCATTTCCACCAGCGGGACATCGACGTAATCCCCAACACTGTTCTGTTCGAAACCCCCGGCACCATCGACAGCGCTGCCGTAACCATCCGCAACATCGGTCTGACCTCCTTGACACTGACCAGCCAGACAATTACACCGGACAACTCTCCGTTCAGTATCGACGATGACGTTGGTGAAGTCGAGGTCGAACCGCAGAGCGAGCATACAACCTGGGTTCACTTCACACCGGACGAAGCGGGTATATATGAAGCAGTCCTTGTAATCGAATCAGACGACCCGGACGAGGAGATCGTAGAAGTGCCATTAAATGGAAATGCCTTGAATGTTGAAATGGATCGCAATCTGCCCCTTTCCTTCGGCATAACCGGCGCCTATCCCAACCCGTTCAATTCGACGACGACTATCCACTACGAACTGCCAACTCCGACGGATATTACCATTAAACTCTACGACATTCATGGTAGAGAGCTGATAACTCTCGATCAGGGTCAACATCCGGCAGGACATCATCGGATTGTGCTTAACGGCGAACACCTCGCAGCGGGGATATACCTGTGCAAGCTTGAGACAGGAAGTCAATATGCAGTGAGAAAAGCGGTGATTGTGAAATGATGCTATTGGAGTATGTTCAGGAATTGATTCTATAAGGAAACAATCATCAGCCCGTCATAACCCATCCGATATTCGGTGGGACCACGCAAAGTGTCGTTATTTTCTTTCAACCACCCAATCCGTATGTTTGATCTCGGGTGAATATTCTTGCGAACCTTAATATATGTTTTCTTCATGTTGAGAATGTTATCTTCCATGGATTTCTTTTCCTCTATCAGCTTAATTATTTTACTATTAATAACTTCACTACTATTCTCCAAGGAACGTAAGAATCTCTTTTGACCGTTGGTTAATTCCGATTCCGGCACTCGATCCACCAGACCCATCATCCGCTGCGTTACCTCTTCAAGCCTTTCCTTCAGACGTGAAACTTCATCATCGATAAGATCAACCTCCCCGGTCAGGTCGTTACCCATTGCTATCGACACATTCGTACGAACATGAAGTTCACTGCCGATAGTATTGACTTCTATAAATTCTCCAGCATGAGCCTCTCCCCCAACCAATTTGCCAAAACCCTTCACCATAATGATGGCTTTGCCTGCAGTTAACTTGGAGTGGAAAGCTTCCTCACCTATATGGATTTCAGTTCCGGCATTAATTGTCTGGTTATCAACAAACTTAACTACCACTTTCCCCTGGGCATTGATTATCCCCTTTCCTGTTCCAATAAACCCTCTTCGCACAAGCACATCCCCACCAGCATTAATTTCAGCATCTTCGACAAGACCGTTAACGACGACATTCCCTGTAGCTTTCACCTTGAAACTGGACAGAACATTCCCATTGATATAAACATCCCCGGTAACATCAAGATCCCCGGTGCTGAAGTCAACATTATGCTCGACGTTAAAAACGGTATCCACTACAACTTTATTGCCAGTTCTCAGTTTAACATTGCCATCAACTTGTGAAACGAGAACATTTTGTGCTTCATCCTTAAAATCCGTATTTTTTCCTGCCATTAAAAATGCGGCACTGCCGGGCTCTGCTGGAACCTCCTCACCAATGATGTTTTTACCCGGTGTTCCCGTAGTCGGTGGAATTCTTTCCGCCAGTACCTGATCTTTGGCGGCATTCTGCGCCAGTTGCAGATCACGATAATCAACACTGCCATCAGGTAGTACCTTGGGTTTCAGCTCAACATCGGTCTTGAAATAAAACTTCACAGTTCCATCTTTTCCCTTCACAGATTCCAAACCAGAAGCAATCTTAATCGGTCTGTCTCTGACATCACGCTCAACCATTTTATTTACAGCTTCCTTATTAATCCCAAACACTATACCGGATTGTAGAAGATAATCCATTATTATATCAATAGTTACCTCCTCTGCCGATGATTCTGCAGGGATTGTCAGAAAGGCGTTCATCTTCCTGGCGTCTATGCGCAGCTTAAGCGCATCCATCCTAAAGCTCCTCGTTAAAATGCTATAACGCTAAAGTATAATAATAATGAATCGTTTCGTCAAGTCTGGGTTGTATCATTATACTGAAAACAGGATGTTCAAGCATAGTTGCGTTGTCAGTAGGTTTCATTGCCAAATCATCCAAATTTCAATGTAATGTTGAATTCCTTAAGAATGACATCAGGGCAATGTCTTGCGCATTGCTATCGGCATTCGCCAACCGGTGCCGAACGCCTTGGTTGTGACACGTAGACCGACAGGAGCCTGTCTGCGCTTATATTCGTTGTGATCTATGGCTTTAACAACCCAGTTTACAGTCTCTCTGTCAAATCCTTTTTCGACGATATCATCATCGGACAGGCGCTGCTCAATATACATGTCAAGTATCTCGTCAAGTATCTCATAAGGCGGCAGCGTATCCTGATCGGTCTGACCGGGTTTTAATTCCGCAGAAGGTGGTTTACTTAAAATCGTCTGAGGAATGATCTCCTCCTCCCTGTTATACCAACGCGCCAGTTCATAGACCATCATCTTCGGTAAATCGCTAATAACAGCCAGCCCACCGCTCATGTCACCGTAAAGTGTGCAATATCCAACCGCAAGTTCGCTCTTGTTACCGGTTGTAAGTACAATTCCACCGAACTTGTTCGAATAAGCCATAAGCAGATTGCCGCGAATCCTTGCCTGGAGGTTCTCCTCGGTTACGTCTGATTCAAGTCCGGTAAATGGTTTCTTCAGGGAAACTTCATATTGTGCGAGTATATTCGATATAGGGATAACGTCGCATCTTATACCGAGGTTTTCAGCGAGTTTCAATGAATCATCGACCGATCCGCGTGAGGAGTAATCAGACGGCATTGTAATCGCTCTGACATTGTCCCGACCGATAGCATCCACCGCCAGGCAGGCTGTTAAGGCTGAATCGATACCACCGGAAAGCCCTAAAATTGCATTCCTGAACCCGCACTTGGCAAGGTAGTCTTTTATGCCTAATGTCAGCGCTTTTCGTAAAGCTTCCATGTCCGGCAGCGATGGATACTCTTTGTTCGAACCGACCTGGTTGCTGTCCACAATACGGACATCCTCTTCAAACGGCTTGAGCAGCGTGATATGCCGTCCGTCAGCATCGAACACTAAACTGCGACCATCAAAGATCAAGTCATCATTGCCTCCAACCTGACTGACAAAGAACATCGGCACTCCCCACTTCCTTGCATGATGCGAATACCTGCCGTATCGGATTTTATCCTTATGCAGATGATAAGGTGATGCTGAGATATTTATCATCAAGCTGGCGTTGTTGCTTGCCAGAATTTCGATCGGATTATGACTGTAAGACAGTTTTTCTTCAAAATCCGGATCGTTCCAAGCATCTTCGCAGATCGAGATGCCGAGCTTTTCACTCTTATAATCGAATACCCGATAGGCACTGCCGGCATCGAAATACCGACTCTCGTCGAATACATCGTATGTTGGCAGGAGTTGTTTGTGCTGTTCAAAGAGTAATTTTCCGTCCTGGATAAAAACCGCCGAGTTATACAATCCTTTTCCACCCACAATGCCGCTTCGCCTGACTGTTCCCAGGATGATCCCAAGGTCGGGTCTCTTATTTGAGATATTCTTAACCTCATCGAGTGCACTTTCCAACCGATCGACGAACCAGGGCAGGCTCAGCAGGTCCCGAGGCGGGTATCCACACAGGTAAAGTTCATGGAAAACCACAAGATCGGCTGATCCAGGTTTAATGCCGTCAACAGTTTGTTTCAATTCGGCAAGGTTTGACTTGATATCTCCTACCGTTGGATTGAGCTGCGCCAACGCAATTTTCACTATCCTGTCTCCGCTGGGTGGTCAATTGCCAATTCTCAGGGGTTTTCACATGATATGATAATATACTATGTTTTCTACACTATTAAAACAAATTATAAGTCTTAATTGATTACTGATATAGTCTGAAAGTTCTCATATCGTCATTCTGAACGAAGTGAAGAATCTCCAACAGCAGGGGAATGAAAACGAGAT
>CAYYHI010000086.1:0-13054 GCA_964471745.1 uncultured bacterium | reverse complement strand
CAGAATGACGAATCTAGAACTATCAGAATGACGAATCTAGAACTATCAGAATGACAAATCGAGAACTATCACAAGAAATCAGAAATCAGTTTCTGTTGAGAAAGTACTTCGCTATGAAAATAAGCTGCTCTCTTATGCAATAGTGTGCTGTATATCACAATATAGGAATTTTTACTCGTTTTCAAAGATTTTTATAAGCTTAGATTAAAAATCTGAGGCGTTATTTTGCCGATTTTAGACATGAATTCATCCTGTTATCAAGGTAAAGATGCAACTATTCCAAGTGACGCTGTTGCCAATATAATGTATAAGCACAATCCTGGCTTCATAACTTTTTATCACGCGACTTGCAACCTGCTTAAACGACACGTTGAGGTGTTAAGTTAGCCGTCCATTATAAAGTTAGATCAATCAAACTTATTGTTTTTTAAAGAATTTTCTAACAAAATGCAAATTATAATAAATTGGCCTTGACAATAATAAAAGAACCCTTTATATTGTCTTGCACCTTTAGGAACTTGTATCGCATAAATATATTATGCTCTTGCTTATTGTAGAATAGTTACAGCTATCGGTAGTGTCAGCGATTCATTGTCATTCCCGCGAAATAGTATTCCCGAAAATGGAGTGATTACCCTCAAACTCATCATTCCATCGGAAGATGGAATCCAGTAACTCCCGCAATATCAGCAAGTTCTCTAGATTCCAACTTTCGTTGGAATGATGAATACCGAGACAATTTAGTATTCGCGGAAATGACAACCATCAAGGGACACCACCCAGCTATCAACGATGACTTTTTATAAATAACAGGCAACCGGTAATGGCTTGCGCATCTTTGCCTATATCCACGAGAATAACTATATTAAGGTTAAGTATAATATTATAAATTCAGGATAGAGTCTAATGGATCAATATCTCTTAATAGCCATAGGAGCCGGTATTCTGGCGCTTTTGTTTGCCTTCTTCAAGGCAGGATTGGTTAAGCGTCAGGAAGTTGGTGAACCCAGAATGGCGGAAATAGCGGAGAATATCCGCGCAGGCGCGATGGCATTTCTCGGGAAGGAATACTCTGTTCTCGCGATTTTCGTAGTTGTCGTTGCCATCCTGTTAGGGATCGCCAACGCCGGCAACCCGGCTTCATCAGTACTGGTGGCGCTGTCGTTCGTTCTCGGAGCGATATGCAGTGGTCTGGCGGGATTCTTCGGGATGCGCGTCGCTACGAACGCCAACGTCCGCACCACGCAAGCTGCACGTACCGGTCTGTCGAAAGCATTATCCGTTGCATTCTCAGGCGGAACCGTGATGGGGATGTCTGTAGTCGGACTGGCTGTAGTCGGACTGGTGATACTGTTCTTTCTGTACACCAAAGCTTTGGGATTTGACGCTTACACGCATGACGGACTTAAGAGGCTGTTAGCCACCATATCGGGCTTCTCGCTCGGCGCTTCATCCATCGCCCTGTTTGCTCGCGTCGGTGGTGGCATATACACCAAAGCCGCGGACGTCGGCGCCGACCTGGTCGGCAAGGTCGAAGCCGGTATCCCGGAAGACGATCCGCGCAATCCTGCCGTCATTGCCGATAACGTCGGCGACAACGTGGGCGACGTGGCCGGCATGGGCGCGGACCTGTTCGAGTCCTACGTCGGAGCAATCGTCGGGGCGATGGTTATTGCCGGTACAAGCTGGTATATGGCTTCCGTCGGAGCGGAAAAGGCGTTAATGCCGGTGTTGCTTCCGATTACACTGGCAGCGGCAGGGATTATCGTCTCCATCATCGGTACCTTCTTCGTTCGGTCTGGAGAGAAATCGAATCCGCAGACCGCGCTGAACATCGGCACTTTCGGCGCCGGAATACTGATGGTCATCGCGTCCTGGTTCATCATCCGGGTGTTCATAGACAAACCGATACAGGTTACAGATTTCTTCGGTGTCACCCACACTTATACTGCAACAGGTGTTTTCCTTGCCACGGTTTACGGGCTGCTCGCCGGAATAGCTATCGGGTTGATAACCGAGTATTTCACTTCTGAAGCCCGCAGCCCGGCTCACCGCGTCGCCCAGGAGAGCTTAACCGGCGCGGCTACCAACATCATCGCCGGACTCGCTACCGGTATGCGTTCTACAGCTTTGCCGCTTATAGTTCTCGGTGCCGCCATTATCCTCGCCTACCATTCAGCGGGTCTATATGGAATTGCCATCGCCGCCGTCGGCATGCTCTCGACAACCGGAATCCAGCTTGCGGTCGATGCTTATGGACCGATCGCTGACAACGCCGGTGGTATCGCGGAGATGGCAGAGTTAGGACCGGAGGTTCGCAAGCGCACGGATAAACTCGACGCGGTGGGGAATACTACCGCGGCTATCGGCAAGGGATTCGCCATCGGCTCGGCAGCGCTGACTGCATTGGCGTTGTTCTCCGCCTTTATAACCGTAGTGCGGATCAAGCATCCGGAGGTCAGGATCAACGTTATGAATCCCAATGTGATGGCTGGCGTCTTGGTCGGTGCGATGCTGCCGTTCCTGTTCAGTTCATTTGCCATGCAGGCGGTCGGACGCGCCGCGGGGAAGATGATCGAGGAAGTCCGCCGTCAGTTCAGGGAGATCCCCGGTCTGCTCGAAGGTAGGGAAGGCGTCAAGGCGGATCACAGCCGCTGCGTATCAATCGCCACCGCCGGCGCCATTAAGCAGATGGTTGCGCCGGGGTTGCTGGCGATCCTCACACCTGTGATAGTCGGCTTTGCTTTCACGGATAAGTCAGTTCTTGGCGGGCTGCTGGCAGGCGTCACATCGTCAGGCGTTTTGATGGCGATCTTTATGGCAAACGCCGGCGGCGTCTGGGACAACGCCAAGAAGTACATTGAGGGTGGAGCGCTCGGCGGCAAGGGCTCGGATGCCCATAAAGCCGCTGTGGTCGGAGATACGGTCGGTGATCCGTTCAAGGATACCGCCGGTCCGTCGCTCAACATACTCATCAAGCTGATGAGCGTCGTTTCGCTTGTTATTGCGCCCCTGTTGTAATGTATTTCAGCGTGCCGTCACATGTCCTCATGTGACGGATAAACAAGAACATAAACTGTCACGTGGGGACACGTGACAGCACTTCCAGCACTATTCTCGGATAGACTTGAAAGCTGAAGTCTTGGTAACAACTTACAACGCTGTAAAATAAGAAGATAAATATAAAAAGTGAGGTATTAAATGGGCAAATTAATACGCCCCCACGGTTCCGATGAGCTCATCACCCTTCTGTTAGAGGGCAACGAGCTTACTACAGAACGAAAACGGGCAGAAATACTCCCTCAGGCACGCATATCCTCCCGTGAGGTCGGTGACCTTATCATGATGGGCATCGGTGGCTTCACGCCGCTGAAAGGCTTCATGGGACACGATGACTGGAAGGGTGTCTGCGCGGAGATGAAAATGACTGACGGGACCTTCTGGCCCATCCCGATTACCGTTTCGGTGGATAAAGAATTCGCCGACTCGATCAGGGAAGGTGAAGAAATCACCCTTGTCAACGACGAGGACGGCGATTTCATGGCTACCATGAAGGTCAGCGACAAGTACACCATTGACAAGACATTCGAGTGTAAAAACATCTTCACCACAGATGACACTGAACACCCCGGCGTCAAGATGGTAATGAGCCAGAAGGAAGTCAACCTCGGCGGTGAAGTGAAGGTTCTGTCAGAGAGCTATTTCCCGAAGGAGTTCGCCGGTATTTACCAGCGTCCTGCAGAAAGCCGCAAGATTTTCGCGGAGAAGGGCTGGCGGACGATAGCTGCACTGCAGCTTCGCAATCCCATGCACCGCTCGCACGAATATCTGGCGAAGATCGCCATCGAGGTATCAGACGGTCTGTACATTCACCAGTTGGTCGGCAAGCTGAAGGCGGGTGACATCCCGGCGGATGTTCGTGTAAAGTGCATCAACACCCTCGTCGAGAACTACTTCAATGAGGATCGCGTCGTCATGGGCGGTTATCCACTTGATATGCGTTACGGCGGTCCGCGCGAAGGGCTGCTGCACGGCGTCTTCCGCCAGAACTTCGGCTGCACGCACATGATCATCGGTCGTGACCATGCCGGCGTCGGCGAGTATTACGGTCCGTTCGACGCCCAGACTGCCTACCTCGACCTCTGGGAAGGCGCGCTGGAATGCAAGATGCTTCCTATCGATTGGACATTCTGGGACTACGGTCAGGGCGGCATGGCTTCGATGAAAACCTCGCCGGACAAGAACAAACCTCAACGCCTGTTCCTTTCGGGAACCAAGCTGCGGAGCCTGCTTTCGGAAGGGAAGCTCGACGAGATTCCTGCTGAATTCAGTCGTCCGGAAGTTCTGGTAATCCTCAAGGAATACTACGCCGGTTTGACCGAGAAGGTTGAGATCAAGCTGCATGGCTATGCAACCGGTGAGAAGAAGTAAACGTTTCGATCAGACAGAGAAATCAAACACAACCAATAAATTTCAATTAATTAGGAGGAACAATGCCAAGTTACGTAATTCCAGACAAGTGCGATGGGTGCAAGGCGCTGGACAAGACCGCTTGCCAGTATATCTGCCCCAACGACTTGATGGTCTTGGACCCCAAGACCGAAAAGGCGTACAACTTGGAACCGGAGATGTGCTGGGAGTGCTATAACTGCGTGAAGATGTGCCCCGTGGACGCTATTGAGGTACGCGGTTATGCGGACTTTGTGCCGCTGGGCGCTACAGTCACACCGATGCGCGGTACCGATTCTATTATGTGGACTATAAAGTTCCGTAATGGGATGTTAAAGCGATTCAAGTTCCCGATCCGCACGACTCCCGAAGGTTCTGCGGTTCCTGACGGTGGTTGGGATACCGGGTCGGAAGACCTTGGTGACCCGGTCCTGTTTACTGAACCGGGATCAAGCGGACTACCAGAAATCCCAACACTTAAGTGAGAGGAGTCGTCAAATGGCATATTTTGAAACTGTAACAGTAAAAACCGATCTCTTGATCGTGGGTGGCGGTATGGCAGCCACCGGTGCCGGGGTCGAGGCTGCCTATTGGGCAAAGAAAAACGGTCTGAGTGTCACTCTGGTTGATAAAGCCGCCTTGGATCGTTCCGGTGGAGCTGCGATGGGACTGTCAGCGATCAACCAGTATGTCGGTCTCAGGGACGGTGAAAACACGCTTGCTGATTATGTCCAGTATGTGCGCAACGATCTTATGGGTATCACCCGTGAAGACCTTGTTGCCAATATCGCACGTCACGTTGACAGCTCTGTTCACCTGTTCGAGAAATGGGGACTTCCGATCTGGAAGGATGAGAATGGCAAGTACGTCCATGAAGGACGTTGGCAGCTTATGATCAACGGTGAGTCCTACAAGGTCGTTCTCGCTGAAGCCTGCAAGAATGCCCTTGGGATCGATAACATCTATGAGCGCATCTTCATTGTAGGTCCGCTGATGAACGGTGATCGCTGTGTCGGCGCTGTTGGCTTTTCCGTTCGTGAGGAGAAATTCTACGTCTTTCTGGCAAAGGCGGTTCTGGTTGCTATGGGCGGCGCTGTCCATGTATTCAAGCCGCGTTCAGCCGGTGAAGGCTTGGGACGTGCCTGGTATCCACCCTGGAACTCCGGCTCCTCAGCCTACTTCACTATGAAAGCCGGTGCGGAGATGACCTGTCAGGAAGTGCGTTTCATTCCGGTGCGCTTTAAGGACGCCTACGGTCCTGTCGGCGCCTGGTTCTTGCTGTTCAAATCACGCGCCACCAATGCTCTCGGTGAAAACTACATGCAGACCAACGCTGCTGAGCTCGAGAAGTGGGTGCCTTACGGCAAGGTAAAGCCTGTGCCCGCCAACCTGCGCAACTGGCTGATGTTGCTTGATGTGATGGATGGCAAGGGTCCGATTTATATGAGGACGGAAGAAGCCATCGCCAATATCGCTAATGAGTACAAGGACGACCCGAAGGCATACAAGAAGAAAATGAAGGAACTTGAATCAGAGGCTTGGGAAGACTTCCTCGATATGACCATCTCACAAGCGATACTCTGGGCAGCCACCAATGTTGCTCCTGAGGAGAGATCATCCGAAATCGCTGCGGCTGAACCTTACTTTATCGGTTCGCATTCCGGTGCTTCGGGCGCCTGGGTTTCTGGTCCGGCGGATATTCAGACCGATGAGACCAGGGGTGAGTACTTCTGGGGTTATCCCTGCCTGTCGACCGTTAAGGGAATCTTCTGCGCCGGTGATGCTTCGGGGGCTTCTTCGCACAAGTTCACTTCAGGTTCACACGCCGAAGGTCGCATCGCAGCCAAGGGCGCCATCAGTTACATTGTCGATAACAATGAGGAACCCACCATCGACAATGCAGTTGTTGAGAAGATGAAGTCCGAGATATTAAAACCGCTTGAAATCTTCGAGCAACACAAGGGTGAAACCACCGATCCGGATATAAATCCGAACTACATCCGACCGAAGATGTTTATGTTCCGTCTTCAGAAGATGATGGACGAATATGCAGGCGGTGTCAGCAGTCAGTTCACTACCAGCAAGAGTCTTCTTGTGAAGGGGCTTGAGCTCATGGAGTTCCTGAAGGAGGATTCCGAAAAGCTCGCCGCTGAGGACCTTCACGAACTGATGCGCTGCTGGGAGAACATCCACCGTATGTGGCAGGCGGAAGCCCATATTCGCACCATCATGTTCCGTGAGGAGACTCGTTGGCCCGGTTACTACTTCCGGGCTGATTTACCCTCGATAAAGGAAGAATGGAAGGTCTTCGCCAACTGCAGGTGGGATCCCGCAACCGGCGAATGGGAAATGATGAAGCGACCGATCTACCAGATCTACGATTAATTCATTGCCCAAATCCGGAGGCTCCCTTCGGGGAGCCTCCGGATGTAAATGCTTCAGCGTCATGTGATACTAAGTTGCATTCGGTGGGACAGACATTCTTGTCTGTCAGAGAACCATCATGCAATCCTATCTTTAATAAAACCAGACAGACAAGAATGTCTGTCCCACCGATTATGTTTCATCATTAGTGTCCTTATGAATGCAACTTAGTATAAGGACACATGACGTCACGATTAAAATCAAGTAAATTGGGAATCTTGAATGAAAATAGCCGAACCACCAAGATGTTCACATTGTAGAGCGTTAATGAAAAAAATGGAAATGCCTCCCGAAGCAGGATATGACAACCCATATATGTATGTTTGCTTTAATGACGAATGTTCATACTTTATCAATGGTTTGAAGTGGATGAAAGAGAAATACGAGGTTAATTCTTCCTATCGGCAGATGGTTAATCCGCTTACCGGTTCAGCCAATCCACTGCCCGTATGGTCTAAAACAGCAATGCGTGACCGCATAATCGATTGAAAGGAATACTGCTTAACCGATGAACGAGCTCGAAAATCTTAAGGAGAGGATACTTAAGGAATACCCACGTCTGGGACTTCAGGACAGATTCAGCTTCGAGTGTGGACCTGACCTCGAATGCTTCAATGTCTGCTGTGCCGACGTCAACATATTTCTGACTCCATACGATGTACTGCGTATGCGTAAAGCCCTCAATATTGACTCTGAAACATTCCTCTCCAGATACACAATTATACCGATTGAAAAAAGCCAGAAATTACCCGTTCCGCTGATGAAAATGCGTGACACTGACAGGAAAGAATGTCATTTCGTCGATGAGGAGAAAGGTTGTACGATTTACGACGATCGACCCTGGCCCTGCAGGATCTACCCGATCGGTTCCGCTTCTCCAGGTGAAGCCGAAGTTCATCATGAGAAGTTTTATTTCATTATAAAAGAGGAGCACTGCAAGGGGCATAACCGTCCCAGGGAGTGGACTGTTGCCGAATGGCTGAAGGATCAGGAAACTGAAACCTATGCCGAATTCGGAGAGCTCTTCAAAAACATCACCATTCATCCGTCGCTGGAGCGCGGCAAGAAACTAAGTCCTCAGCAGATAGATATGTACTGGGCAGCGCTTTACGATCTCGATAAATTCAGACGTTTCATATTCGAGAGCAGTTTCCTCAAGCGATTCAAGATGGACGAGGAGGAACTCGAGAGAATCAAAACCGATGACGTTGAACTATTGCGCTTCAGTTTCAAGTGGATCGGGTTTGCGCTGTTCGGCGAAAAACGAATCGAGATGAAACCCGACGCTGATAAATGGAGTAAGGTCAAGGATACAAAGCCGAAGACTGACGATGCCTGATACGCAGGTAATCAAGCCCGATCGTGATTTCATCCGCAAGGTAAAGGCTGCCGGCGGCGATTCGGTTGAGAAGTGCTACCAGTGTGCGACCTGTTCGGTTGTTTGCAATCTTTCGCCGGAGGAAAGTCCCTTCCCGCGCAAGGAAATGATCTGGACGCAATGGGGATTGGGCGAGAAGCTGATGACCGATCCGGATGTCTGGTCCTGTCACCAGTGCAGTGATTGTACGGTTAACTGTCCGCGCGGAGCGCGCCCCGGTGATGTGATGGCGGCAATCCGGCGAGTGGCTTTCGAGTATTTTGCTTTTCCGGGTTTCATGGGCAGGTTGCTCGCTTCACCGGCGGGATTGCCGGTTTTACTGCTGATACCGTTGTTGGTGATCGGCGTTCTGAGTATGGTTCACATCGGCGGTGATTTCAGCCACCTGTTGAGCGAACCGGTTGAATATGGATTATTTATCCCACATGGCTGGATCGAAGCGCTCTTCATCAGTGGCAACATCCTGATATTTCTCTTTGCCGCCGTTGGTTTGAGCAGATTTTACCGGGGGATGGTTCAAAGCTGGAATGTAAAACCAGCGAAAGGCTTCTTATCCGCGACCATAACCGCAGCGCTTGACGTTGTTTTTCATAACCGTTTCAACAAATGCGAGACCAGCGGCTACCGAAAAACCGCACACATGCTGGTGTTCTTTGGTTTTTTCGGAGCGTTCGCCACCGCCGGTCTGGCATTGATTTTAATGATAGTCGCTCCGGATCAGTACCCGCCAATCCCCTTCACCAATCCCGTCAAGTGGCTGGGAAATGCCAGTGGCTTGGCGATGTTGATCGGGATAGTGATTATACTGGTTCAGCGCAGTCGTGATGATGAAATAGCCGGACAAAGCACTTATGGACACAGCCTCTTCATCTGGATGTTATTGATTGTAGCGGCAACGGGGATGTTTATGCAACTGTTACGCATTTATGACCTGCGGGAGGTCGCATACATGACGTATTTTATCCATCTACTGGCGGTGTTCTTTCTGCTCTGGTATGCGCCATACAGCCAGCTCGGGCACATGTTCTACCGGACGCTGGCTATGATATTTGCGCGGAGTATCGGGAGAGAGGCAAGGGAGCTGAAACAGTAATTACGAATTAAGAATTAGGAATTAGGAATTAGGAATTAAGAAATGATAGAAACTATACACCCCATGTCGGAGATTAGTTGAACACTGACCTTTTGGTTGTCGGCGGAGGAATTGCCGGTGTAACGGCTGCCGTTGAAGCGGCGGAGGCCGGCAGGGAGGTCGTCCTGGTGGAAAAAGAACACTGGCTCGGCGGACGTGTGCTGCAGATGCACAAGTACTTTCCGAAGCTCTGCCCACCGGTTTGCGGTCTCGAGATCAACTTCCGCCGTATCAGGCAGAATCCCAGGATCAAGGTTCTAACCGGCGCCAAACCGACCAGGATCGAGGGCAGCCCCGGTGATATAACAGCGACTATTCATGTCCTGCCGCGTTACGTTAAGGACGGCTTCACGAGTAGCGGCGGTCGCGAAAAGGACTGCCCCGTGGAGGTTTCCGACCGTTTCAACTTCGGTATGAATACAACCAAAGGATTCAGACTGCCGAATGAGCTTGCCTATCCGTATCGCTATATCATAGATGAAGAAGCGGCTAAAGATCCCGCTATGAAGGAGTTTATTGAAGCCAGCGGCATTGAAGGCATCGATCTCGATATGCAACCTGAAGATGTCGAGGTTAAAGCCAAGGCTGTTATCTGGGCTACCGGATGGGAGCCGTACGACGCCAAAAAGCTTGACAAGCTTGCCTACGGTAAGCTGCCGAACGTTGTAACCAATATGGAGATGGAGCGAATGGCGGCGGTCAACGGTCCGACGAAAGGCATAATCGTCCGTCCATCCGACCAGCAACCGATCACCAAAGCGGCGTTCGTGCAGTGCGCCGGTTCACGCGATGAGAAGCATCTACCCTACTGCTCGACAGTATGCTGCATGGCGTCGCTGAAGCAGAACCGTTACATCCGTGAACAATATCCGGATGCAGAAATCCACATCTTCTTCATCGATGCCCGCACACCCGGTCGCTGGGAGGACTTCTACCAGGAAATCCAGGACGATGAGAAAACCGTCATCCACCGCGGCAAAGTGGCGCGCATCGAGGAAGCTGAAGGCGGAATGGTGACCGTAACGGCAGAGAACACTCTGACGGGTAAGTTAGAACACGTAACCGTTGACCTGGCAATCCTTGCCACCGGTATGGTTCCGACTGCGGCTAAGGATCCACCCCCCCTTTCATCCCCCCCTAGTAACCAGGAGGGAATTATAGGCGGTGTCGATCAGGACGAATTCGGTTTCATACAGAATAACGGTGGTTCCGTTATAATCAGCGCCGGTGTAGCTGCCGGTCCCAAGGATGTGGCTGGATCCAATGAAGAAGCGACCGGCGCCGTCGCTCAGACACTGCAGATGATAGTGGGAAGGTAGATCATGGATGCAAAGATAGGTGTATATATATGTTCCGGCTGCGGCATCAAGGACGCCTTTGACGTTGAAGCACTCTCCACATCGGTCAGCAATGAAAAGGGAGTTAAGGTCTGCAGGGTCGATTCGTTGGCGTGCGGTGATGAATGCTTGGCAGGCATTAAAGCTGATATCGAATCAGAAGGGCTCGATCACGTCATCGTCGCAGGTTGTTCCGGTAGGTACTTCGCGGATAAGTTCAGGCTCGGTGACAATATCATGGTAGACCGGGTGGCGCTGCGCGAATTCGTCGCCTGGACAACCGACCCGGAAGCGGATATCGACGACGTTAATGAGGTCATTCAGGAACAGGCTGATGACTACGTCCGCATGAGCATAGCGCGGATGAATTACGGCGAAGCCCTCACACCGATGGACGAGGGTGAAACATCCAAAGATATCCTGGTGATCGGCGGGGGCATCGCAGGACTAAACGCCGCGCTGGTTGCCGCCAACGCCGGCTATAAAGTCACACTCGTTGAGAAGGAAGCTGAACTCGGCGGCTGGTCGCGGAAGTTCAAGGCTGTTCTTCCGCAGGTTGCGCCGTATCGCGAGCTGCAGGCTCCGCCGCATACCGAACTCGCTGAGGCTGTAAGCAGCCACGAGCTGATAAAGGTATTCACTGCGACAACCGTTATAAAAACAGCCGGTCAACCCGGTCAGTTCGACGTGACCATCAAGAACGGCTCAGGTGAGGAAACCCTGCGCATCGGCGCTATCGTTCAAGCGACCGGATGGCTGCCGTATGATCCCACCAAACTCGAGGAAAAATACGGCTACGGCAAACTTCCCAACGTCATCACTAACATCGCAATGGAGGAGTTGGCGCTTAATGGGAAGATTACCAGACCGTCAGACGGTGCGGTACCAAAGAGCGTTGCCATCATCCACTGCGCCGGATCGCGCGACAAGGAATTCCTGCCCTACTGCTCAGCGGTATGCTGCCGGGCAGCTATGAAACAGGCGCTTTACATCCACGAGCAGATTCCCGATACCGATGTCTATCTGCTTTACAAGGACATCCGCAGCCCGGGCGTCTACGAACAGTTCTATACAAGGGTTCAAGAGGAAGAGGGCATCTTCCTGACCAAGGGCGAGGTCGTAGAGGTCGTCGAAGACGGCAACAACGGCGTCTCGATAACCTTGGAGGATACACTATTAGGCGAGAATATTACCGTCCAGGCGGATATGCTGGTATTGGCGACCGGTATGGTTCCGACGACATTTGTCGAAGTTGACGAAACCGCCGAAGAGGAGACCGAAGAGAAGCCCGCTGAAGAAGCTTCAGGCGACGACGACGAGAAGTCAAGGGCTGCCGGCGCTGAGGCAGGCGCGAACATCCTGGCATTAACCTATCGTCAAGGAACAGATCTGCCTACGTTGAAATACGGTTTCCCGGATTCGCACTTCATCTGCTTCCCGTACGAAACCCGACGCACGGGCATCTACGCCGCCGGGACGGTACGAGCGCCGATGGATATGGTGCAGGCGAAGAATGATGGCTACGGCGCGGCGTTGAAGGCTATTCAGGCTGTCGAAGCCTTTCCGCAAGGAGTCGCTGTTCACCCTCGCTCCGGTGACATCAGCTTCCCGGACTTCTTCCTCCAACGTTGTACCCAGTGCAAGCGCTGCACAGAGGAGTGCCCGTTCGGCGCCCTGGACGAGGATGACAAGGGCACTCCGGAGCCCAACCTTCTGCGCTGCCGCCGCTGCGGTATCTGCCTGGGCTCTTGTCCGGAGCGGATCATCTCGTTCAAGGACTACTCGCCGACGATGATCACGCAGATGATCAAGGTCATCTCGATGCCTGAAGAGGACGACGAAAGACCGCGTTACTTAGTGTTCATGTGTGAAAACGATGCCCTGCCGGCGTTCGATATCGCCGCCTGGCACAGGCACAAGATCCAGCCCTGGGTACGGATCATCCCGGTGCGCTGCATTGGATCGGTGAATACGGTCTTCATCGCCGATGCGCTGAATAACGGCTTCGATGGCATACTGATGTTGGGCTGCAAGCGCGGCGATGATTACCAGTGTCACTTCGTTCGCGGCAGCGAGCTCGCCAATACGAGGATGGAAAACGTTCAGGAGAAGCTGAAACAGCTCGCATTGGAAGAGGAACGCGTGCAGATACATGAGGTCGAACTGTCGGACTGGGATCGTATTCCAAAGATCATCAACGACTTTGTCGAAGAGATCAACGACATCGGTCCAAATCCGTTTAAGGATTTTTAGTCCAAAACAACAGGGTCTTAACTATTTACTGACATTATATAAGAATTCTCGTTCCGTCATTCTGATAGTTCTCGTTTCGTC
>CAYYHI010000085.1:0-13124 GCA_964471745.1 uncultured bacterium | reverse complement strand
ATTCATGTAACGAGCAGTACAACAGAACATGAAAACAGCACCTTCACCCCCCCTTAATCCCCCCATACAATAGTAGAGGGGGGGAAAATAGGGAGGCTATTCCGTGAGGAATGATGAATCCCGTGATTATTGAGTTTTCAAGAACACACCACGACACATGGATGATGATCAACTGGATTCCAACTTCCGTTGGAATGATGAACAACCTACACGCCGTCGCCTCTCTGTAGGCGATGGCACTTCTTTGCTGCCACCCACGGAGGGCGGCAGCGGTGGGTGACGGACGCAGTTATGACTTTAATTCTCGTCCACGGTAATGTTTTTATACACCTTCAGCAAAGTATCTCCGAGTTCGGTTGTGTTCCGGTCAGGTTGCGTTCCCGCTTCATCGTAAAACCTCAATCTGGATTCCCAATCAAGTTGGGAATGACAATGCGTTAAATGCATGGGAATTACATATAAGACTTTCTCAACAGACATTAAATAATAAATACCCTACCCGCCGTCACCTCTCCGCAGGTGACGGTATCACTTTGCTGCCACCCGCGGTAGGGCGGCAGCAGTGAGTGACGGGTACGGAGCACCGTCCTCCTACTCCTGGATCCCCGCGTCCGCTGGGATGACGATAAACTGGATTCCAACTTCCGTTGGAATGATGACGCCTGAACAATTCTATATTCTTAGACGTCCTGTTCCGTTGGAATATTCATGTAACGAGCAGTACAACAGAACATGAAAACAGCACCTTCACCCCCCCTTTTATTCCCCCCCGCAGAGCGGGGGGGAGTGAATTGGGAAGGTTATTTTCTGATGAATGATGAACATCCTGCCCGCCGTCACCTCTCCGCAGGTGACGGTATCACTTTGCTGCCACCCGCGGAGGGGCGGCAGCGGTAGGTGACGGGTACGGAGCGCCGTCATCCTCTCCTGGATCCCCGCGTCCGCGGGGATGACATTAATACACCTTCCGCGGGGATGACGATCAACGATATTCCAACCCCCGCTTGCTCGAGGGCATGCTTTCGTTGGAATGATGAGACTAAAACTATGCGTCTTTGGACTAGTCTCACACCACCGTCGGTTCCGCAAACTGCAATACAAGCAATCGCACATAGAGCCAGTCTTGCATGAGCAGTTCGTCGTGCATATCCATCTCGCGGACGCGCCCCTTGTTGTTCCGGTCTGTTTCCTTCCATCAATCCGATCCGCCCAAATCCTGAACTATGTCAGCATCCCTGGATTGATGTATCAATCCCAAGACGTAAATATTATCCTTGTCAATCTCGAAAATTAACCGATAGCCCTTTACCAGCAGCTCTCGGACAGCAGCATTCTCTAGTTCGGGAACTTGACGAGCACGATATGGCATTTCAGTAAGCGTCGATGAAGCGATTTTTACTTTTTGAACAAACCCTGCGGCGTAATACTGCGAATCTCGGGCAATGTAGTCCGCTGCCTGCTCCAAATCAAGCCACGCTTTATCCGACCATATTACTTTGCGAGCCATTTTTCCATGCGCTTCTCAACCTCTTCCTGGGAAATAACCCTTCCAGCGCGCACATCTTCCTGAGCGTATTCGATCTTCTGGCGAACATATAGTCGATACATCATATCTTCGATGGTAGCGTCCTCAGGAAGTCCATCTAAGACCTGCTGAATTTCTTGTTTGACATTGTTCATGTTAATAACCTTTGAATGATGAAACCTTGTCTCAATCAGGTTACGCTTCGCTTGAAACTTGACGGGAACGGAACTGTCAATTTTCAGTCTTGCTCGTAAGATGGAAATCGTTCACCTTAATAGCAGGTGCGATGCTGCCGCCACCGCCCCAGAACGTGCCTACCTTGTATAATTGCTTCGTCAGCGCTTCGACGTTGCTGAACACGTGCAGCACGGATTCGGTGAAGCGCATGTTCTTCAGACCTTTCGTGACTTTACCGTTCTCAATCAGGAACAGCCCGTCGCGCGTCATGCCGGTCAGCAACATCGTCATCGGGTTCAGGATATTCACGTAGTGCAGCTTGGTGACCAGCAATCCCTTATCGGTCGAGGCGATCATCTCTTCCATCGTCGAATCACCCGGTGACAGGATGAGATTACTCGGCATCGGTCCCCATGGATCCGGCTGAGGCAGTGAATGCCCGGTCTGTTCCACTCCGGCAAGCTTGGCTGTCTTGCGGTTATGAACAGCGTTCCTGAACACACCGTTTTCGATCAGGGTTACTTTCTGGCGGGGGAAGCCCTCGAAGTCAAACGGCACTCCCTTGGTCATGGGATGATATGCATCGTCTACGATGGTGACGTTTCCTCCGACAACCTTCTCGCCGACCTTGCCGGAGAAGCAGCTTCGCTCCTCAGCGAAAGTCAAACCGTTGAAGGCTTCCCAGCCGAGGAAAAGCAGGAATTCCGCCACCGCAGCAGGTTCGAAGATTGCCGTGTATGCGCCCGGTTCAATCGCGATGGGATTGCGTCCGTCCAATGCCTTTTGAGCAGCCTTACCGGCGATCTCGTCGATGTTGATTGTACCGATGTCGTTGTCGGCTTCCTCAGCCCAGCCGGATGAATCGGCACACATGGCGGAGATCGAAAATTTCGCATTAGTGGAGCGCTGATAAGCCCACAACCCTTTGGAATTCGCCAACCCAAAGCCACCGCCGCCGGTTGAGAATATCCCGGCGCCTTCGAGTTCGTCCTTTCTGAACCTGTCGATGGCAAGTTTGACGCCCTCGGCGCGGTTGCCGGGTGTGATCTCGGCTGTTGCGGGTGTGTAGTTCTCGACCTTCTGATAAGTCTGCGGTTCAGACAACGGGAACAGATCAGGATCGTGTTCCGCCACCTTCAACGCCGCCCTGGCGGTATCGACGCAGCGTTTGATGCCGTCATCAGCCAGGTTGCCGGTGGAGGCTTTACCCATCCTGCCATCCTTGAGCAGCCTGATGGACAGCCCGGCGTTGTGCGATGAAACGTTCTGTGTGATAACGTTCTCGCTGAAACGGGTCAGAGCGTTGTCGCCTGCTTCCACAAGCGCTTCGGCATCGTACCCATCTGTTAACGCGAGCGTTTTATCGGCAAGGGTTCTAAGTTCGGTTTCGGTCAGCATATCGTCCTCGTTTTATAGCTTAATTAGATAGTATAATAGTATACAAACAAATCGGTGTGCAGGCAAGAAAGATCAATGACGGGAAAGGTTGTGAAATGTTAAAGAAGAGGAAATGAAAATTGGCAGGGCACGGAAATATAATGGACTGTCACGCTAATTATCTTGCATTTAGAGATTGCTTCACCGACCGCCCATGTCCCTGACTTTCTTCAGGGCAGGCTATTGCGAGCGAGGCGAAGCAATCTCGTAAGCGGTCGGTTCGCAATGACACTTAATTAAGTTGATAAGTCACTGAAACTTTTGATCCTCCTTCGGAACGAACCACTCGTCGAACAGGTAACCCGGTCGGAACGGATACCAACGCACACCCTTGAAACGCTTGTGATATATAGTTTGCCACCTGTGGAATTACCCGGTAACTTCCTCAACCAAACGGAGGTCTGCGGCTATAGGCAATTCAAACAAATCACTGTTAAAAAGCCGCGTTGAAAAGAAAAGAACTTCAAGACCTTCGACCTCGTCAGTTTCAGGATTCAGCCTGGCAATTACATCCTCACTGATTTCTTCGGATTCCTGTTCAGGATATGGCATACACTTGTAAATGTAAAGAATATCGGTGGAGCGGTCGTATTTAAAGGTTAATCTCGCTTCCATTCAATCTGTCCTCCAGTGAGTTTTCGCGCAATATATGCGGTGATAATCCAACAACGATGTGGTGTTTCAACATTACTAACCACTACAACTACTACTACGTGTTTTCCACCTCTCAGATCATCGAACCATCTTGAGAAAAGATAAGTATTTCGCATTCGTCCGCTACGTCGAACCTGATCGGGCTTCCCTAATGTATTAAAGATACGCGGTTTTTGTTCCGGAAGCAAATCAGGGTGATGAAACGTAATATGTCGTTCTCGCTCAACCGTTAAATCAACATCTGCTTTCAGGTATGGACAAGGAATCTTCCGCATCTGACATCCTTAGAAAAACCTCCTCGATAACTCTTGAAGAAATTGAGTGTTGCGAATTAGTGGTCCGTCACGCTAATTATCTTGCATTTAGAGATTGCTTCACTGACCGCCCATGTTATTGCGAGAGAAGCGAAGCAATCTCGTAAGCGGTCGATTCGCAATGACAATTAATTAAGTTGATAAGTCACTGAAACTTCTGCTCATCCTTCGGTACGAACCATTCGTCGAACAGGTAACCCGGACGGAACGGATACCAGCGCACACCCTTGAAACGCTTGTCGTAAGCCGGTTTGCGCATGGTGCTGAACATAAAGGTATAAGGTTGTTCCTCGTGCAATATACGCTGGAAACGATGATACATGGCAATCCGCTTCTCTTCGTCGAACTCGACGCGCGCCGCATCGATCAGTGAATCAGCTTCGGCATTTACAAACTGGATGTGGTTCGATCCCCGCCCCCTGGCTGCTTCCGAGTGCCAGACCTGCTTCGGATCGCCCTTCATCCCGAAGACCCAGCCAAGATAACAGGCGTCGAAGTTGTGGTTGCGGATGTAATTATTGATGAATACCGACCATTCGAGCTGACGGATGTTCATCTCAACGCCGATCATATACAAGTCCTCACGCAGGATGGAGGTTAACTGCTGAGCAAACGACGAAACTGACGGAATTAACATCTCGAAACGAAATTCGAGCGTGTCCTTTTCGAGGATGCCGTCGCCGTCAACGTCCTCCCAGCCGGCTTCCTTCAGCAGCCTGACAGCCTCCTCCGGATCGTATTTATACGCCACAATGCTCGAATCGTAGTCCTTGCCGTAACGATAGAAATTGCCGGTGACTATTTCCGCAAACCCGAACAGCAGTTTGTCGCGCACATCTTCGCGTCTGACCATGTGCGTCATGGCTCGCCGAACCCACTTATCCTTGAAGATCGGGTGCGTATTGCGCCAACCGAGATAATTGTAGGAGGGAATTATATAAGTACTCTTGACAAATTCATCGAGGAAGCTCTGGCGGTTGGTCATGGTCAGGTACTGCAAATCCCGCAGTGTTTCAACGAAATCGATTTCGCCGTTTTTCAGCGCCACCAAGGAAGCGGTCTGGTCAGTCAACACACGCCATACAATCTTGTCAAGCCAGGCGTATCCCTCGCCGCGCCAGTAGTTAGCGTTGCGCTTCAGAACGATCTCCTGACCGGTGCTCCAGCTCTCGAAGATGTAAGGACCGCTGCCGACAGTCGGGGAGCGATTCTGGGGATGGGTGTTGAACGCCCTGCCGAACTTTTCAATCCGGTCGTGAATGTCGCGGCAGACACCACGCAACTCATCGCGCAGCGGGAAGCCATCCGCACGCGACCGGGACTTGATTTCAGCGGTGATGGGCAGCGTATTCAGGACGTCGTTTGTGGATTTGAATACTTCGTTCGACAATCTTACGGCGCCGGCTCCGTCGGGATGATCTGCAAGCAGAGCGGTAACCTTGTCAAATCGTTCCCGAATTGACAGGTTGTCAAAGCCGGGCACAGCCTCTCTGACATCCCGCCACTTAATCTTGTCATTGGTTGAACTTTCTATGGACCTTTCCAGCGCCGCCAGGGTTACGGCGGGGATCAATTCCCGCCATTTAATATCCTCTTTGTTCTCGATGTATTCGGCAATCCGTCCGAACGCCGAACCATTCTTAACCTGGAAGTACGTCAAGTCCGACATCAATCCTGCGGCGTCGAAAACATGCTCAGGGAGGATGCTGAAGCCGCCGAGAAAGCCCTGGTGCAGGAAGTATGGCTGCACACAGTACATCACGAGGTTAAGGTCGTCCAACAGATCCATACTGTCGAGCTCAGCGTAATACGGTTTGGTCGGCAGGTCATCGACGTACGGATTCATGATGGCTTTAAGCGTGAAGACCGCATCGCGCATGGTCAGCGGATGACCGTCGTGGAAGTAGATGCCGCTTTTTAGTTTCCATTTGTAAATGAGATGATCGTCGGATATCTCAGGCAGGCTTTCGGTGAGCAGCGGCTCGTCGTCCCAAGGCGGCTTGCGTTCGGTCTGAAGAAACGATTCGTAGATGTAATTATTGTATATATTGGTCGCGCTGGCGGAGGTGGACGTAAAGGGATTCAACGATTCCGGTTCATCCAGCAGATCCATCACAACCCAGTCACCGGTAACCGGTTCGCCCGTATAGGTGGCGTTATTATCCGCCGGCGTGTCGCCCTGGACGAAAGACCCCGAACCGCCAACCTGACAGCCGGAAGCTGCGATCAGGACGAATGACAGGGCTATCAGGGTAAGTATCCTGTGTGGGTTCAACATTTCTTCAGGATTGATATAACTTGACAGCTTGTGCTCCTTGATTATGGTTTATGTGATAATGAATAGACTGTAAATTAAGTAGGGTGGGTATTCCTGACTCTATGAGACGGATTAAGTCTAATCATATTCATTAATAATCATCTAGAGGAAGTTTGGATGTTTATCTCTCTCGCGAATCAACTGTTTTACCTCCTGTAAGGTGCTGCTAGTATTCGGTAATTCCGGTTTTTTCTTATTAAAGTAGTCTCTAATCGTATAAATCTGAAGGACTAGATAGCTCGCTTTTCCTCCTGGGATCTTCCACATTCCCATACCTGCGGCTTCAGCTATCATACCCCTTGTCGGTTCTTCCAAAGCAATTATCAAACCCAGAGGTGCCCCCTCCCTATCCATTACTTGCTTTAAAGCTCGTACATCTTTAGGTTGGTAATCACCACCTTTAACCTCAATTATTACCTTGTGATGATTGAGTTCAAAATCGGTAAAATAGAGGAAACCATCTATGCCGGTATCGCCTCCACCTTTGCTCTTAAACGGTTGCCCCTTGACCAGGGCATAAACCGCCCATGCTTCAAACTGGAATTTGGAAGCCTTCGCAAGTTGGACAGCATCTTCATACGATTTGGGAATACCGGTCTCCGTGTATTGCACATTGGGAAATTTCGACAGTCGATCCTTAACGAGACCAATAGCATAATAAGTTATATCAATCCCTATCCAGCGACGACCAAGTTTCTCGGCAGCGATGATGGTAGTACCACAACCGCAGAATGGATCGAGAACAGTATCGCCTTCATTGGATGATGCTTTGATAATCCGTTCCATTAAAGCAACAGTTTTTTGAGTCTGATATCCTTGTCTTTCTTTGTCTTGTGATCCCATTGGCATTAAATCATCCCAAAGGTTGCCATACTTTCTTCCTTTATATTCGTCAGCATATAATTTATATCTTGGTCTACCTGATGATGTCCAATATATTAAATGAGGATTTTTTGCTAATTCTGTATCAATTTTCTTTTGACTCCACCTCCAACCTTGCTTAGTGATAACCTTTCGACCTTGTATTATGCGCATTTCGCCTTTACTACCGATGTTCTGTGGTTGCTCTAATTGACGGTGACTAAATAATCTACCCGTTTCCAGTTCACTATAAGGAAACTTCTTCTTGATCTCATCTTCACTTATTTCATCATACTGAGAGTTAAAAGTATATTTCTCGCCCTTCGAATAAAACAGAATAGTATCATTCATTGTATCAAACGACTTCGTGGAAAGATGATGTCCAAGGGTTCTCTTCCAAATTATATCGTTGCGGAAGTTTTGAATTCCAAAGATGTGGTCTAAGAGAATCTTTAGGTAATGGCTAGCACTTGAGTCACAATGAAGATAAAGACAACCTGTATCTTTAAGCTTCTTGTGAAGTTCTACAAGCCTTATCGCCATCATCGTCAAGTAAGCCATCATATCGCTGGTGCTCAGGAACTGTTTAAACGCCAACATAAGCTGCTTCAACTGGTGTGAGGCGTACTCAAGATGTATGAGCTCATCAAAGACCTTTCCGGTATTTGGAGTCCATCTCCACGTATCTTCAAAAGCATCTACTTGAGACGCTGGCTGCCTTCCAGCCTTGTCTTTGAATATGACGTTGTATGACCTTTGGCTGTTGAAGGGCGGGTCAAGATAGATCAAGTCAATAGATGAGTCTTGTATGTACTTTCGCAGCACATCAAGATTATCTCCGTAGTAAAGCTCGTTCATAGAATTAACCTTTTAATTACGAACCATTGCTTTCTATTCTGTCCGATAATGCGATAAGTGCACCGCACTTTGTCACTCAATCTAAAGGTACAATCAAGTAACGCATGTAATATCAGCAACATCTCTGGATTCCAACTTGCGTTGGAATATTCATGCAGCAGGCTGCACAACGGAACATGAAAACAGCACCTTCAACCCCCCCTTTTATTCCCCCCCGCAGAGCGGGGGGGAGTGAATTGGGAAGGCTATTTTCTAAGGAATGATGAATCCTGTGATAATTGTGTGTTATCGGACAGACTCTTTCACGAAAATGACATAGGCGGGCACGGAGACCCACCCCACTGTATCAATTAAACCTTTCCAGCACATCATGTCTGCCAATCGCAACCAGAATAATCACATCCTCTTCAAGCTGGCAGATTATCCGGTGGTCATCATCCACTCTGGCTTCCCAGTAGCCTTGAAGTCTTTTAAGGCGCTTCAGACGCAGAGATGGATGGGAACGGTCATAGAGCAAGTATCCCAAGGCTTTTTCGGCGCGCTTCTGCACCTGTGGGGACAGATTCTTCCAAGTCCGCCTGAAGTGGGAAAGCCGAACGACCTTCATTCTGAGTTGAGGTCCTTAAGCAGATCTTCAAGGTTATCAAAAACCTTGTAATCCCCTTCCGCCAGCTCCTTCTCCGCCTGGCGCAGCATCTTCTGCCATTCAGGGGTGAACAGGTATGCTTCGTCGCGGGGAATGGATACGGCGGGGATAAGGGTCAGCCTGCCGTCGTTGATTTCGACTAACAGATCGTCGCCTGGCTTTAATCCCAACTCCCTCAAAACCTTTTCCGGGATGGTGATTTGATTGCGGGTGCGGATTTGGATTTTCATATTAGCTCCGAAAATCGGTAAATCGGATTTTCAGATAAAATAGGGGTAATATGTGATAGATGCAAGCGTTTATTAACGGGATTACTTTATAGTTGGATTAATTTATGCTTATTGAAAAAGTTTGGAATATAGCGCATATTACAATATATCGTCGTTCCAACGAAAGTCGGATGCCACTTAATAACAATAACTTATCTAGATTCCCGCCTGCGCGGGAATGACAATGCGTGAGGTGCGCGGGGATGACAATAAGTGAAACACGTGGGAATCCCGAACACACAATTAATTACCGGATTCCGTCAGGGTGTGTTCTACGCCAAAGCTTCGGATCTGACCACCTCAATACCAGCTTGAAAAGCGGCGAGATTAATATCTTCCGTGCCGCGCGGAACGCGGCGTTTGATGGCAGTCGTCCAAATTTCGTCGGAAATGGGCAGTTCACCTGAAATAGCGCCCAACAACACCGTGTTGACCGCTTTGACATTTCCCAATCTCAACGCTATCTCCTGACCATCTATTGGCAGCACACGCGCGGCGCTCTTTTTTGCTTCACCGATGGGATCGTCGGGGTAATCGTATTCCTTCGTGAAGGCAATCGGCGGGATAATCTGCTGGGTGTTGACGACCATCAAACCTTCCTCTTTGACCTGACCCACCCAGCGCAAGCCTTCAGCCGCTTCGAATGCCAGCACAACATCGGCGCTGCCTGCCGGGATCAACGGCGAATAGACCTTCTTCCCAAAGCGGACATGACAGGAAACTACACCGCCGCGCTGTGCCATGCCGTGCACTTCGGACTTCTTAACGTCGAAACCGGCGTTCATGGCGGCTTCAGAGAGCAGTTCAGATGCCAGTATCACTCCCTGTCCGCCGACGCCGACGATGAGAATGTTAATTGTTCTATCGGTCATTATCTATTGTTCCGTAAAAAATTGTGAGAGTATTAATCAAATACTGAATCCGATATGGTGTCATTCTGAATCCGATATGGTGTCATTCTGAACGAAGTGAAGAATCTCGTTTTTATTCCTGCGCAGTTGGAGATTCTTCACTTCGTTCAGAATGACAACCTCGTTCAAAATGACAACCTCGTTCAAAATGACAACTTCGTTCAGAATGACAACTTCGTTCAGAATGACGATAAGCCCCACTTTTCATCATGGTACAACAGCTATCACTTGCATAGGACGCGGATAACATGACGCCGGATATTGATTCTTACTTCTTCACCAATTCAGGCTCAGGTTCGCCCACCGGTATAATACAATCGACCGGACAGACCTGAACGCACAGCCTGCATCCGGTACAGGTCTCAGGATCGATCTCAACCTTGTGCAACCCTTTATCAGTAGTCTGATCGATCGTCATAACCGATGGGCAGCCGATCCTGATGCAGGCTCCACAACCGTTGCAGATGTCAAGCAGCACTTTGTACGGTTCGGGCGCCTTCTTTATCGGGTACAACATACAGGGACGACTGGTTATGATAACCGATGTTTCTTTCGCTGAAGTAGCCTTCTTGACAACTTTTATTGTTTCATTGAGATCATACGCATCAATTTTGTATACATTCTTGACACCCAATGCTCTGACCAGCTTTTCATAGTCAACAGCGATGGTTTCGTCGCCCTGCAGTGTATGACCGGTTCCGGGATGCTGCTGACCACCGGTCATTGCGGTGGCGCGGTTGTCGAGGATGATGATCGTCACCGGCGCCTTGTTGTAGACCGCATTGAGCAGACCGGTCATACCCGAATGCAGGAAGGTCGAATCGCCGATAATCCCGACAACGGGTCGTTTGGAGCCCTCTACCTGCTGAACGCCGGACGCCATCCCTATCGACGCACCCATGCAGATGCAGGTATGAAGTGCGTTCAACGGCTTCAGCGCGCCAAGCGTATAACAGCCAATATCACCGAACACATCAGCCTTCAATTTCTTGAGTGCATTGAACACGGTGCGGTGAGGGCAACCTGAACAGAGAACCGGTGGTCGGGGCAGGACATCCACGTTGACAGGATGCAGTCTGGGTATATGGTCGTCCAGTACTCCGGCTTTATGCAGTCCTTCAGCGACGATCTCAGGATTAAGCTCGCCCTCAATCGGGAAGAACCGTTTGCCTTCGCACTTTATACCGGATCCGGCTATCTGCTCTTCGTAATACGGTTCGAGCTCTTCCACGACGATCAGTCGATCGACCGTTGCGGCAAACCTCCTGATCGACTCAACCGGCATCGGGTTGGACAGTCCGACCTTGAATATCTTCGCATCAGGCAAAATCTCACGAACGTGCTGGTAGGAGATGCCTCCGGTGACGAAACCGACACTATCCTCGCCGGGTTCGGCGCGGTTTATCGGCAATTTCTCGGTGAAGCTTCTCAGCCTGTCAAGACGCAGTTCGACCTCGTGATGCCTGATCCGGGCGTATTGCGGAACCATAACGAATCTCTCCGGATCCTTGGTGAAACCGCCCACCTGCGGTGTTTGCCATGTTTCAAGCTCAACGATCCCCTTGGCGTGTGAAATCCGGGTGGTTATACGTAGCATTACCGGTGTTTCGAACTTCTCGGATATCGCAACGGCAAGCTTGAAAAAATCATGCGCTTCACGAGAATCTGACGGTTCAAGCATCGGTATCTTGGCGAACCGCGCCAGGTACCGGTTATCCTGTTCGTTCTGTGACGAGTGCATTTCCGGATCATCGGCAGAGACCAGAACAAAGCCGGCAATCGTTCCGGTGTATGCGAATGTCATCAACGGATCCATCGCTACGTTGACGCCGACGTGTTTCATACAGACCATCGTTCTTGCGCCCGCTATCGCCGCGCCGATGCCTGTTTCAAACGCAACCTTCTCGTTGGGCGCCCACTGCGCCTTGATGCCGGGCAGTCGGGCATAGGTCTCCATAATCTCTGTCGAAGGAGTGCCCGGATAAGCCGAGGCGAAATATACTCCGACTTCACGCGCACCAAGAGCTATCGCTTCATTGCCCGACAGCAACATGCGCGTCGGTTCTTTTATTTCGGGTAGTTTTTTTATCTTTGGCATTTATTGCTCTATTTATATTCCAGCGCTTCCTCATCACCGTCAATAACCCGGAATCCCCCTTCCGCCAGCGCCTGCAGTTCACCCTCACCGGGGAAGACCATCACCCTGCCCAGGAACGAAATATATTCTCTGAGCATTCCGACGATCTCTTCGGAATGAGCCAGTCCTCCGGTTATGAGTATCGCATCAGCGTTGCCTTTTAAGGCGGCAACCATGGCGCCTATTTCCTTGGCTATCTGGTAAATCATTCCCTGCAGCGCCAAGTTGGCTTGCCGGTCGCCGTTCTTGATCTGTTCCAAGACTTCACGCACATCGGAAGTTCCCAAATATCCTTTCAGACCACTCTTACGAGCCAGTTCGTCGAGTATCTCCTTTTTGGTGATCCCATCCCTGAAGCAGCGCTCAACAAGCGGTCCGATCGGCAGCGCTCCGGCGCGTTCGGGTGAATACGGTCCCATGCCGTGCAGGGCATCGTTGACGTCGATAATACGGTATCTGTCAATGATCGCAATTGAAATACCGCCGCCCAGGTGCGCGACGACGAAGCTGGAACTGTATATATCCTTCCCCAACTCCGCACAGGCGCGACGAACCACAGCCTTTATGTTTAATACGTGAGCGCGGCACTTGCGTTGGATCCAGGGTACACCGGAAAGGCGCGCCACATCTTGCATCTCGTCGGTCGTGATGGGATCGACGATGTATGCCTTGACGCCAAAGCGGCGGGCGTAGTGGTCTGCCAGCATTGCGCCGAGGTTGCTGGCATGATTGGAATAACGCCCTGATGACAGATCATCCAACATCTTGTCGTTGACCAGGTACGCTCCACCTTCCAGCGGCTTCAACGGACCGCCGCGACCGACGACTCCGACGACATCGACATCATCAAGCAAAGGTTCGATCTGGTTGTCGATAAGTCCAAGACGATAATTAAATTGATCAGCGACCTTCGGAGCGAGTTGCGAGCCGTCGTGCCTCACCACCCTTTCGACGACGCATTCGCCTCGGCTCCACAGCGCGAACTTGGTGGATGTGGAACCGGGATTGATGACGATAA
>CAYYHI010000084.1:0-13150 GCA_964471745.1 uncultured bacterium | reverse complement strand
CCAGACACTCATCTTTGAAACAGAAGTTGAAATAATCTTTGAGCCGGATGACGCCCACGACTGGATATCATGGGAACCCGGCGATGGCGAAGTGGAACCGGATGAAGAGATGGAAATCGTTGTTACAGTAAATATATCCGAAAGTGGTGAAGGCGAATATTTGGCTGAACTGCATATACTCTCCAACGATCAAAATGATAGTGATGTTTGTATCCAGGTTATTATGCTAGTAACTCCATTCCCGGATATCTGGGTGGAATGGTCCGAAGAATACGGCTATCCCGATCTGATGGACTGGAACAGGGTTTACGATGCTATGGAGGTTAATCATAGCTATGATCTTGTATTCACTGTTTACAGCAGAGGTAGAAGCATACTCGTTGTAGAAAATATCCAAGTCAATGGTGAGTTTTTTACCTTTGACGCGGGTGGTTTTGAACTTCCACGAGGTGAAAGAAGAGACGTAACAGTAACATTCCGTACTGATGAGGTCGGTGACTATGAACCTTCTATTTTTGTTGTCTCCAATGATATTGACGTCTGGGAGTGGGAGATTCCACTGCACGCTGAAATCCCCAATAATCCGCCCCGTGTTGTCGGCTGGATCGAAAACCAGGAGCTGGACGAGGATTTCGAGGCTTATGTTGTGGTCGACCTGGATGACATATTTGCCGATCCGGATGGTCATCAGTTGTTTTACAGCGCTGAAGTTGAAAACGAGATTGTGACAGTTGAAATCGACGATTCTAATAATCTCCATCTGGAAGCTGTTGAAAACCTGCATGGGATAACGAATATCGCAGTAATAGCCGATGACCAGAACGGTGGAACCGCCAGCGATACTTTTCAGGTTACAGTCAATCCGGTCAACGACCTACCCACGCCGTTTAACCTGGTTTCACCCGAAGATAACAGCATGGTCTACGATTATCCGGATGTTATTTTTATATGGGAAAATTCAATGGATGAAGTTGAAGATTCCACTGTAACATACGCGCTGATTTTAGAATATAACGATGAAGAACAACAGTATACCGACCTTAACGACACAAGTTTCACCGTTTCTCGCCAGGAGCTCTCGACTGATCCCGATCTGCCCACAGAAATTAGCTGGCATGTTCTGGCTTCCGATGGAACCGAAACGATTCGTTCTGAAGGTGATGATTTCCATGTGATTGTAGCGCCGTTGTCCGTTGATGATAAGGATAATTATCTTCCGACGGAACTCACCCTCGGACCGATCTATCCCAATCCATTCAATGACATGGTGACTATCGGTTTCGCACTTCCACAGGCAACTGAGGCAACATTAAACATCTACGATCCGCTTGGACGAAGGGTCAGGACATTGGCGAACAGTCATTTATCACCTGGAAGGTATCGCACATATTGGGATGGTTATAATCAGGCTGGAGCAAAGGTTTCGTCGGGCGTTTATATATGCCGCATGTCCACAGGGGACGATGTGTTGATGCAGAGGATTGTGCTGCTCAGATAATGCAAAAACCGACCAATCAAAATCCAAGAAGACTTGCTTTAACCAACGGCAGGATATTCGCAGGTTCAGGATGGGATAAACCCACTTGGGCTGATTATCTGCTTGTCGAAAATGGGATTATTACCGAAGTCGGCAAAACGAGCGAGACGTCAATTTCGCAAGGTTCCGCTGAGATTATTGATCTGGAAGGCGCGCTGGTTCTGCCCGGTTTATGCGACGCTCACCTGCACCTGTCCGTAGGCGGCAGAACTCTCCGGATACCGAACCTTGAAGGTCTGGATCAGCGGGGTGTGATTGAGGCATTGAAAGAATACGCGAGCTCTCTGAAGGATTCACCCGCTATCTGGATAGAAGCGATTAACTGGGAATCGTGGCTTTGTCAACTGAATGCGGATTTGCTTGATGAGATATTACCTGGTAGATGCGTGGTCGTGTTTTCCAGAGATCTGCATAGCTGCTGTTGTAGTGCGTTTGCTCTGAAGGCGGCAGGCATCGATAGAGATACTGCTGATCCTCAAGGTGGTATAATAGAGCGGGATTCCAACCAACGCCCGAGCGGAGTTCTCCGTGAAGCGGCAACTGGTTTGATAAAGGAAGTGATGCCTTCCCCGACTGCGGATGAGATTGAGCGCGCAATACTTAGAGCCCAGGATTACATTATATCGCTCGGTTTGACGGCAATCAACGAGATGTTCTATAATGGGAGTGAACAGGTTTACCGGCGTTTGGATGAGGAGAACAGGCTCAAGATCGAAATAGACGCCTGGCTGAGGATTGATGACTGGGACGGCTCTTTACCGCCTCCGGCTGACGGCGACCGCTTTCGTAATAATACTCTGAAGCTGTTTCTTGACGGCGCTCTGGGATCGCGTACTGCGGCGATGCACGAACCTTACCTTGACGTTCCAGACAAACGTGGGGTGTTGTTTTATACAGACAATGAACTGCGTGAACTGGTGCGACCTGCGCTGGAGAAGGGCTGGAGGCTGGCGATACATGCCATAGGCGACCGGGCTGTCGAACAGGCTTGCCGGTTATTATCGAAGTCGCCCGGAGTAGGGGGGAGGCTGCATCGAATCGAGCATGTTCAGGTACTGCCGGAAGATGGCGTTCGGATGTTTGTTGCGAGTGGCGCTGTAGCCTCAATTCAGCCGGTTCACCTGATAGATGACCAGCGCTGGCTGCCGCCGAGGATCGGCAAAGATCGCTGCCGTCGGTCTTATAGCTGGCGGTCGTTGTACAATGCAGGGATCCCGATAGCGCTTGGCAGCGACTGGCCCGTGGCTTCACCTGACCCACTTCTTAACCTGCATGCCGCCATAAATCGGTGCAGCTTTAATGACTCGCCGAACGAGTATTTCGATCTGAACGAAGGACTTCCGTCGTTTGTCGCAATTCGCGCCGCAACTCACGGCTGGGCGGTTGCTGCCGGGTTGAGCGATAAACGAGGCTCAATTGCGCCTAGTCAAAGCGCCGATCTGACGGTTGTATCAGGCGTTTCGAATGATCTCAGCAACTGGTCGAAGGCTGAAGTCCGAATGACCATAAGCAGGGGGGAGGTTGTCTTTAAGAAGAGTGAGAGTGAAAAAGTATGAAACCGATAATCGGCATCAGCGTTAACATCAGTCCTCCGGATGATCCCAAGCGCACGTTTTCAAAGAACGTCGCACTGCACCTTATACAGCATGATTACATTCGATTTGTGGAATCTGGCGGCGGCACACCGATTATGCTGCCGGTTATTAACGATCCCGCAGGAATCAATAGCCTGGTGAGTAGGCTGGATGGTCTAATCATAACCGGCGGCGTTGACATCGATCCTGAGCTGTACGGCGAGAAAAATACGCATTCGCAGGGAGTCAACCGGGAACGTGACGATTTCGAGGTTCAACTTATCAAGTCAGCCAGGGAGCGTCAATTACCGACACTGTGTATATGCCGCGGGATACAGGTTCTAAATATCGCCTTCGGAGGATCGCTGTATCAGGACATACCTACATCGATAAAGGATGCTCTAAAACATACCCGCATACCGAACGATCCTGAGACATTCCACCTGACCCGCTTGATTGGCAAATCCTTCCTGAACGATATTTTTAATAATGAGGAAATTCTGATCAACAGCAGTCATCATCAATCGATCCGGGAGCCCGGCGACGGGTTGGAGGTTGTTTCAAAGGCTCCCGATGGTGTGGTTGAAGCGGTGCAGTGCTTCAGCGATCGCTGCACTGTGGGTGTGCAATGGCATCCGGAACGACTGCACGATGATCCGAAGCAGGTCGAATTGGGGAAATGGTTTGTGAAACAGGCATTGTCGATATAAATCTTACATGGATTACCTAACCTTCAAGCGAGAAATAGACAAGGGGATCATCCATCCGGCGTATCTCTTCACCGGCGAGGAGGATTTTCTCGCAGAAACGGGGGTAAGAGCGATTATCGATAAAATCCTCGCCCCGGAAGACCGTGTACTAAACCTCGTTGTTTTTTACGGTATGGATGCTGATGGTTTGCCGGAAGCTCTGTCAGCGCTGCCGATCTTCGCAGCGCGGCGTGTAACAGTAGTCCGCCAGGCGGGGGATCTAAAGGATAAGAACTTGGAGGCTGTAGTCGATTATCTCAAAGCGCCTCCTGAAGATGGTTGTCTGATCCTCTGGGCTGGCAAGGTCGATAAGCGTAGGAGTTTTTTCAAGGAGATTGATGGTAAAATTACGCCTGTGAATTGTGGCAAACTGCGAGCAAAACAGCTTTCTTCTTGGATGAAGGATTTCATCGGTCGATGGGATAAGAAGCTGGACAGTGAGGCTATGGGAAAGCTGTCAGCGATTAACTGGCCAAGCCTGCGGGAACTGGCTGGCGAGCTGGAACGTTTAACACTGTTGGTAGGTGATGATGAAGTTATACGGTTGAACGATGTCGAGGAGTTGGGCGAGGCATCATTTGCGTTCGAGCGTTGGGCTTTAACAGATGCGGTTGGTTCGGGTGACATTACAACTGCCCAGAAGGCGGTTAAAAACCTGCAGGATTGGAAGACCAAGCCGGTTCAGATAATCTGGGAGCTCTACCGGCTGTTTCATCGTTTGTGGCTGATTAACTGGTACGTAAGGAAGAGGAAACTTGACGAGGCGAAGGAGGTTATCGATCTACACCCGTTTGTTTTTAAGAGATATATTGAATACGCACGTAAGACTAACCGGAAGATTCTTGAGGATAGCATCTTACGCATCTTCGAAGCGGACCTGAATATTAAGCGGGGTTTGCGACAACCGGATCAGGAGGTCAACCTGCTGGTGCTTGAACTGACGCAGGCAATCAGGGGAGGCAGCGGATAAACGATGGATGTTCTCCCCGCAAAGAAGACCGATGAAGAACTGATACATGAACTTCAGGAAGGCAGGAAGGAAGCCTTTGATGAAATAGTTGATCGTTTCAGTGGTCCTCTGAACAACTTCATCTACCGGATTGTCGGGGATGGCGTTACGAGTCAGGATTTATTACAGGAGACATTCATCAGGCTCTGGACAAACCGGCATAGTTATCGCGAGATCGCCAAATTTTCCACTTGGCTTTACACCGTTGCCGGCAACCTTGCCAAGTCGGAACTGCGCAGGAAGAAAGTCCGCAGGTTCTTCTCACTGAGCGTCAGCGGTGAGCGCAGCCTTGACGGTGAGGACGACAGAACCCTTGAATTACCGGATGAAGACGCCGATCCCGAGGGGGATTATGAACGACGTCAGATCCTTAAAAGGGTGGAAGAGGAGGTTAAGAAACTTCCATTTTTATTTCGCGAGGTAATAATATTACGCGATCTTCAGGAACTTTCTTACGAAGAGATAAGTACAATATTAAAAATACCGTTGGGAACCGTAAAATCAAGGGTCAATCGAGCCCGCCTTAGACTTCAGATAAAACTAATGGACCTACGGTAAAGACAATCTAAACCAAGACTTTCAATAGTCGATCTAATACAAATAAAAGGATTTATAACAGGAGCGAAATGATAACTTGCGAGCGATTTGAAAAAGGCTTTGAAGCGTGGCAGTCAGGTAAGCTGAATCCGGAAGAAGCAGAGCTTTTTCGCCGACATGTAATTGAATGCGCACACTGCCGGGTATTTACACCTGCCGCTTACCGTCTCAGGGAGCTTACTGTATCACTACCTCAAGTTGAACCGTCACCGGGATTTACATACCGGTTGAGCAACCGGTTAAACGAACTGTCAACCAGAGATATCAAAACGACAAGAGCTTCGGTCAGGTTGCTTCCACGCTGGGCTGCATTGGGAGCTGGATTGGCGTCTGGTCTTGCTGTAGGGTTGATTATTATTCTATCGCTGAATAGTGATGATATGTCCAAGCCGGGCATTTCTATGACCGGTACGCCGGTAGCAAGTCACGAGACAGCCCCGATTAATCTCGTCGATACAACCAAAGATATCGAAGATAGCCTGGAAGCTGCAGAACAGTTATATGATCTTGACAGGAAGTTCCAAGTTGTGTCAGATGGTAAATAAATCTGCTTAGTAATGGTTCTTTTATTCCTAATAAGCAATACGACCGCCCGTTTCGGGCGGTTTTTTATTGCGATGGATATGCATTTTTGTTAATATATAAAGTTATTCGATAAACCAATAATCAACATAGAATTCAGGTAACAAAATGGCAAAAGTCAAGACATTCGCCGACAAGGTGCTGAAGAAAAGCAAACTCAAGGATACGTTTGAATACTTCAAGGTAGTTGAGGCGAAACCTACATCTAAGGGAACCATACGTTACGAAACGCGCATGGTAAGGGTTGACAAGGGCGATAACGAAAAGAAGGCGCTCGGACTTAAGAGTTGAACCTCCCATCGAGGCGCATTTTAGCCGCTACACGCAATAAAGACAAACTTCGTGAGATACGTCAGATCCTGGCGGATACGGATTGGGAAATCCTCGGACTTGAGGATTTCCCATCATATCCGGAACCACCCGAAGACGGCGATACACTGGTTGATAACGCTCTGCAGAAGGCTCGCGAGGCATTCAGGCGTGTCGGAGTGCTATCGCTCGCCGACGACTCCGGTCTGGAAGTGGATTACTTGAACGGTGGTCCTGGGATCCATTCCGCCAGGTACGCCGGCGAAAACGCAACATACGACGATAACGTTAATCTTCTCCTGCAGGAGCTTGCCGGCGCAAAGGACTCACAGCGTACAGCGCGGTTCAGATGCGTGATGGCGCTGATTGGTGATCGACTTGAACGTACGTGGGAAGGAGTTGTTGAGGGAATTATCCTGACTGAAAGAAGAGGCAGATCCGGTTTCGGTTACGATCCGGTATTCTGGTCGCCGGAGTTGGGTCAGACTTTTGCAGAAGCCTCACCGGATGACAAGAATCGAGTCAGTCATCGTGGTCGAGCATTACAGGAATTGTCAAACATCCTGCGCGAGTTGCCGTAATTTTAATAGAAATGATCAGAGGCTACACCACAGCGGAGCAGCCACACATGTACCGTCAGGTGTTCTCGTTTGACGGCAGGACAAAGGTTAATCTATCAATAAGGGCTATTCGATGAAGCGCATCTATTTGGACCATAGCGCGACCACACCTGTAGACGCAAGGGTAGCAGCTGTTATAAAGAAATACTTATTGGAGGATTTCGGCAATCCATCCAGCTTGCATTATTTTGGTCGTGAGACCAAGGAGGCGCTTGAGGATGCCCGCGCCAAGGTTGCAGGCTTGCTGAATTGTCGACCGGATGAGATATATTTTACCAGCGGCGGTACTGAAGCCGACAACCTTGCCTTGATTGGGTATGCTTTGAAGCGCCGACAGCACGGAGAACATATCGTCGTTGGCGGCATCGAGCACCCCGCGGTGAAAAACAGCGCCACCGAGCTTGAAGCAAGGGGCTTCAGAATAACTTTGGTTAAACCGGATCGCTACGGTGAGGTTAAGCCGGAAGCTGTTGCTGAAGCCTTGACCGACGATACAATTCTCGTTTCCATAATGCACGTTAACAACGAAATCGGGACGATAAATGATATCGGCGCGATTGGATCACTGAGCAGGGAGCACGGCGTTACTTTCCACACCGATACAGTTCAATCTTACGGCAAGGTTCATATCGATGTTCAGGCGATGAATATTGATATGGCGTCCATCTCTTCACATAAGATCTATGGTCCGAAGGGCGTTGGAGCACTTTACATGCGCCGGGGGATGGAGGTTCAGCCGCGAACTTTCGGTGGTCACCAGGAGAATGGCATCAGGGTCGGTACTGAGAACCTTCCGGGCATTGTGGGTCTGGGCAAGGCGGCGGAGATATGCGCTGCCCAGATCGATGACGAAGCGCAGCAATTGATTCCTCTGCGTGACTCGTTATATCATCAGATCACCGAGAGACTCGATAGAATATCCCTGAACGGTCATCCGACGAGGCGTTTGCCGGGCAATCTCAATCTTACTTTCCACGGTGTTGAGGGTGAAGCGCTGCTGATGCTGCTCGATCAAAGGGGCATCGCGGTATCATCGGGTTCCGCCTGTTCATCGGGAAGTACCAGTCCATCGGCGGTTTTAACTGGCATCGGTCTGTCCGACGAGGAAGCCCAGTCATCGATACGTATTACAATCGGACGTGAAAACACGAGAGAGGATATCGACTGCACAGCGGAAGTGATTGTCGACTCGGTGAAGCGATTGCGGGCAATGGCAGGTAGTGTTATCGCGGTGTAGCAGGATATATTTGCATACTAAACGTACAAATCGGGTAACCCGGATGGCTTGCTGTCCGGGTTTGTTATTTTGTATAATGGCAATATGAAAAAAACTTCGATCGCAGTGGCGATGAGCGGTGGTGTAGACTCTTCCGTTACCGCAGCCCTGTTGAAACGTGCCGGTCACCGGGTTGAAGGTTTTTCGCTCAAGCTCCCGGATTTCACAAGCGATGGTCCAACCGGAACGGATCCACGTATCGCAAACGCCGTTCAGGAAGCCGGACGAGTCTGCGAGATGCTCGGTATTCCACACCATGAGCTTGATGTAGGTGCGGAATTTCGCCAGCTTGTTGTTGATCCCTTCATTAATGAATACCTTGCCGGGCGCACGCCGAATCCCTGTGTCGGATGTAACGCTCTTATAAAATGGGGATTGTTGTGGGATAAAGCACGGGAGATGGGTTTGGAGAGATTTGCGACAGGTCATTATGCACGTGTAGAAATAGCTCAAAATAATGACGTGCGACTGCTCAAAGGGCTTGACCCTCATAAGGAGCAGTCGTATTTTTTATGGCAGATACCGATTGAACTGCTTCGCTTAACCATTCTGCCGCTTGGTGAGATGACGAAGAGTGAAGTGCGCACAATCGCCCGCGAGCTGGACTTGCCTGTGGCTGACAGGGGCGAGAGTCAGGAAATATGCTTTATCCCCGGTGATGATTACCGCTCATGGTTGGAGAAGATTCATCCCGATGTGGATGTAAATGCTCGCGTTGGTGAGATGGTAGATCGATCCGGCAGGGTTTTAAGCTTGCATTCAGGATGTCATTTCTTTACAATAGGACAGAGGAAAGGACTCGGGCTTGGCGGCGGGAAGAAGCTGTACGTGACAGCTATCGACCCGAAGACGCACCGTGTACAGGTTGGCAGCGAGAGTGAACTTGAAAGATCTGAGTTCAGAGTCGGGTCAGTAAGAAGTCTTAGTCCAATGTTGTATAATGTTGATATCGATATTATCGTTAAGATCAGGTATCACGATCCGGGCGTTTATGCAACTGTGGAAAGACTTGGCGAGGATCGGCTAATCGTCAGAACCAGAGATCCGGTCAAGGCTGTGGCACCGGGACAGTCGGCGGTGTTTTATCATGGTGACCAGGTCGTAGGCGGGGGAGTTATTCTCCATGACTGATTATAAATTCTGTAATTCTAAAACCTAACCATCAAGGGACACCATTCATTAATCCAGGATATAATTATGCCTGCAGGAAAATCTCCAGTAACAGCTTCAGAAATTTTTAAAATGAAGAACAGGGGTGAAAAGATAACAGCCTTGACTGCTTACGATGCAACGTTTGCCCGTCTCGAGGACGAGGCGGGGATTGATATCATACTTGTGGGCGATTCACTTGGTATGGTTATACAAGGACATAAAGATACGATTCCAGTGACTCTTGATGATATGATCTACCATTGTCGAGCCTGTTCCAGAGGCGTGGAGCGGGCGTTATTGGTGGCTGATATGCCTTTCATGAGTTACCAGGCTTCAGTCGAACAGGCGCTCCTCAACGCCGGACGTTGTCTAAAGGAGGGTCGCGTACAAGCGGTGAAGCTCGAAGGTGGTGAAGCTATAGCCGAGACGATAAGGCGCTTGATCGAAGTCGGTATACCGGTCATGGGACACATCGGGATGCAGCCGCAGATGGTGAATGTTTATGGCGGTTATAGGTTGCAGGGGAGGAAGTCGTTTGAAGCTGAGCGGATTATTCATAACGCCGAAGCTGTTCAGGACGCTGGCGTTTTCAGTATCGTTCTGGAAAAGATTCCCAAAGGACTTGCCGGGGAGATAACCAAGCGTCTGAAGATCCCGACCATCGGCATCGCGGCAGGTCCGGACTGCGACGGGCAGATATTGGTAAATTATGACCTGTTCGGGTTGGCAGATCAGTATAAGTTCAAGTTCGTACGCAAATACCTCGAAATGGCAAGGGATGTCAGGGAAGCAGTGAAGAAGTACGGTGAAGATATAAGGTCAGGAAATTTCCCGAGTGAGGCGGAGTCGTTTGAGTAAGAAATCTGTGCTGATTTATATTATTAAATTGAGAGTCTTAGCAGATTACTGATATTGTATGAGAGCTTTCATACACCCATTCTGAACGAAGTGAAGAATCTCCAACAGTGGGGGAATAAAACGAGATTCTTCACTTCATTCAGAATGACAAATATCAAGGGACACCACTGATTTTCGAGCTCTTTAGAACAGAATTATCAAGCACTTAAGGGCAAAATTACATATCAGATAATCCTTCCTGGCATTAAAACCTCAGAAACCGGAGGCGAAATATGAAGAATTTGAAGTTGTCCTTCTCGACCTTAGCAGCATTTGTGATAACGATCCTTGTAAGCGGATCGGCGCTGTCGTCTCAATTGCAGACCTCGATGGAGGAGCCGTCGATTCAACGGTATATTCCCGCGACTGCCGACTCACCGGTGAATATTGAGGTTGTCCAAAGCGCCACCTCCGTTGAGCTTACGTTAACCATTCCGAGAATCGAGGGGGAAAACGGTTTGGAGGGCGTCGAATGGCTGATCCGCAACAAAGGACTGATCAACCAACCGGGGATGCCCGAACTGCCGGCTGTCGGTCGCTGGGTGAGAGTTCCCGATTATGGCAGACTTGAGCTCTATTACAATGTCCGTAGTCAGAAACGCGTTGCAAGTCAACCTCCGTTGATGGACGTTGAGCCCGACGGCATATTTCCACCCGAACCGGTGGTGATGGGTCAGCCGATGGTCATGCGCGGAGTGCGGATGGTTCATCTGGTTTACTATCCGGTCAGGTGGGATGCGAAAGCGGGCGAGTACCTGGTATCCGAATCGATTGACGTTGAGATCAGGAACATCGGTGGTCAGGGGGTAAATGAAGTTATCGACAGGGAACGAATCCCTTCGCAAGCATTTGACCGAATGCTTGATGCTCTGCTGGTCAATCCACCGCGCCGCGACAATCCTTTGGAGTATCCCCCCGGCGGTTATCTGCTGGTTGCTAACGAAGATCCGCCTGAAGTCGTAACCGAATTCTCTGATTGGAAATACGCATTCGGTCATCCGGTTGAGATACTCACATTTGATCCTGAAGCCACTGATGAAATTCAACTTAAAGTAATGATCCAGGATGTTTACCGCGAATTCAACTTCGAATATCTTGTGTTATTCGGTAATGAAAATGCAGACCCACCATTGCAAATACCATTTCAGACTGGTGGGGATGGATATTACGATGTCTTTTTCGCTCAGCTTGAGGGTGACGACCCACTCGCTGATGTTACCGTCGGATCGTTTAACTGTCTGGACGAAGGAAACCTGATCTGTGCTGTCAGACGCGCTATCTCTTATCAATATGAACCTTACACCGATGATCTCGATTGGTACACTACTGCCGGTGTTGGAGTAGGGATGTGCAGCGTTGAAAATGACAAATCTCCATCATACACAGGTAAATGGGTTACGGAAGTCCTCACAAGGCAGGGTTTTAACGTGACCAGCAGCTACTGGGCGGACAATGACGTAAATGATCCGACTCCGATGGTACGCGATCTTTACAACAACCAGTGTAATTTTATTCTTGTCAGGGCACATCAAAACGATTTCGATGCCGATGAGATTGAAGCAACGGGTGTCTATCCATTTCATTTCCTGGTTAGTTCATCGACACTATCAGGAGCGTTTAACCGTGCTTTCCGAATGGGAACCCCAGACGATATGCGCGGTCCATCTGCCGGATTTGGTCATAACGGAAGCCCTCGCACAAACGTTGCCAATGCTCTCGCCGGAGGATTCATAGAAAGTGTTTTCCTGCATCAAATCGGTTGCTATGGCTGGGCGCGCAACTATACTATCGCAAATCTTGCACGCGTGATGCCTGCTGATGACGTCGATTATATCTACGGTTATTATTCAAGCTTCCGCTATTACGGTGATCCCGGGCAGTGGTGTTGGGTTGGCGTGCCGCAGAGCATTCGGGCTGAGTTTTCACAATCGTTGAATCCGGATGCCACCGAATTCACAGTTCACGTGGTGACTGATGAGGATGAACCTCAACCGGTACCGAATGCGACTGTATGTCTTACAAACGGAGAGGATTTTCAGGCGGTTTCAAGGACGGATGAGATCGGATTTTCAGTTTTCACTTTCGAGCGTGGTAATCTCGAAGAGGGCGATCTGAATATCACCATAACTGGAGAGAATCTCTATCCTGTGAATACTTCCATCCAGGTGGAGCAGGCTGATTTTTATATCGCCTTAGCGGATGTGGAATATGATGATGAAGCGGGTGGCAACGGCGATGGAGTTCTCAATCCCGATGAGGAAGGAGAGTTATTTTTTGATCTCCAGAATACATCCGATCGTCAAACACCGGCAGCGACAGTCCTGCTGGAAAGTCTTTCAGCCTGGGCGACGGTCGAGCTGGTCGCTTGCCAGTTGGCTCCGATAGATCCCGGAGTAACTATCAGGATTGAGGAACCTTTCCCGATCGGTATCCTCGATGGTTGTCCGGATTGTGAGATATTGGAGTTACGCCTCAGCATTACCCCTGATGGTGAATTCCCGATTATCATGGCGGGCGTTCAACTGGAGGTTATGGCGCCCAATCTAACGATTGGTTTTGCATTACCGGAAGATGACCTTGAACCTGGAGGTGTAACCGAGCTTACAGTCAGTTTGATTAACAATGGAAGACGCGATGCCGGAGAACTTACGGCAAGATTGATATCGTTCTCACCCTTTGTTCAAGTAATTGCCAACAATTGTCACTATCCGGAAATCCCTATTGACGAAGAGGTCGAACCGCAGGGCAACAACCTGACGGTCTCGGCTGCAGAAGTCACGATCCCCGGTTCGATCGCCGAGTTCGCTTTGATTGTGGATGGTGATCCCGGCGTTCATGATACGCTCTA
>CAYYHI010000083.1:0-13277 GCA_964471745.1 uncultured bacterium | reverse complement strand
AATCAAGTAAAAAGTGTAAAAGTGTGAAAGTTTGAAAGTGTAAAAGTGTGAAAGTTGGAGTTGCCACGTTGTGTAGCCCGTCCAGCTTGCTGGGCAGGTTTATTTTCTTTGAGCTTATGGGGTCATTGCTGCTGGATTTGACCTATTTTGTGCCTTTGTGACTTTGTGGTGAACATAAAAATTCTATCCCCCTATTTAACAAATGTGACACAGGACATTTTCTTAGATCAAACAGCAGATTTATATTGAGAACATGACGAACTTGATAGAATACTAATCGTTAAGGAGAGTATACCGTGCGCTTCAGAATTACTATCCTCACATTCATAGCCATCGCCATCATATCATCAGATCTGTCCGCCCAGGATCACGAAAACGTCGAACAGGTTGGACGGATTTACAATCAATGGGATTCTGCGAGTGATGTCGTTGTTGTTGGTGAATTGGCGTACGTTGCCACTGGATATTCCGGCTTGCAGATTGTGAACGTATCCAATCCGGATAATCCTCACATCATCGGCTACTGGGACTATAATCCAGGGTCAGCCAAAGGCATCACGGTTTCCGGAACCTACGCTTATGTAGCTGACGGTAATAACGGTTTGCGCATCGTGGATGTCAGTGATCCTCAGAATCCGAACGAAGTAGGTTACATCGACACACGTGGGCATGCATATAGTGTCGCCATGTCCGGTGATTACGCATACATAGCAGGCGGTGGAGGCGGTTTGCGCATCGTGGACGTCAGCAACCCCCAGAACCCGGAAGAGGTGGGTTACTACGACACACCGAGGCGTGCGAATGCATACAACGTCGCCCTGTCTGGTGATTACGCCTATGTAGCGAACGGTGGAGATGGTTTGCGCATCGTGGACATCGGTGACCCTCAGAACCCGACCGAGGTGGGGCACTACAACACACCAGAGTGGATTTATAGCGTCGCCCTTTCTGATGGTTATGCCTACGTAGCAAATGCGCCAAGAGGTTTGAGCATTGTTGATGTTAGCGACCCTCAGAACCCGAACGAGGTGGGTTGCTACGACACACCGGGGCGTGCTCATGACGTTGTCCTGTCCGGTGATTACGCCTATGTTGCTGATTGGAATGAAGGTTTACGTATCATTGATGTCAGTAACCCGGAACACCCGGATGAGGTGGGTTACTGCGATACACCGGACTGTGCCCTTGGTGTCGCCGTGTTCGGCGATTACGCTTACATAGCCGACGATGGGGAAGGTTTACGTATAGTGGATGTTAGAGAACCTCAATACCCGTTCGAAGGGAGTTACTATGACACACCGGGGTATGCAAACAGCGTTGCCCTGTCCGGGGATTACGCTTATATCGCAAACGGTGGAGGAGGTTTGTGCATTTTGGACGTCCGCGACCCACAGAACCCTGACGAGGTTGGTAATTACAGTATAATGGGGTATGCAAACAGCGTTGCCCTGTCCGGGGATTACGCTTTCGTGGCAAATGACGAAAGAGGTTTGCGTATTGTGGACATCAGCGACAATCAGAACATAATCGAGGTTGGGCGTTACAACACACCAGGATCTGCCAGAAGCGTCGCCTTGTTCGGCGATTTTGCTTATGTAGCAGACGATTTTGAAGGATTGCGCATCGTTGACGTTAGTGACCCTCAGGACCCGAACGAGGTGGCTTACTATGACACTCCAGGTCGTGCTTGTGGCGTTGCCCTGTCCGGTGATTACGCTTACGTAGCGGACAATTGGGAAGGTTTGCGCATCGTTGACGTTAGTAATCCGGAACACCCGGATGAGGTGAGTTACTGCGACGCACCGGATTGTGCCCTTGGTGTCACCCTGTTCGGCGATTACGCTTACATAGCGGACGGCGAAAGCGGTTTATATGTCATCTCCATTGACGATCCTGAAAATCCGGAAGAAGTGGGATATTATGATACACCGGGGTATGCTAAAGACATCACGGTTTCCGACGACTATGCTTACGTATCGGACGGAGAAAGCGGTTTATATGTCATCTCCATTGACGATCCTGAAAATCCGGAAGAAGTGGGATATTATGATACACCGGGGGAAGCTTTGGGAGTTGCCCTGTCGGAAGATGGTCTGATCTATGTAGCGGATGGTACAAATGTAGGGATTTACCGTTTCACCGATCCGCGAGGCGTTAAAGGAGAACAATCGTTTTTGTTGACTGAATACAAGCTGTTGGCGGCGTATCCCAATCCGTTCAACTCAATGTTGCGTGTCGGTTACTCCCTGCCTGAAGCGGCTGATGTTATGCTGAACGCGTATGACCTGTCGGGGCGGCTGGTCACGGAGCTTGTTTCCGGCAGATTACAGGCTGGCGTTTATACAGTTGTATTTGATGGATCCGGTCTGACGAGCGGTGTGTATATGCTGCGTTATGCGGCGGCAGGTCACGCTTCGCAGATGAAGGTTGTGCTGGTGAAGTAACCGGTTGCCTTTCCCCTTAGTACGCAGGGGTGCAAAACTTGCGACTTGCCACTTGTAACTTTCTCACTCGTTTATTTTTGTTGCCTTTTCGATATTTCCGTATTAACTTGTTTACATCAGCGTTAATAATGATTTTCAGCAGTCGAGATTGAAGGGACGCCCCCTTTCCAACTCGTCTCTTCCGACCATAGAATCCTTTCATAGTAGCCCTTCTTTTTTCAGAGGAGACTGAAACAATGCGTTATAACAAACTTCTGACAACCCTCGCCATTATCCTCCTGCCAGCCGCAGCCATGTGCCAGCTCGTGGTGGAACCGTTCGGTTTTGCGATTGCAGTCGATGTCAACGATGAGATGATTGTCGAACTGAACCTCATTAACATCGGCGAGGATGACATCGAGGTCAACCTTCATGCCGTAAGACCGAGGGTAGAACGCGACCGTCAAAATCGGGGCCCCCGCAGAGATGACCTTGGCGATATTATCGACGAATTCAGAATCGATGGTGGACTCTGGGCGGGACTCGCCTGGGACGGTGAACTGATGTGGGGGCTGGATTATGATCGTCAACAGTTAACCTGCGTGAACCTCGACGGTGAAATCGTGGATAACATCAACATCGAGGGTAATGTACACATCGGTTTGTGTTTCGACGGTGAAGCCTTCTGGATCGGTTACATCGGCGATGAACGCGAGGGCAGGATATTTCACCTCGATCGTGAAGGAGATGTGTTTGAAGAGATCAGGGTCGAAGGAGGTCCCGTCTTCGGCGTCGCCTGGGACGGTGAAAATCTTTGGTACACCGGTCTGATGTGGGGAGAGGATCGCACTCTGCGCCAGTGTGATACGGACGGTGATAATCTGCGGAGGATCGACTGCAACAACCTCGAAGAATCTTGGACTGTCTCGCCAGCCTGGGTAGAAATGCACGAAGAAGGACATATCTGGATACTCTCCGGAGAAGATCCCCACCTGTGGCAGATAAATGTCGAAGACGATCGGGCTGAAATTATTCAGGACACTCAATTGAATCAGTCGCTGTACGGAATTGAGCACGATGGTTTCAACCTGTGGCTGAACGGTGAAGGTCAAACATGGTATGTCATGGACGACGGCATCGAGGAGGTCTATTTGGTTTCCATAGAGCCCGAAAGCGGCGTCGTTCCCGGTAATAACGAACTCAACGTGGACGTTATCATCACTTCACAGGATGCCGAAGAAGGCGTATATCCGTTCCTGATCAATATTGAGACCGACCTCGAAGATATGCCCTTGATTGAGATTGCAGCGGTCGTTTCCGTTGCTTCCCCAACTGCAACAGTTATTGGCGTTATAACGGATGCCACGGACAATGTAGCGATCGCCGGTACTCAGATAGATATGGATGAATACATCATTCAGCGCTTTTCCAACCATAACGGCAACTATACATTTGCTGATCTTCCGTTGGGTGATTACGAATTTACTTTCACAGCCGAAGACTACCTGCCGCTTATCGAAGAAGTCAACATCGACGAAGAGGGAGAGTTCGAACTGAACGTCGCACTGCTCCACGCTGAATGCAACCTTGTTGGTGGCGTGAACGAAGTAGACGTCACTCTTCGCAGATTTGAAGAGGAACACATAGGAATTCAAATCTTTAATGGCGGCAATGGTCCACTGACCTATACAACCGAGCGCAGGCTTCCGGGCGGCGCCGACGCCAACCCGTGGGATCTGCGTGAATCTCTACTCGTTGGTCAACCGCTTGAGGACAACCGACTTGAAGGCGTTGTTTTCGATGGGGAACACTATATCATCTCCGGAGCAAACAAATGGGGGCGCATCGATGAACCTGATGTAATATACATTCTGGACCGCGATGGTGAATTGCTGGATACTCTTCCCCAGCCAGGTGCATTAGACGGTTCCAACGGAATGCGAGACCTCGCCTGGGACGGCGAACTCATCTGGGGTTCCGGTTGTAGCCGCATCGCCGGTATAACCCTCGAAGGAGAGGTCGCGACAGTCTTCGATGGTCCTTATGGCATCAATCAAGCTTTGGCTTGGGACCCTGACCGTGAACTGCTCTGGGTTTCCACCATCACGCAGGGCATCGCCGGTGTCAACAGGGAGACCGGCGAAGTGGTAGCAACGATTGACCGCAAGGGATTACGCGTGTATAGTCTTGCGTACTGGGAGTATGATCCCGACGGTCATCCGTTGTACATCTTCCACAATCCCCAGGGCGGCAGGCAGCATGTTCATAAGATGAATCCGGACAATGGTGACACGATCTTTGTAGCTGATCTCGGCTCGCAGGTGGAGGGTTCTGCCGGCGGAGCTTTCATCACCAATCAGTTCGATCCCTATAGCTGGGTGTTTATCGATATTGCCAATGACGGTGACGATGATCGGATCGATATGTGGCAGCTCGACCGGCGGCGCGACTGGATAACGATCGATCCGGACGCCGGTCAGATAGCCGCCGGTGAAAGCCAGATGTTCGACCTGGGGATTATCGCCGAACTGCCGCCCGGCGATTACGAAGCCCAACTGGTCTTCCTGCATGACGGTGTCGGCGGTGAAACAGCCATAACTATACTCTTAAACATTATCGGTGGTCCGCCAGCGCCATTCAATCTGCTCGAACCGGAAGACGAAGATACGCTCTATACCGGCGAGGAAAGAACCTTCACCTGGGAACCGGCTATCGATCCAGACCCGGAGGACGAAGTCAGCTACCTGCTCTGTTTCCAGACAGGTGACGATTCTATCATGGTAGCTCTGGATGAAAATTCAATGGATGTCCTGCCTGACACCGGTTTCTTCAACGTCGATCTTGAGACACAGTTCAACTGGTGGGTTTGTGCAGGTTCCGAGGAGGAAATGGTTGAGTGCAACGATCGGTTCAGCTTCCTTCTTATGCAGCCGCGTTTTGTTGCCACACCCGAAACTGACCTGCCCACAGAGTTCACGATCCGGTCGATCCATCCCAACCCGTTCAACGCTCAGACGCGTATCAGTTACAGCCTCAACCGCACGAGCCGAACAGTTTTAAGGGTCATCGACTTCACCGGTCGGGAAGTGGCTGCTTATGATTATGGAATTCAAGCGGCGGGATACCATCACGCGGTCATCGACGCTGCTTCCCTGCCTTCGGGAATATACATCGCTCAACTGACGGCAGGCGATGAAGTCAGGATCGGCAAGCTTGTGTGTATCAGGTAGAGTGGTTTTTTGCTTAAAGTAACCCATAAAGCAGGAGAATACAATGGCATCCGGGAAACTTGACATAAGCGCCGATATCTACACCAGGCTGGTGGCAAATTATCCCAACATTCATCAGAAAATCATGCCGGACGGCAGACCTTCGGAGGAGCTGGCTCACGTATTGACCATGATGTGCAGAGCCTCCAAAGCCGCAGCGGATAGATATGAAGAGATTATGAAGGAGTAGCCCTGTCGAATAGAAGTTTAAAAGTTGAAAAGTTAGAAAGTAGACGAGGTTCTACTCTTTAGGTTTGGCGTTTCTATCGCGCAGACAAGAGTGAGTTCTTTGATTTATTCGGAAAATCCAAGCTCGTCATTTCAAATCCAAGTTCGTCATTCCAAACTTGATTTGGAATCCAGAGGCATCTTGATTATAATAACTTTCAAAACAATAACTTATGTATCCGAGGTTATACAGGAGTCTGGATTCCCACCTGCCAGTCTGTCTGAAAATGATTCAAAGCTGCTGTCACCTCTCCGCAGGTGACAGCCTAATTATAACCCTATCATAGTGTTGCTGTCACCTGCGGAGAGGTGACAGCAGTCTAATCTCTTATTCTCAGACACACTGCTGCGTGGGAATGACAAAACGAACTAATAATTGAATAATTCAAAGAACTCAAGAGTGTCTGTGCTCCCCCTTGAAAAACTCCCCTTTTACCTCTTTACAAAGCAATCTTATATGGTTATCTTCAAGAAATGATGACCCGAAAGGATACGGTTCTGCTTGCCATAGAAACCGCCACATCGGTTTGCTCGGCTGCAATCTTTCAAGGACGGATTCAACTGGATGAAGTCGCCGAGGTTACCAACCGCCGGCATAATGAAACCCTGCCCGGTATGGTTGGGAAGGTCATTGAGTCAAGCGGATTGCGCAGTACGGATATTGATGTAGTCGCGGTTTCCATCGGTCCGGGTTCATTTACCGGACTGCGCGTCGGGCTATCCTTCGCCAAGGGATTCGCACTGGGAGTCGGCGCAACAATAGTTCCGGTGATAACCCTCGACGGATTGGCGCAGCGGATCTATGCCCATATAAGTAACAGGCTTGACAGCGGTTCGGATTACCGGTTATGCCCGCTCACCGTAGCCCGGCGCGGTGAGGTTTTCGGCAGATTGTATAAGCACAATAAAGGTGATTTACTGCCTGTTGGTGATCCATTTCTCGCCGATGTTGATGAATTATGTAGGCGCATCTCCGAACGTTCAATCATCGGCGGTGAGGGCGCAGATGCGATAAAGAGCGAACTGGTTGAAAAGCTTGGGAATTCTCTCGCAATAATACCTGAAGCCTCAGAATCGTTTTCAGAAAGCATAAGTAATGTTATATTTATTCCTGAAATGCGGGCATCGGCATCGTTCATCGGTCAAATCGGAATGAATATCTGGCGAACGGATCGACAGTCGCTTCAACCGGCTGACAGTCTCGAACCATTGTATTTGAAGGAGTTTACAGTTCACAGGAAAGCGGTGTTATGACCGGACAGGTTGGTGAGATTCTTCACGTTGTTCAGAATGACCAACGGTGTGGTTTTAATAGCCCTCATTCAGTAATCTAACAGGTTTCATCGGATGGAGTTATTCAAGATCGGTTTTCTGTCTATCGGGTTCATCGATTTTTTCGATATCCTGCTGGTAACCTTTATCTTTTACCAGGTTTACCGTATCATGCGCGGTACGAGGGCAACCCAGATGTTCGCCGGTCTGCTGGTGATTCTGTTGGGCGGTTCGTTGGCTCAACTGTTGGGATTAAGCGGCGTTTCATGGCTAATTCAGTCGATCGGCGCCGTCTGGGTGGTGGCTTTCGTCATTCTTTTTCAACCCGAACTGAGGCGCGCGCTGATACGAATCGGCGAGCTTGGCTTCATGAGGACGTTCTTCAAAACCAGCGGCGAAAAGGTCGTTTCCGAAGTAACCAAAGCTGCCATGGAACTCTCGCGCCGACGGTTCGGTGGTCTGATAGTGTTCCAGCGAACAACCGGCATCAGAGGCGTCATAGAAACCGGCGTACAGGTTCAAGCCGAGGTGAGCTGGGACCTGCTGGTCTCGATCTTTTTCCCGCGCACACCTCTGCACGACGGCGCGGTAATTATTTCCGGGAATACCATAGTCGCCGCCCATTGCATTCTCCCGCTTTCATCAAATATTCACATCGATCAGACCTTGGGAACCAGGCACCGGGCGGCAATCGGGATTACCGAAGATATTGATTCGGTCGCTCTTGTAGTCTCCGAAGAATCCGGTTCGGTATCACTGGTGGAAAACGGCAAGTTTGTCGCGAAAAGTTTGGATGAAGCAACCTTGAAATCGGAACTGAACAGACTGCTGTATCACCGCAGCGAACTCCTGACAAAGAAGGAAAAAACGCCTGTATCGCCGGTTAGCGAATCAGGTGCGGCAGTTACATCCGGGAGTGGAGAGCCCGCTTGAACCTCGCTCGACACGCAGGTCTCTTCACCTGGGCGATGGCTTCACGCACACTGCCCTTGTTTTACGGCTTATCATTAATCCTCATTATAATCCCCAATCTCGCTTCAGTTAGTGAATTCGGTCGTTACAGCCTTGTGTTTCAGTTGTATATGGTAATCGCTCTACTTAACAAATCCCTCATACTAAATCCGATGGTTCGTTTCGCTTCCGAACCGGATCAGTATAACAGGGTGATTCGGTCTGGATTGTACATGAGCGCAATATTCTATATCGTCTGTGGTATAATCGTTCAATTGATCTCACCGTTAGCCGCAACGGCGTTGAGAATCGAAGCCGCCGACCTGAGACTCGTGTACGTCTTGATGGCAGCTTTCTTCTTCAGGGATTTCGGTTTTTTCACTCAGCAGGTCAGGTACAGAACTGCCAGGCTGTTCTTCATTGAAGCAGTATACTTCCTCGGTTCGATTATTGGTTTTATCTTTCTGGCGATGAGCAGGGATAGTCTCGTCGCACGTGAAGTACTAACGGCTAATATAATCGCCGCCGTGGCTTCGAGCATGCTTGCACTCAGTTTCGGTTTGGGCACACGTTTGATCGGTCACGTTGATATTCCCGCCATCTCGAAGATCGCCGGATACGGCGTTTACACGCTTCCAATCGGTCTGGCTAATAGTTTCATGAACAGCGCTGATACTCTGGTGTTAGGGATTATCTACAATCCTGCGATAGTCGGCGTTTACAACGGCGCCAAGCAGGTTTACAGGATTTTTTCAGCCATAACCCAGGCGGTAGGCATCCTGGTTCTGCCGTATGTCTCACAGCTTTCGGCAATGAATCGCAAGGAGGAGCTGAAAGCGCTGTTTGAAAAAACTACGATCTATATATGGATCGGACTTTTCATGGCGGCGTTCGGATGCTGGCTGATTGCCGGTGAGTTGTATAAGCTCCTCGGTGCAGATTACGCCGGATCGCTGCCGCTGCTTGCTATAATGCTTATAGCAGCGCCGTTTGAAGGCGTGTTTTATGTCGCAGGCAATATCCTCTATGGTATCGGTAAAGCCGCCAAGGTCGCGCTGGTCTCTACGGGCAGCTTGATCTTGCTGGTGGTTCTGCTGTTACCGGGCGCGTATTTCATGGGAACGAAGGGCGCAGCCTGGGCGCTTTGCCTAAGTCTGGTCATAGCCGGTGTATGGATATACCGGGCTTCCAGCAGGATTTTAGGCAGCGGATTGACGCCCTCCCTGCAGCGGCTGGCAGTCAATCTCAAGTCGCTGTTGAAGATTGGCGGTTAAGTATGGATTCGAACTACAAACCATCAGTTGCCACCGTGGTTGTGAGCTGGAATTCCGCCCGTGACATCGTTACCTGCCTCGATAGCCTCATCCGGCAATCACATCCGATTAAACAGATTATAGTTGTCGATAACGCTTCCACTGACGGCACGCCTGATCTTGTAGCAGACAAATTCCCGACGGTGAAGCTCATTCGTCGCTCAACCAATGAAGGCTTTGCCAAAGGCAACAATATCGGCATCTCAGCAGCGGAATCGGAATGGATACTGACCCTGAACCCGGATGCTCGTTTGGCAGGAGATTTCCTGACCAGGCTGATTGAATTTGCCGCGTCGCACCCGCGGGTCGGTTCGATGACCGGCAAGCTGCTCAGGGAGAAACAATTCATCCGGGGCAAGCCGGTGATCGATTCCACAGGCATCGAGATATACGGCAGCAGGAGGGTCAAGGACCGGGATGCCGGTCGGATCGATGACGGAACCAGAAACAACGCTGAACGGGTGTTCGGCGCCTGCGCAGCGGCGGCTCTTTACAGACGTGAGATGCTGCGCGACATCTCCCCTGACGGCGAGGTATTTCCGGAGTCGTTCTTCAGCTACTACGAGGATGCCGATCTTGCCTGGCGAGCCTGGCGCAGGAACTGGGAGGCTTGGTATGTTCCTGAAGCCGTGTGCTGGCACAGGAGAGGCGGCGCACCGGTGGGCTCGCAGTTTTCACGTTATCTTACCCACCGAAACAGGCTGTGGTTGATTGCCAGGAACGAACCGCTGTACCGGATCCTAAAATATCCGGCATCCCTGATCTGTCATGAATTGCTGCTTCTCTTGAGAATGCTGCGCTACCCGTACTTGTTCAAGGCGACACTTGAAGCGCTGATCGGTGTACCCACTGCAATCCGTTACCGCAGACTGCTTCCGGACGTGACAGATGAGGTCCTTCCTGTAAAACGCGGTTCCGGATTCAGCATAAATGAGATAAGTGAGGCATTTATAAGAAAAAATAAAAAGTTTTGTAAGTAACGGAATTTTCAAACAATAAAGAAACTTTTTTCAAACAAATCATTATAAATTAGTACTCAGCTTCTTTGTGTTGTGTGATTTTTGATCCTACGATGTGTCCCCAATCCAGCGATAGCTATTTAAGTTGCTGAAAAACAATGTAATCATGCTGCAGGGCGATGAATTTTGTCGCTGGATTGGGGTTCTTACAAACGAAGTCAGGTCCGGTCCTGGTATAGGCATAAACTATTAACAGATGCCGTTACACCCGCTAAACCGGATTAAAAAAAAAGGGCAACCGCAAGGTTCCCTTTTTTTTCTCTGTTTTTGTCTTATATTACCTACTAACAGGATTGATAAAACCACTCATAATCAATATCGTAATAATAATTATAAGCTGGATTCCGGCGGGGAGAGCCGACTTCAGTCGGCTTCATTATTGTTCCTTTACAGATTCAACAATCGCATAAGGTAGCCGACTGAAGTCGGCTCTCCCCGCAATATCGAAGCATTTGGTCAACAACCACAAATTTGCCATCCAGCGCCATAGGCAATTCTGGGACTGAATACTAGTGTGGCGTCAACCTGATTTTGATGTGTCCGGCGTAGGGGCGACCGGTGGTCGTCCGCACCATTACAACTTTACGCATAGGACGACCGCCGGTCGCCCCTACAATAATGCGTTGACATGACACTAACTGATTATTAATACAACTATTAACTGCCCCTATTAATAAGCATTCATGATGTTCAACAAGGAGGTGATATGACTGGACATAAAGGAAGTTCCGGACGCATCCGCCGACCTGCAGTTGCCGGACCCCAGGGATTCTATCCGTCGGAACCGAATGAGCTAAGGAAAATAGTCCTGGATTACATGAAACAGGCTGAATTAAAGACAGGCAAGGATCCTTTCGGACTAATTGCCCCACATGCGGGTTATGTATACTCCGGTCCCGTGGCGGGCTGGGCTTACCGACAGGTGCAGGGGCGTCAATACAGTTCGGTTATTGTTCTGGCGCCTTCGCACATGATGTCGTTCCCCTTCGCTTCGATTATGCCATCCGGCGCTTATATCACTCCGTTGGGAGAAATCCCGGTCGACGAGGACTTATCCAGCAGATTGGCTGAAGCTGGAGGGGATCTTGTTCAGGCTTCATATCAGGGACATACGGCTGAGTTCGCTGCGCCGGCTGAGCATTCACTGGAGGTTCAACTTCCCTTCCTACAGGTTGCGCTCGGTGATTTCAAACTCGTTCCGGTGGTTATCGGTATCGTAGACTGGGAGGTGAGCCGGGATTTGGGTAATGCCCTTGCTGGAATAATAAGCGATGACATCCTCATTGTTGCATCAAGCGATCTATCGCACTATCACGGGTATGAAGAAGCCTATCGCCTCGATGCCGATGTGATTGAATATATTGAGGATATGGATGCCAAGGGGTTGGCTTACGGCTGTCAGCGCCATGAACTTGAAGCCTGCGGCGGTATGCCGATATCCGCTCTGCTCGCTGCGGCGGAAAAGGCGGGCAACTGTAACGTGGAAATCCTCAGGCACAAAACATCCGGCGACGTACCGGGAGGTGTGCGGAGTCAGGTTGTCGGTTATCTGGCGGCGGCGATATATCGGGGTGAACTCAAGAACCGAAGGAATAAGGCTGAGACGCAGACTCACAGCAAGACTCAAACCGGTTCGGGATTGACGTTCAGCCGGGAGGAACAGAGATACTTATTATCCCTGGCAAAGCAGTCCATATATGAGGCGATACTTGAAAAGCCTTACCCGATAGATAAAATGGACCATACCTTCCCGGTTCTGAGTGAGCAGCGCGGTCTGTTCGTGACGCTTAAGATAGATGGTCGCCTGCGCGGCTGCATCGGCAACATCTCGCCAACTGAGCCCCTCAGTGAGCTGGTCAAGAAGATTGCCCGTCAGACAGCGTTTGATGACCCGCGATTCCCGCCTCTTTCTGAGAGCGAGCTGCAACTGGTCTCGTTTGAGATCACGGTGCTTGGTGAGATGAAACTGGTTGAAGATACAAACGAGCTTAAGGTCGGCAGGCACGGTATCATGATAAAGAAGGGGTTTTATCAGGGATTGCTGCTGCCTCAGGTGGCGGTTGAGATTGGCTGGAACCGCGTGCAGTTTCTCGACGGAGTCTGCCGCAAAGCCGGTCTGCCGCCCGGAAGCTGGCGGGAAAAGGACGCTCAGATATTTCTTTTCACTGCGGATTACTTTGGTGAGGCTGAAATAGGTTAATTAGTGCCTTCGGGATTCATCATTCCAACGGAAGTCGGAATCCAGAGAAGTTGCTGATATTAAGTGCGTTACTGGATTCCATCTTTCGATGGAATGATGAGATTCTGTGCGTTTTTCACGTTCTCAGACAGACTGTTTCGCGGGAATAACAACCATCAAAAGACACCACCAAATTTTACTAAAGCCGTAAAACTATACAATAATGTTACTATTGTGCTATTGGCATTGAATTTTTTTACGATTCAAATCCATTTTGCTTGACAAACCATAATACCGTTGTTATATTGCCGCTCAAATCAGGTTGATTCGCTTGGGAATTGCCTTTTAAGCGCTGTTTCCACTCACATGCACGTTGCTTCTATGAAGAGAAGAGGAGGCTCTGATTAGTAGCAAGGTTATATCACTTGCTTCTCCACTGCCCTGCATCCCCAGCCTCAAACCATGTAAAATAATAATCAACATACTTTTTTCACAAAACTGGAGTTTCAAAATGTTCAAATGTAAAATCTTTTTCGCCTGCATTTTGTGCTTTGCACTAATTGCCTCATCAGCATTGGCAATCGAGAAATATGTGCCTGGCACGAATGGCGACGAGCGTTTAG
>CAYYHI010000082.1:0-13406 GCA_964471745.1 uncultured bacterium | reverse complement strand
GCAGACGAGGGCGTCTGCCAGCGGATTGGTGACGATTTCAATGAGTTTTTCAACAGGCACTATTTAGGATGTTTTTCTTCGCTTAGGATTGGATGCCGAACGGATGAGAGATAGTTTAATTATCTCCATCCGTGGAATTTCAAGGTTACAATATATAAATTGAAGTTCGGACTCACAAGAGGTTAATGGTGAATTATGAGGATGTTTAACGGTTACTGCCTCAGAAAAGACCGGAATCAATCTAATGAGAGAGCTGAGATGGCACGCCGGAGCTCATGACTTTCGAACCTTATAGCTTTCACACGATCAAACTACTAATTATCTTTTTCGTGTTTCATCCTTCATCCTTCATCCTTCATCCTTTGCTTTCGTATGACAACCTTGTTATATTTTGTACAAAGTTGATATCATCCAATGGTATGTGATAAACCGAAAAAGACAAGTCGGAAAGGGATTAAGTAGCCGTAATGAATAATATGCCGGGCGAAAACATTAAGCCCCGCTCAATCGAAGATGAGATGCGGGACAGCTACCTTGACTATTCGATGTCAGTCATAGTTCAGCGGGCGCTGCCCGATGTGCGGGATGGGCTGAAACCGGTCCACAGACGAATACTCTACGGAATAAACGAACTGGGTCTGGGCGCCGGGAAGCCGTTTAAAAAATCCGCCCGCATCGTCGGTGATGTTATGGGTAAGTATCATCCTCACGGTGATGCGGCGATCTACGATGCCCTGGTTCGGATGGTGCAGCCTTTCTCGCTGCGATATCCGCTTGTAGAAGGTCAGGGCAACTTCGGCTCCATCGATGGAGACGGCGCTGCGGCAATGAGGTACACCGAAGCACGGCTGCAGAAGATGGCGGAAGAACTGCTTGCCGATATCGACAAGGAAACCGTCAATTTCGTACCCAATTATGATGAATCGCTGCAGGAACCGTCTGTCCTCCCGTCGCGCATACCCAACCTGTTGGTTAACGGTTCGAGCGGCATCGCTGTGGGTATGGCGACCAATGTTCCTCCGCACAATCTCAGCGAGATCATCGACGCCCTGATTGAGCTCATCGACGATCCTAAATACCCATTATTTAATCCACGCAGCTTCCTTGATCCGGTCGGTTTCATCACCAAGCTGCGCGAAGCCTATGATTCACTTTCGACTTACCTGTTTGACAAGCTCTCACCGGAAACCAGGAATGAGTTTGAGATGTTTGAGGAATCAGGGCATGTTTCATATTCCTTGCGCAAGGCAATCGCGAGCGATCTGAATAAGTTGCTTAAGGGGGACTGCATCCATACTCCGGAGCTTTTCGCTCACGTTCAGTTGACTGATTCTATCAGGCGTCAACTGGTCGATAAAGAACCTGATGAAGATAATGTACTGCTGAACCGGTTGTTGTTGGAGGAGTCATATCCGGAGGAAATCGTCAGGAACCTGAACCCGGAGCTTGAACCGGATGACTTGATGATACATGTACATGGACCGGATTTCCCCACTGGCGGTTTGATTTACGGTTTGACCGGTGTGCGCGACGCCTTTCGCACGGGTCGCGGGCGGGTTGTTATCAGAGCCCGGGCGGTGGTTGAAACGCCCAAGAGCGGACGCGAACGGATAGTCGTTTTGGAGATCCCCTACCAGGTGGATAAGTCGAGGCTGATAGAACGTGTCGCCGGGATGATCAACGAAAAGAAGATCATTGGAATCGCTGACATCCGTGACGAGTCAGACCGTGACGGCATGCGCCTGGTCTTTGAACTGAAGCGGGATGCGGTTCCTGAAGTTGTGCTGAACAATCTCTACGCGCACTCCCAGTTGCAGACCACGTTCGGCGTCAATATGCTGGCGTTGGTAGACGGCGTACCCCAGCTACTCAACCTCAAGCAGGCGCTGCATTACTATCTGGAGCACCGTCACGATGTCATCACGCGCCGGACAAATTACGATCTGGCGCGCGCCCGGGAGCGAGAGCATATATACGAAGGTTTGAAGATCGCGGTTGACAACCTGGATGAAGTTATCAAGATCATCAGGTCGTCTGCGGACACGCCAACCGCTCGTAATGCGTTGATGGAGAGGTTCGAGCTATCGGAAATCCAGGCGAGGGAAATCCTCGAGATGAAGCTGGCACGCCTGACCGGGCTCGAACGTCAGAAGATCGTCGACGAACTGAAGATGCTGAAGGAGTTGATCTTTGAGCTGGAGCAGATCTTGGCAAGTCGCAAGATACGAATGGAGATAGTCAAGGATGAACTGCTCCAGGTTAAGGAATTGTATGGTGATGAGCGGCGCACGGAACTGGTCCCCGATGCAGGTGAATTTACTATCGAGGATATGATAGCCGTAGAGGATATGGTTATAACCGTCACGCGCGCCGGTTATATCAAGCGGTTCCCGGTATCGGGGTATCGCCGGCAGCGGCGCGGCGGTACGGGCATGTCCGGGCATCTGCCGAAGCAGGAGGACATCATCAGCCACCTGTTCGTGGCTTCGACGCACAATTACCTGTTGTTCTTTACCGATCGCGGGCGCTGTTACTGGCTTAAGGTGCACGAAATACCCTCGCTCGGGCGCGCGGCGCGCGGCAAACCGATCATCAATCTGATCGAGATTGGGCAGGGCGAGAAGATTGCGGCGATGGTGAATGTCGCCAAGTTTGACGATAAGAACTTTGTATTTTTCGCCACGCGTAAAGGCATCATCAAGAAGACGCCGTTGTCGGCTTTCAGTCATCCGAGCCGTCGCGGGATTATCGCAATAAATATCTCTGATGACGATTCGCTCTGCGGCGCCGATCTGACGGATGGCAGCTACGACGTGATACTTGGGTCGTCGGGTGGGAAGGCGGTGAGGTTCAACGAGCGGGACGTACGCCACATGGGTCGCACCGCTTCGGGTGTAATCGGGATTAAGATGGAACCCGGTCAACTTCTGGTCGGCATGGTCGTAATGCGCCGCGAAGGCACGCTGTTGGTAGCTACTGAGAGGGGATACGGCAAGCGGTCTTCGATTAACGAATATCGCTTGACCAGGCGCAGCGCGCAGGGTGTTATCGCGATGAGAACCAACGAGCGTACCGGAGTAATGGTCGCCATCATGGAAGTGGTCGATTCAGATGACCTTTTGATTATTACCTCATCCGGCAAGGTCATCCGCCAGCAGGTGTCTGCGATTCGAACCATCGGCAGGGTAACGCAGGGCGTGAGATTGATCCGGCTCCACGAGAACGACTTCATTTCCGATATCGCCAAGGTTGTACGGGAAGAGGAATCCAACGTGATTCCACTTCAGGAAGACAACGGTATAGACCAGACAGATATGTTTGGAGAGTAATGTTAATGAGAGTCTAAACTGATTACTGATGTCGTGAGCAAGTTCACATTTCGTCATTCTGAACGAAGTGAAGAATCTCAAACAGCGGGGGAATGAAAACGAGATTCTTCACTTCGTTCAGAATGACAACGTATTGGAATCAGTATTTTGTTAATGCTCTCATGTTAATATAGGAGCCAATTTGTCGGTGATGTCCCTTGATGGTTGTTATTCCCGCTTTCCAGTCTGTCAGAGAATTCAATATCCTGTCGATCTACAAGTGAGTTTTATTGTCTCATTGTTCCATTGTCTCATTGTTCCATTGTTTTATTGTTACATCATTCCAAAGTTATTAATGAATGTAGCAATGTAGCAATGGAACAATGTGTTCAGAATGACGAGGCTGTGAGTCATTCTGAAGGGTTATAACTTAAACAGGAGCGAAAAATCCGGGTAAAGAGAATGCAACGAATATCGGACTCGACGGTAAACCGGCTTTCCAAATACTTCCGGACGCTGACTTATCTGCAGGATAAAGGGATCAAGACGGTTTCGTCGGAAAAATTGGCGCAACACAATGGCGTGACGGCGGCTCAGGTTCGTAAGGATCTATCCTGTTTCGGGGCGTTTGGTCGAAGAGGGCTGGGTTATAACGTAGTTGACCTGAGGAATAACATCGGTCAGATTATGGGACTCAACCGGACCTGGAAGGTGGCGCTCTGTGGTGTAGGCAACATAGGTCGCGCCCTGCTCGATTATGACCAGTTTCGCGTTCAGGGTTTTCAGATAACGGTTGCCTTTGACAGGGATCCTGCCAAGATAGGCAAGACGATTCACGGTGTTGTGATTCGTGATGAAGCCAATCTCGAGCGGGATATTCATTCCGAGAAGGTTGATATTGCGGTGGTGGCGACGCCGGTTTCGGTTGCTCAGTCGATTGTAGAACGGCTGGTTGCAGGCGGAGTGAAGGCGATATTGAACTTCGCTCCAATTAACATCAACGTTCCTGCCGGGATTTTTATTCGTCACGAGAATATGGCGATGGAGATCGAGGCTCTCTCCTTCGCCATGACCAATTCCAAGCTGGTTCAGAGTAGTTGATTTATTGATTAGTACAAAATTTATCACCGAAGTGATATTTAGATTACCCCGACCGTTAATCACCACTGGAGGTAAACCAATCCTTGAAACAGAAGCGATCCATTTCTGAGAAACATTTACGTTCTGCTTTTCCGATGCCCTGGGCAGTGCTTTTTCTGTTTGGTGTGTTCAACTCGTCATCGGCTGTTGAAGTAACCTTCCTTTATTGGGGTGACAGGCATTCACGAAATCTGCCGTCGTATGAAGTTATCGACGGTGTGGTGCTTGAAGTCGGCGGCGTGGGCGCACTTTCCGGTATGGTGAATGCTCTGCGTGGTGACGACTCGCGGACGCTGGTTTTTGTCGCCGGCGGTGAGTTCGGCGGAGCTCCGATATCGGTGCTGACCAAGGGTGTCTCACAGGTTAAACTACTGAACAGTATTGGTATAGACGCCATGACCCCCGGCGAACACGAGTATGATTACGGCTGGCGCTCGCTTCAGGAGGTAATTGCAAAGGCGAATTTTCCGGTTCTGCTGGCAAATGTGATTAATAATGAAACCAGCGAGCCCTTGTTTGTTCCGGACACAGTGTTCATCCTGCCGGGAATCAAAATCGGCATAATAGGACTGATCGATCCTGATTTCAAGAGCGCTGTAATCCGCTCAGGTGTTCTCGGCATCGAAGGCTTCGAGCCTGCCGGTTATGTGAGGGAGTTCGTATCGCGCAGACGTGAAGACTGTGACATCCTGGTTGCCCTGACCTGTCTGGACTGGGAGATGGATAGCCTGCTGGCTGCGGGCAGCGAAGGTCTGGATATTATTATCGGCAGAAGCGACCGTATTCCGTTCGATTCGCTGCGTATGGTGAATGATGTGATAATCGTCCGTTCGGGAGCCGATGGTAAATGGCTCGGAAGACTGTCTGTTGAAGTGGATACCGGGGACGGCAGGATTGTCAATCACCACGCCGCTATGCTGCATGTTGAACCTGATGCGGTGCCGGTTGATAAGAAGGTGGACAGGTTAGCCCGGAAGTTGGAGAAAAAGCATACCAAAATCCTGAACCACAGGATAGGCACTTTGCAGGCAGATTGGAACCTTGAATACGACAAATCCTGCAATCTTGCCCAGTGGGCGGCGGATGTTATGCACGAAGTCTCTCCGAGCGCTGGATTGGCGGTGATAAACCACGGCAATCTTATGAAAGGTCTTCCCGCCGGTCCAATTATTGAGAAGGATATCTGGGAAATCTGCCCGTATGATTACCCGATTGTAGTGTTTCAGATTTCCGGTGTTGAACTGATAACCATACTGAGGCGCACGGTTGTGTCTTCGGGTGAGTTTATCACGTGGAGCGGCTTAATCCTTCGCGCGGAGGACGGCGAGTTGGTGGATGCGAGGATCAACGGTGTACCGCTCGACTGGAAGGAAGATTATGCGGTTGTAGCTACCGGTTATTTCTGGGACAACCTTGAGGATTTACTACGATTAAGTAAGGTCGATCGTCCACATTTCTATCTGCCGGAAGCCAATCAGCGAGAAATATTCATCAAGGCAATCGAAAGCAAGAGGATCATCTCCACGCCGCTGGATGATCGCTGGATTATGCGGTAACAATGAAGATATCTCTGTTCGTCCCCTGCTTGGTGGATCAGGTTGCCCCCGAAACCGCCGGTGCAGTCGTTCGGCTTTTGGAACGGTTGGGGCACGAAGTGCACTACGACACAAGGCAGACCTGTTGCGGTCAGGCGGTCTTTAACGCCGGTTTCCATGATGAGGCGCGCAGGCTGGCGCAGAGGTTTATCCGTCTGTTTCGGGGTGCGGAGGTAGTGGTTGCGCCGAGTGGATCATGCGTGTCGATGGTCGTGCACCATTACGGTCAGCTCGGACTTAAAGACGACCTGGCGCGCGATTGGGAAACGTTGAGAGACCGTGTCTGGGAGCTGAGTGCCTTTTTGGTGGACAAACTCAACGTAACAGATGTTGGCGCGTGTTTTCCGCACAGCGTTTCCTACCATGCCTCCTGCCATTTGCTAAGAGACCTCGGTGTAAAAGACCAGCCACTCCGGCTCCTGAAAGAGGTCAGAGACTTGGAATTGGTTGAAGGCGGTTGGGGAGACGAATGCTGTGGATTTGGGGGCGTTTTCAGTGTCAAGTATGCTGAATTGTCGCATCGGATTGCCGACAGGCGCGCCGGGACGCTCGCATCCGGCGGTGCGGAATACATTACCGCCGCCGATGATTCGTGTCTTATCCACCTCGATGAAGCCTTCCGAAGGATCAGCGCAGCACAGCGCACGATCCATATCGCACGCATCCTCGCAAGTGAAGACGGCGGCGAGCGATGAGTGTGATTAAGCGAAACATCAAGCATGCCCTCGACGACCGCAAACTGGGACGTGCGGTGTTGAATAGCTGCCTGCTGTCGATGGAGAAGCGGGACGAGGTCATTTCCGAGCTCGATGATCTCGATACAGTCCGCAAGACGGCGCGCGCCATCCGACAGAGATCGCTGGACGACAATCAAGCACTGCTCGAACAGTTCAGGACTTCGTTTGAGGGCACGGGCGGGAAGCTTCATTATGCGGTAACTGCCGAAGCTGCAAGCCGAATTGTCGTGAATATCCTCCTAAGAGCGGGCGCTCGACAGGGGGTCAAGGCAAAGAGCATGGTTACCGAAGAGATCGAGCTGAGCAGGGCGCTGAGGAAAGCCGGTATCGACGCGGTTGAATCCGACTTGGGAGAGTATATCGTCCAGCTTGCCGGTGAGAGACCTTCGCACATCACCGCGCCGGCGCTGCATCGTTCAAAGGAGAGCATCGGCAGACTCTTCGCCGATAAATTGGGCGTCCCCTATACGGATGATCCGCAGGAGTTGACCGGCATCGCCAGACAGGAGCTGAGGCAGCGTTATCTTAAGGCTGAATTCGGGATATCCGGAGTAAACTTCGTGGTCGCCGAAACCGGTCACGTAGTCGTGGTGGAGAACGAGGGGAACGGCCGTCTGGGAGCAGCACTGCCGCGGGTTTTCATTGCCGTCACCGGCATCGAAAAGGTTATTGGAAGCCTGACCGATCTGGCGCCGCTTCTGACGCTGCTGCCGCGCAGCGCCACCGGTCAGCGGATAACGGCTTACGTGAACATGCTGCTGCCCGAAAGGGACGATGCAGACAGTTCACGGGAATTCCATTTAGTGCTGGTTGACAACGGCAGGCGGAGGACGATGCTTGACCCCGATTTCCGCGAGATGCTGCTCTGTATCCGTTGCGGAGCCTGTCTTAACATCTGTCCGGTTTACCGGTCGGTAGGCGGGCATGTTTACGATTCCGTATATCCGGGACCGATGGGCGCGGTGCTGTCGAACCTGCTTGGCTCGCAGCCGTTGATGCACTCCGAACTGCCTTATCTCTCGACGTTGTGCGGCGCCTGCCGCGAGGTCTGTCCGGTCGATATAGACCTGCCTCGTATGCTGCTCAAGCTGCGTGAGCTTGCAGCGAAGCCGGCTGTAGACCGTATTGCCGCGGCGGGCTGGGGTTGGGCGATGTCGACGCCGGCGCGTATGGAGCTCGCGGGACGAACCGCAAAGACAACCGGTAGTATCTTCGGCAGGATGATGCCGGGCGGATGGATCGCAAATACAGGAGTTTCGTTCAGGGCTTCAAACAGGTAGGATATAGGGGATATTGGTTTATAGTCTTCCACCGGTTGACGCCGGTGGCTATTCACGGATTAATCCCTTTGGGATTTTATAATGAAAAAGAGAGAAACATCCCTAACATCATTTTTCCGAGAGCGATGGCTGGAAGCTGCCGGAGAATATATCGAGGTTGCCGCAGATTGCGATGTCGGTCAGGATTTGCTGAAGTTCCTGGAGGCAAACAAGATACAAAGCGTGGTACTCGGTGGATCGCCGTTGACACTGGCTATCGGCGAGGTCCTGGCGGGGAAGGTTGAGATACTGGCTAATTTCGGTCGACACGAGTACGATCAGGAAACAGCCAAAGATCTCTGTGGACGAGCCGAAGCGGGGATCAGCGGTATGGATGCGTTTATATCCGAAACCGGTACACTGGTTCAGGCTTTCCGCAGGAGCTTTGACGGCATGGTGTCATCTTTGCCTCCGCTGCACCTGGTTATTGCGCATGAAGCACCTGTTTTCGGCAGTCTTGATGCTTTCCTATCCGCAGCTCCTTCGGATATCGGCTTCGGTTTCATCACCGGACCGAGCCGCACTGCCGACATCGAGAAACGCCTCGTCCTCGGAGCTCACGGACCGAAGCGCGTCGTTGTCTGGGGACCTGAAAACTAATTAGTTTCTGTTGACAAACTCATTGAAATCGTTACCAACCCGCTGGCAGACGCCCTCGTCTGCCAGTAAAATTAATGCGTATCAAGTACTTACCTGGCAGACGAGGGCGTCTGCCAGCGGGCAATTCGAACTATTTCAACAGAAACTAAATAGTTAAGTAAACAAACCCACAGAAAGAAAGGTATAATCCACTTGGAACCCTATGTAACTTACGAATCTATAGGAACAAAGGCGCAATACTGGCTTGAAAGGATCGAGCCGTTTAATCAGCATAGAATGCAGCTCAATCCGGATGGGGCAGCTCTGCTCGTCATTGATATGCAGAGATTTTTTCTGGACTCGTCTTCTCCGACATTTACATGCGGCGGTGCAGCAATTCTCCCGACTTTGAAACGGCTCATCGATGCTTTCAGGCAGGTTGATCGTCCGGTGATCTACACTCGACATGTTCATAACTCTAATCTTTCTGACGCCGGAATAATGGAGTGGTGGTGGGATGGAATGTGTCTCGAAGAAAGTCCCGAAAGCGAAGTGCACGATGAGATAGCTCCGCTTTCGAATGAGAAGATTATCCTGAAACATCGCTATTCCGCGTTCTACAATACCGATCTGGAAACGGTGCTGCGTTGTCTGAAGATAGAGGATATAGTCGTTTCCGGCATTATGACCAATCTGTGCTGCGAGTCCACTGCCCGTGACGCCTACTATCGTGATTACCGCTGTTTTTTCCTTGCCGATGGTACAGGGACTATCAACGAGGAGATGCATCTGGCGAGTCTGCTCAACCTCGCCTTCGGTTTCGCTTATGTGACAAGTGCCGATGATGTGATACGACAACTTTGGTAGAAAGACCCTATTTGAAGTCTGAAACTTGCGTGATCGGTAAGTTGTGGCTATATTTAAGGTTTGCATAATCCATAAGTAGTGATTCTAAGTTAGGCTATTGTATAATTATACGAAAAATCATCTTTTAACAATTGCGGCGGTATCAGCCTTAATTTTACTGCTGAGCTGTGCTGAACCCGACGGACCCGTCGGAAGCGATGTCGGCGGCGGTATCAGCGGTGAGGATACAACGGCGGTAATCTTTGCTGATAAGGACACCTGCCTTGCCACCTCGCCAGTTTCCAACGGCTCCAGCCAGCAGTTGTACGTCGGCTCCGCTTACGGAGTGGATGCGGTTGCGCTTGTCAAGTTCAACCAGCCGGTTAATCCCTTCGAGTGGAGCGTGGATTCTTCACGCATCGAGTTGGTTTACCAGGGCGGTTTTGGCGAAGGCGTCAATCCTGATGTAACCGTGGAGCAGATCGACATGAGCTGGTCTGAAGGGGAACTATTGGATACCGATTCCATCCCCGCGGGAACAGCGCTGCCGCTATACACAAGTCCGAACCTGACGGATACCGGATTCGTTCACGCCTTTCCGGACACCGGCTGGATCGGCGAGTGGCTGAACTGGGTAGACAGCAGCGGGATCGACGACGGCTGGGACGATACAACCCGTGCTGATGGCTGTCTGTCGATAATGTTGAAAGCGGATAATGCCGTCGACAGGCTGGTGAGGTTTAAGTCCAGATCTGCAATAGAGGACAGCGCGACAGGCAATATCAAGCCACGTCTGTACATATTCATGACCGTAAGGGATTCCACCGAAGGTGAGTTGCATCCGGACACCATCGAGGTTTTCTCATCAAACGACCTGTATATCGTGGATTACGACACTACTGTCGGATTTGATGACCTGTTCATCGGCAGCGGGGTTTCGTATCGGTCATTTGTCCATTTTGGTCTCGGCATGATTGATACAACTGCGTATCGCGTGGTTGTGAACCGTTCTGTGTTGTCGCTTCATCGAAAACAATTCGAAAACCCCTGGCAGACAACGCGTTCCATCTGGCCATTCAAGTTAGTCGGTGATACGGTTGAGAATTTCAGGGAAGTCGAATGGATGAACATTGTGAATTCATCCACGGCGATAGATACATCTGAAGACGAGGTGGATGTTTTAGTTACTGTAGCGGCGGCAGACTGGCTGTCGACCAGCGGATCAAATACATGGCTGGCGCTGCGTTCAGGCGCTGAGGGCTCGGATATCGACCGAATAGCTTTTTATCCGGCTGCGGCTGATTCTGCTCATCGCCCGAAGCTGACGATTCATTACACGAGGTTCCCGCGATGAGAGCTGTAAAATGGAATGTGATGTTGTTGCTGGTTGCAGTGTTGATCGTCGAACCGGCGTGGAGTGAATCGGCGCTCTCTTCATTGGGCTACGGTCTTTCACAACCCGCTGCAAACACCCGTGCTGCAGGGATGGGGATGGTTTCCCTGGCGGTACCGGATTCAATCGGTCTCAACCTGCTGTCGCCTGCATCCTGGGGAGGTCTGGAGACTGCCAGGTTCGGATTTGGTGGTAATTACTTCTCTATGCACCTCGAGGATATGCTCAGCAGCGACGTGAGCGAACAGGCGAATTTTACTGGCGTGGCGATGGCTGTGCCGGTCGGCAGTGAATGGTTTGTTGGATTGTCGATAAGCCCTTATACACGCATGAATTACGAATGGGTGTTCGACGATTCAACATCGTGGACATCCACGTCTGTGAAGCAGCAGGGCAAAGGCGGTGTTTCACAGGGATTGGTTGCGCTGTCGATCCCTGTTCGATCCGGAATGCGCCTTGGCGCGGCTGTGCGACCTATATTCGGTAAGGTCGATCAGCACTGGCGGGAGAAATATCCCGATATCGAAGCCAATTCCGCCGGGATATCCATCAGCGATCGGCTTCACGGCGTTGGATGGGCGTTATCGTGGCAGTGGATTAAACCGCAGTTATGGTCAGTTGGTCTTTCGTTAATGGGACCGGCAAAGGTTGGCGTGGAGCGGCAGACGGTGCTCCTGGAAGCAGGTTGGTCCGTGTATGATAAGAAGGTTGAACTACACGAGAAATACGACCTGCCCTGGGATTTTTCGTTCGGCGCTGCACATTGGATCGGCAGGCATCTTGCGGGATTCGAGGTGCAATACCAGGGCTGGGACGGGATGGACAACCCACCGGCTTTGACGGACAGATTTACTGATGCCTTCCGTTTCGGTGTGGGATGGGAATGGTCGCCGGAATACGAACCGCTGGATCCGCTGTGGAAGGTTTTTATATTTAGATCCGGCTTTTACATGCAGGATCATTACGTTCGCAGTTTAAGCGGGCATCAGGCGCGCAAGATAGCGTTTACAGGCGGCTTCTCGATACCTTATTTCAACGGTCGTTCAAGGGTGGACATCGCTCTCGAATTTGGGTGGATGGGCGACCGGGACAGCGACGGGATAGCCGAACGATCGATCGGTTTAAACATAGGTTTCAATCATTCTGAAAAATGGTTTATTGAACGGAGGAAAAGGAATTGATAAACAACAGCACACCGGTTCGCCGCAGTCAGATCGACTCGGTTTTAAATATCACGTTAACACTTGTAATGTTTGCTGTTGTGGGCTGGCTGAGCGGTTGTGCTCCGCTGCCACCGCTCGAGGAGGAGGCAGGGGAGCCTGCAGTCGAAGCGACGCCAGCGGATGAAACGGCAAAGGCTGAGCGTGACGCTGAGATAGCCAAGTACCGGAGTTTTGCCTACGAACGCTGGAAGAATGGCGAGTATGAAGCCGCCCGAATGCATTTCAGCAAGATTCGCGAACTGGACGTTGAACACGTGCACAACATTTACCGCCAGTGGGCGGATTGCTTCGTCAGGAGCGAGATGATAGATTCCGCACACTTTGCGTATGAGGAGGGGATAGAGTATTTCCCCGAAGATGACTATCTGCACAATGGTCTTGCCATAATGCTCAGAAATGCCGGTCGCATCGAGGAGGCTATCGAGCACCAGCGCGAAGCGGTTCGCATCAAGCCGGAGAACGAGGAATATATGTTCGCTCTGGCTGAGATGTATGAAAAGGTCGAGGACTGGGACAATGCGATTGAAACATACCAAAGGCTGGTTGAATTGCGTCCCGATGATCCGAGCCTCAATCAACGGGTCATAAATATCATCAGGATGTACCGCGATCCGGAGGAATATCTGAAGACACTGAAGGAAGCGGTCGAGAAGTTTCCGGATGATCCGCGGAGACGTTTCGATTATGCTGCAGCCCTGCTCGACCAGGGGCAAAGTGGTCGGGCGGTTAAGGAATTTGAGACCTACGTCAAACAGCAGCCTGACCATGTCGAAGGTTGGCGCAGCCTGGCGCGTGCCCGCGAAAATCTTGCGGATTTCCGGGGTGCGATTGTCGCGCGGAGGAAAGTTACCGAATTGGAGCCGGAATCACTTAGAGACATTATCGGTGTTGGTAACAACTACCTCAATCTTCATAACTGGACTGAAGCGAGGCGCTGGGCTAAGATGGCTCTTGCTAAGGATTCCGGCTACGGCGCAGCGTGGGTACTAATGGGTGACATCTATTTCAAGGCTGCTGACATGGCTTCCGGTGACAGCCCGAAATACAACGACAAGTTGGTTTTCACGATTGCTTACGGTTTGTACAAGAAGGCGGCGGGTTCCAGCGATGTAGAGGCGCGCAGCGACGGAGAACGCGGTATTCGTATTCTAATGGGCGGGGAGTTGGTGCCATCCAGGGAAGAGCGCTTTATGAACCGCGACAAGTCGAGACCGGCCGGTAATGCTTACAAGTGGATCAGGGACGATTGGTCGGAGGTATTATATA
>CAYYHI010000081.1:0-13460 GCA_964471745.1 uncultured bacterium | reverse complement strand
TGTTGTAAACGCCGGCTTCGACGTCTATAGATTGGACGAGTATATCAACGGTTTCCGAATCCTGTCCCTGAATAATCCCCTCTTCCGGATCAAACTCAAGCATGCCAAATTCGATGATACCGTCATCAAAGATTCGTACCTGGTCTGCGTTCCTCTGGTGTGACCACAGGTTTTCACCGTCGTGTCCAAGACCACCCCAGCAACTCATGCCACCCACACTCTGGTCCCAGGAGACAAAGTCCTGGACACACTCGGTAATCTCCCATTCTTCCGTGTCAACCGCCATTTCATAAATCATCTGACCGTTGTTACCGGCTCGGGCTGTGCACATCCAGAGTGGTGCATTACGATGTTTGTCCACCCAGAGGATGCTGCGTGACAACTCGTTGTTCTCGAAGTTCCTGTAATTGTCGATGCGACCGATCTGTTCGAAATCGTCTTCAATGTCGAATACAAGGATGTCTTTATTATCGGCATCATCCATAACCAACAACCAGCCCTCCTCCTGACTTGCGGCACATGCTGTAGGTCTGAATTGGAAACCCAGATTACCGAGGTTCTCACCTTCAGCGTCAAACCGGAACAACCAGTTATTACTCCAGTTGACAACATAAAGAACGCCATCGTACCATGCAGCGTCCATCATTTGACCGGGTGCGTTAAACTGTTCAACCACCTCATAGTCATTGGCTGGGTCAACTGCCGCTACCCTTGCAGGATTCGCAGTCTCTAATTCCGTGAACCACATCCACTCGTTCTCCCAGTCCCATGCGATTCCGCCAAGGTATCCGTTGCGACCGTCCAATGGTCGATCGAACTCGTCAATAATGTCGCCCAGGTCGTCGCGACGCGGACCAGCCCGGTGGTTATCCTCATCCTCAATTAATTCATAGTCGATACAGAATGCAACATCATCCTCGCCGATGTTAGCAAGTGTCATCTCAACCATTAATGTGTCTTCGTCTTCAATTACAACAGCCATGCCTATCGGATCGACGGTAACCTCTGCTTTAGAGGGGATTGCATAGATTGTTCCGATGACAAGAAACAATACTGCAGTAAGTGTACGTTGATAATCCATTGGTGTAACCTCCATTCTAAGATCTGAGATTTAAAGATGGAAAGCGATGTAAGTGGTTCCAAAATGACAAAACTGTGATTTAATGTATAAGATAAGATACATTAGTTAAAATTACAACCGCCTACATAATAAATACTGATATAATTAGGGTCAGCTAAAAAACTGTTCTTTGGGAAATTTGCTATGATGATAAAGTGAGAAGTACGATAGAGTACTTGATCCGATCAAGTCAGTAATGGTTCTTGCCGTGACCAATCGCACCCTCGATCCGGTTAACCTATTCACGGTACATATGCCACTGGAAGTGACTTGATCACCGCCGGATGGATCGAAAGAACGGGATCGTCAAGGTGTGGGTTAGGGGTATAACCGAAATGAATTAGGACAGGTGAGATGTGGAGGGGATTTCAAACGGTATTAATGCATTCCCTTAATATAATAGTGTCCTGTGTCACAAGTATATTGATCCCTATGTAGTATCTTGTCATGAAAGTGCTGGTTGGAGCTTGGTAGACGTGCTGGTAGACGCCCTCGTCCACCATCTAACTCCTTGTATATTCGTCAGATGAAGATGTTTATAACACCCTTAATCTTACCCATAAAACGAGTATTATTCATAATACTTTCCATAGCCGTGGCTTCTTTACATGCTCAACCGGACTCTCTATGGTCATACACTTACGGTGGAATTAGTAGGGACCGCGGTTATTCAGTCATCGAGACAACTGATGGAGGTCTCGCTGTAGCCGGAGTATATATGCATAGTAGTAGTCACTACTCCAGGGATGCATACCTTGTTAAAACAGATGCGAATGGTGAGGTCGAATGGGAGCGAACGTATGATGCAGGTGGAGAGGAGGAAAGGGAAGAGAACTCCCGGGAAGTCATTCAGACCTCCGATGGAGGATATTTGTTAGCCTGCCAGACCTATTCAAATGATGATACGAGTCCCGACTGCTGGGCGGTGAAGACCGATTCCGCCGGTGAGATTGAATGGGCAAACAGTTATGGAGGTGACGATTACGAAGATTCACGGAGTGTCATTGAGACCGGAGACGGCTGCTATTTATTGGTAGGATACACAACTTCATTTGGGGCGGGTGCGCATGATTTCTATCTGGTCAAGATCGATTCTGATGGAGAGGAGATATGGTCGCGAACTTATGGTGGTGATTTGATGGATTATGGGATGGATATTTTATCAACGAACGATGGTTGTTATATGATTTGCGGCAATACTCGTTCATTCGGTAACGGATCAAAAGATTATTATATGGTCAAGATCGATGGTGATGGTGAGATTGTATGGTCGAGCGCATTAGGCACTGAATTGTGGGAATCTTGCTATGGTGTTGTTCAGACACATGATGGGGGTTATGCATTGATAGGATTTCAGGAGGAAGGTGAGGATAGAGATGTGTTTTTAGTGATAACGGACGACGAGGGTGAAGAATTATGGACACAGAATTACGAAGATCGTTATGGTGTTTGGGGAAAAGACATTGTTCAAACTGCAGATGGTGATTTTGTAATAGCAAGTAGTTCGACAGTGAGAGAACATGGTCATGGTTATGATTTTTCTTTGTTCCGCGTAGAAGCTGAGAATGGCGAAATAGTCTGGTCAACAGTTTATGGGGATAGACGATCTGAGTTTTCATTCTCACTTGTACAAACAACAGACGGCGGTTATGCAATGACTGGTTACACGTCAAATTCCAGTGAAGAAGGACAGAATTTGACATGTGTCTGGCTTGTGAAAACCGGCACCGATATTTTACGCTGGTTATCCATGCCCGACACAAGCTTTGCGCAGGACAGCACTTTGATCTATGAGATGGAATATTTCCATGACTATATATCACCGGCGGTATATATTGATTCAGCGCTTGTGTTTTCAGTCAGGAACGGCAGGCATATAGATGGAAATATCGAGGATGGTCAACTGATCATCACCTCTGACGAGGATTGGTTCGGATTGGATTCGTTAAGGCTTATTATGTTCGAGGAAGACGACGAGGACAACGGAGACACAACCTACCTGCGGATCACAATTCTTGAAGACAATGATATCACAAACCTTCCCGAATATGATACTCCAAGAAAATTCAGTCTCATAGAAGCCTACCCCAATCCGTTCAATTCGACGACCAGCATTGCTTACAGTCTTACAGTGCCAGAACGTATTACTGTGAAGATATTCGATCTCTCAGGACGAGAAGTTGCCACACTGGTCGATGGAAGGTTGGAAGCAGGAAATCACCATGTGCATTGGAACGGCTTGAACACTCCCTCAGGAGTCTATGTCTGCCGTTTGGAAGCAGGAGGTTTTATGAAAAGTGTTAAGCTCGTTCTTTTAAGGTAATGCCTTTATACAAAGCTGTACCCGAAGACGATGATAAGTAACCGGTGTCATTCTGAATAGGTATCTGGGGTCATTCTGAACGAAGTGAAGAATCTCGTTTGTCATTGGTTAGACCCTTCACTGCGTTCAGGGTGACGTTTTTTATATACAGGGTGACGTTTTTTATATACAGGGTGACGTTTTTTATATACGGGGTGACTTTCTTTAATATTCGGGATGACATTCTTTATGTTCAGGGTGGCATTCTCTGAAATCACAATCCCGTCAACACAACCGGCAGCATATAGCGCAGCGTAAACGTCCACCTTTCCAATGCGCTGTCCGGTCCGTGGTGGTCGATGTCCAGCCAGCCGTCGATGCCAAAATGCAGCCGCCGGTTTATCTGGCTGTCGATTCTAAGTGAAAGGTAACGGTTGGTCCTGACTTCACCGCTGGGAAAGGACTGCCGCGGGAAACCGTCCGGATATGTTCTGTAAGGATCGAGATGCAGCGATTCGTCCCCCCAGCGTCGCCTGCCGTAAACCGCTTCAAGCATGACCGGATATTCAGACACCAGCCGCATGCCTATCGAATAATCCTCCCCATCGTTGCCCAACGGATGTCCGATCAACCTGCCGAAATTTACCGAATTCGTGTAGCGGTAATTGTGCATGTAGACGTAGGAATCGATGTTCACAGCCGTGGCGAACAATGTCAATCCGAACCCACGTTTAAGCGGCGTCCATGCCACGCGACCCATCATCCCCAACGCATCGGCAACACCCTCGCGATAGTCGCTCCGGTCGATCTGGAACTCGTCCAACAGCAAAGAGCCGGTCAGACGCAGTTTGTCCAACGCCAGCCAGTCAACGTCAAAGAACCAGACATACTTGGACGAGTTGCGGGACTGGTTGTTTTCGCGGTTGTTCTGTTCTACTTCGAGGTGTAGAGACAAGGGATTAATCAGCGCCAGATCGACCGACCGATTCGGACCGGCGTAAGTCGACAGTTCACCAGCACATACAACCAGGTTCCTCGAATTGCTGTATTCCACCGCCTTGCCGACCAGGTAGCGCTGGATATTCACGTCATAGTAGTCATCGTATTTGGTACCCAACTGTCCGAAGAAATAGCGGAAGCTGAAGCGGCGATGACGCAGTTGAAATGACAATCCCTCCCAGGCGGGCGCATCGCCGGAAAGCGTCAGGTTATCCTCCGATACCTGTCCCCAGATCTGCCGCCCACGCCCGATCTCGAGCTTCACGCCTTTATGCTGATAACCGATCAGAGCCCGGTCGATCTCACCGCTGTCCAAACCGAATCGCGAGATGTCCCGTTCGACGCCGTTGTAATGCCTCAAGCTGGCGGCTTCGTTGGTGGCGCGAACGTAAACCGTGGCATACCATCGCTGATGATAGAACGCCTGTGCCCACAGGAACGGTTCCAAGGCAAACTCGTCATACAGCCGATCTGCGCCATCCTGATAGCGCGCTGCCATCCCCGGCATAAGCAGTATACCGAAACCGGTTTCGCTACCCTCACGCGCACGATAAATATCGGCAGTATATTCATCCAAATAACGACGCATCCACATGAAAGCGCTCGTTTGGATTGGGTTATTAGAGTATTCGGAAACGGGAAGCGCTCGCAAAGGATGAGCATTGGAATTGATTTGCCATAAAACACCGGCATCGAGCAGGGCGTCGGTTCTGTCTGAGAAGCTTAAATCCTGGGGATAGGTCTGCGCAAGCGATACCGAGGCAAAAAGGACGACTACGAAACCGATATGGAGCTTAATCTTCACAACCATTCCTTCTTCAGCACGTCGACGATTCTGCCAGCGGTCTCTCCATCCCAGAGTGGTATCGGGTTAGCCTTACGCCATCGATCCTCGGCAATTCTTCGCCAGGCGTCTTTTATCGCAGCGGGGTCGTTGCCGACCAGCTCGCTGGTTCCGAGTGTCGTGGTTATCGGTCGTTCGGTGTTGAAGCGCAGGGTCAGGCAGGGTATTCCCAGAACGGAGCTCTCCTCCTGCATGCCGCCGGAGTCGGTCATTATTGCCCAGGCGTCTCGCATCAACTTGAGGCTGTCCGTATAACTGAGCGGTTCTGAAGTAATCATGCTCTTTGATTGGAATGAAATCCTCAGTCTGTCCATCTGTTTTCGCGCTCGGGGATGAACTGCAAATATAATTGGCTTCTTGTTGGAAAGCTCATCAAATGTCTGCAACAGGCTTTTTAATATCTCCGGATCGTCCACATTCGACGGTCTGTGTAGCGTCAGGTAGACGTACTGCCCGGGCTTCAATCCGAATCTGTCCTGAATGTTGGATTTACCAGCCTGCCCAAGCGCCTGCATCAGGCTGTCGATCATGATGTTTCCGACGAAATGCATGGAGCCCTGTCTGTGTCCTTCACGTTCGAGGTTGACCATGCCGGATTGTTCGGATACGAGCAAGACACTGGACAGAGAATCGCATACAATACGGTTTATCTCTTCGGGCATCGAGCGATCGAAACTTCGCAGTCCCGCTTCTACGTGGGCGATCGGGATCTGCCGCTTGGCTGCTACAATTGAACACGCCAGGGTCGAGTTCACATCGCCGACAACGACCACGCCGTGCGGCGATCCGTTCTCGTCAAGGAATTTCCCGTAGCGTTCGATTATCGCAGCAGTCTGCTCATCCTGACCATCGCTCCCAGTGCCGGTTGCGAGGTTCACGAAAGGCTTCGGCAATCCGAGCTCCTGCAGAAATACACCGGACATTGCATAGTCGTAATGCTGACCGGTATGGACGATCCTCAGGTCGAAACTGCCGTCTTCAGCCACGGCTCGCGCCAGAGGCGCCATCTTCATCATGTTCGGTCGTGCGCCGACAATACCGTCAATTAACGGTTTCAATGAGTTTTTCAACTAACACCATTTATAGATTGTCTTACAAGGAACCGCCAAACCGAGATGCTTCACCTGTTTCAGCCTGACATGTTTGGGTCATTGTAAAAGTGAACTATACAAACCCTTGTACTCATCAATATACCTTTTCGGATCAAATATCTCCTCTGCTTTACGGCGGGATGCCACTTTGAGTTTTTTATAGTCATTCTCGGACAGTTCAAGGCAAGCTTTGAACGCTTCAGCCATGCTCTCAATGTCAAACGGATCACATAAAAATCCGTTAACACCCTCCTGCACCAGCTTTTCATTATCTGATACACGACTGGCAACAATGGGCAGTCCGGAAGCCATCCCTTCGCAGATTGCGTTTGGAAGCCCCTCATATTTCGAACACAAGATCAGTGCATCCGATGCTCGCATATGGTTCTCAACATCATGTTTCTCACCTATAAACTGAAAATTATCCTCGAGATCATTCTCGCGTGTAAGCTGCTGCGCTTCAGTCAGCGTAGCCATATGATCCGGACTGTTCCTATCCGCCCTTCCGATCCAGCACAGCCTGAAATCTCTATCCGTTTTCTCCCTCAGCAGCGCCAATGCTCTGACAATTGCGGGAGCGTTTTTAATGGAAGACATCGATCCAATATGAATGAATTCAAACAGTTCGTCACGGTTGCTCTGTGAACGCTGGTCAGACGGATGAAATCTGTCCAGATCGACACTGTTAATAATGACCGAGACCTTTTTCTTCAGGTATGGTGCGCTGTTTTTCAGAAACTCCATGTTGGAATATGAATTCACAACAATCCAATCCGACAACCTGTGTAACTGACGCCCTACAATAAACGTAAACTTCTTCTGAAATTTTAGATTGTATATACTTCTCTCGGTTGTAACGAGTTTCCACTTTTTATTAAAAAAGCTTGCCAGTTCAGCAATAACGCCTGGTCCATGCAGGTATGCCTGGACGATATCGGGCTTGATTTTATAGAGTAACCTGCGAAAATTACGGATATTCTCAAACTTGCTGTGTTGTATAGTCTCAATAACCCTTACACCGGCTCGCTCAAGTTCTTCATTGAAAAAAGAATGTTTTTCATAATAGACGACACATACTTCATCATGGCGTGATCTTAGTCCTAAAGCCAACTCAACGAGCTGTCTCTGCGCACCCCCCGACGCAAGACTGTCTATGAAAAAAAGTACTCTCATAGATTATGCTTGTTCACCTTGTTATCTTATACTTTGCCGTCGAAGGCGATCGGTTAAGAATGATAAAATCCCGTATCCCATCAATAAATCCCAACCCATAACCAAAATGAAAACATGCAAACACAATAGGTAGTATAGGTAGCAACTTCCAGTCACTTTTAACTGCAGTATGAATGGAAGCTGTCAGATTGACCAGGAGATATAATCCCGTCTGGATGAAAAACAGAACAGCAGCGTTGTCCACTATTTCCCCGATGACCGGAGTATGAGTTAACTTATATATCGCTGCGCCGATCAAGATAACGACTAATAAAGAGCCAAGCAAAAAGACGAACAATCCCGGAGCCAGATGCCTGACTGATGCGGGAAGATGATGCTTCTGAATTACCTTGACCTTCCAATACCCATATTGATAATACTGTCGGAACAGGCTGCTTAGACTGTCGCGAGGGCTGTACCAGCTTTTTATGCTGGGCGACTGCCAGATTTTACCTCCGGCGCGTATCAGGCGCAGGTTCAGTTCGTCGTCCTGATTCCTCACCAGTTCCTCATCGAATAAGCCGATCCTGTCGAAAACTTCACGTCGGTAAATACCTCCGTACACAGTAGCTGTCGAGCCCTCGTAATCCGGGTTGTGCCAGCGTGCTCCGCCGACTGAGAACGGATGATGAAACGCCGCAGCAACAGCTCGTTGTACGTAGCCGTCAGCTTCACAGAACATCGCCCCGCCCACATTATCAGCTCTTGTCTGTTTGCTAACCTTTACCGCTTGCAGCAAGTAATCCTCAGCATAACGATTATGAGCGTCCATTATAGCGATGTAGCGACCGCGCGCTATACGAATCGCTGCATTAACACCATTCGGTTTAATCTGAGCAGGATTGTCGACCAGGATCAGTCTCGGTTCATTCTCAAGCATTCGGTGCAGTATCTCGCGGGTGCCGTCATCCGACATGCCATCAGCGACAATTATCTCTATGCCACCCGGAGGCTCCTCCTGCGCCAGAATGGACGAAATGCAAGCCTCTATGTACCTCGCCTCGTTCCTACATGGAATAATTACAGAAACAAGTGGATGATTTCTGTTATTGTCTGTCAAGGATTTTTTATAGCGCTGGATTACTTGCTCTTTTTAACAACTGATACAGTCTTTGACCGCCTTTGATATAGTCGTGATTTTCCGTCACATACTCCCTGGCTGCCTTGACTATCCTTTCGACCTTTCCATGATCTGCTATTAAGTCGGATATTGCTTCTGTGATAGCCTCAACATTATCCGGTTCAACCAGAATGCCAGTTTCTTCGTGCTTAATAACTTCAGGTATGCCGGCAATCGAGGATGCAATGACCGGTCGTCCGAACGCCATCGTTTCGTAAATCACAGTCGGGATACCATCCATATCGCCCTCTTTAGTCCTGATCGAAGGTACAACCAGCGCAAACGCCCGGGAGAATATTTCCGGTAAATCCTCCTGCCTGTATTTACCCATTAAGCTTACATCTTTCTGAAGCTCAAGCTCTTCGATAAGCATTCTCAAATTCTCGTACTCAAACCCGTCACCATAAACCTCTGCCTTTACCTCAATACCTGATTTCCTGAGCTTGTGGATAGCCTTGATAAACCTGTCAATACCCTTCTTGGGAAACAGCCTTCCCAAGGTAATAATCCTTGGAATCGAACTCTCCGGCGGAGGCAGCATCTGCATTTCTTCTGTTCTAACCGTAACGCGGTGCAACCTGGATCGGGACACATCAAAGCCGTACTTCTCACGAACATGATTTCTTCCATCCTGACTGATAAAAAGCACCAACGAGGCAGCATCTATTTTCTTGGTGAAAAAAGACTTGTGTTCCAAGCGCTGATACTTGCTGCCATAGATATCGAAGGCATGTGCGGTAAATGAGAAGGGCATATCGAGTAATTCAGCGATATTCCATGCTGTTGTAGCTGTACCCTGAGCGAAGTTGGCATGAATCCTTTCCCAGTTGTTTCGATAACCCAGCCTTGAAAACTGCCACGATAAAACCAGCGTACTGCAGTAATGCCGGAAATTGCCGGGTTGAATGATTATTGCGTGTAGTGTTCGGTATACAATCTTAACCAAGCGGGTTGGTCGTGTAAAGCAACACCAGAAGAAACCGTTCAGAATGCCGAAAATGGATGGGTATTTGGCAAGATGTAAGAGAGGACGTGCAAATTGGTGAATGGATCCAATGTCTTCATCTTTTGCTTTTCTGCAGCTTAGATAGTCCACTTGAGCGCCGGCTGCAATCAGTCCGAGCAGTTCATTCTGCTCAAATACCATGCTTAGAGTTGGAAAACGCCCGGTTATATAACCAATTGTCAATAATTCGGTTTCCTGCTTTAAATTCAGCGTCATAACCAAGAGTGTAGTTGTATATACTGAAGTAAACTCACTGATAATTATTCAGCACTTTCCAACTTTTACAATCATTTGAATACAGGGGTGCTGCCTCTTATTCTCATTTTTGCGCGGGTTTCAGCAATCTGTTTCATTTTTTTGATATGTATTATCCTCTTCACCTTCTTCTCCAGGAACCATGTATAACCCACGACTCCGGCAATATAAATCCATGTGATTTTCGAGTAATAATATGGAACTCCAAAAGCTAACAGAAAGATTAGAGCGATGGTAGCTTTCATCATTCCAATGTTATAGACTATAGTTGCATTCCTGATTCTAATGCCAATCCAGTTAAGTCTCCTCCAGAGAACGACAAAAATTGAATAATATATCAACGCACCTATTATCCCACTTCCTGCAGTAACCTCTATGAAATCTGAATGTGAATAACCATAGACACCTTCAGCAATCAGAATATACTGGTTTAATCCAACTCCAAGCACTGGATTTTCATTTATTATCCTGATACCCTCTTCGTACATCCGCTGCCGTTTACTGAGACCATACCCCTTGTCATACTCTTCCTGAATTGCATACAACCTCTCACCGGTGATACTTCTTGTCAACGTAAAATCAATAAAGAAGTAGATGCTGAAAATGAAGATCAGAAGAGATATCATGCCTAAGCCTGACCGAAAAATCCGTTTTCCGTAACAATAAACAAACCATAGGTTGAAAAACAGTACTTCAGCTAAAAACGTTTTTCGTGATCCTGAAGCGATAATTGCTCCGGATAATAAAATCAGAGAACTATATATAAAAGCCGAATACCACAATTTCCTCCTTTCACGCCAGAAGTAAAATACCGCAAAAATGCCAAATAACATATGGTAGGCAAATACATTCGCATTTCTTAACATCCCGGTAATTCTTCTATCCGATTCAGTAATTCCGGTATAGGTAAGACCTCCGGAAGTAAGAAGGTCAATTAGGATTATCGCCATCCCGATGATTATTCCGATCAATGCTGTAGTTATACTGCCCCTGGCTGAAGTAATTCCCGCAATGACAAATATCATAACAGAAATCTGGAAGACTGTGAAATACTTAATCCAGAAGGATTCCTGGTCAACGTTCACAAATGCGCCCGTTGCACACCATAAAACCCACGCAAAGTAAATTATAACTTCAGGTTGGAGCTTGTTTTTCCCTGAAAGGAAATAAAGGAGGTAGCCGACGGATACGATGAAACCTATAAAAATTGTGATCTTAGTAAACTTGGGCATATAGCTTAACGTCATCGCGCAGACTATAAATATCGGAAGAATATAACCGGATATATCCTTGGTTAATACATGATGTCCCGTCTGCTCGGGAATTAAATCACCAGCAGAATAGCGCATTCAGTTAATCCTTATATATTCGGTTATCTGTTTTATGTTGTAGTTCTTCGAGTAGATCGATCATTATAGCATCCTCTGCAGCCATGCGTCCCTCGTGCCAGTCAAGATTTCTGTCCCAATGCCCCGGACTTTCAAGTATGTTTTTAGGGATGAAACCGTAACTTATTTCTGTTATCAATGCCACATTGTTTTTCCCTAGAACGAAATCATAAGCCAGGCACTGTGCCCTGATTTTTTCCGTTACAGAGAAAGCAATTTTAACAGTATCCTCCGGAATCATCCTGGGATCATAACAGTTCAATCCGCTTCCGGACGCCCGAAAGTCGTGAGGTCTTACCTCACGAGTATACCCAAAAGCACGATTGTCGATAACGGTTATGCGAGTATCATATTCATTATCCGGAATAAATTCCTGGAAATATATGTACCCCTTCTCCCGCTGTAAAGTGTTCTTTATCATTTCAAGATGCTCAAACGATCCGGGCAAGCGTTTGAGCTTACCTATTAATGTCCCGAAATCCTTTATATCTCTTAGCTTCCTCCGAGCATCCTGAAGATACCCCGACACCGGTCTGAATCCTTTTCCGAAAGCAACGCTGCACAACCTACCGGCTTCACGACGGTTCCTGACCAGACGAACATTAGAAGATGCTGCGCCGTGTCTGAGTTTGAACACCAACGGGTATTTGGCGCTCTTGATCCATTCGCGCGCTTCGGCTTCATTGTAAAATACATAGCTCTTCACGAGCGGTGCACCGACTGCTTCCAACAGGTATTTCTGAGCAATCTTGTCATCATAATGCCAGGCGGTTGACAGGTTCGGGAAAACAATAAGCCCCATCACTTCAGCCGCTACTATAATCGATCTGGCTGTCATATACGATTGCGGCTGCCACATCCCCCAGTGCCATAAAAGGGCACGGAAACCACGCAACTGGTCTATGATATCATTGGAAAAGCAATCAACTATCCGGTAATCTATTCCATGTTCTTCGCAATATTCAATCCACCGTTCAGAAAAACTCCTCGGTGTATGATGAATTGCAATTGGCTTATCCAAATCTCTTCCATTGTTCATTTTCGAGGCACGTTATTATTGCATCGCGGTGTGCTTCACAACGAATCAGGTTCAGAAACCTTAACATATACTTCCTCGAATATAACAGGTTGATAAGCCAGCCCCGTCTGTTAAGAAACCGTTGAATTCTGAACGGCATCATGAGCGCATTTTGAAAGCTGAACCTGTTTTTATGGCAGTACTTCAACCACGTTTCTTCCACAAAGCCCGGTTTAAGTGTGGCTTTAGACCTCTCATCGATCTCACTTAACAGAAGATTCTCGTCATCGGGTCCCATTCTGCCCGCACCAGCCCGGTCGCCTGCCTGTCGATAAGGGATCAACCGCATCGATGAGCTGAAATCCTCGCCAATCTGTAACTCGACAAGGAAGCCCTCGTTCCAGGCTTTGCCGCGGTCGCCGAAGTCAAAGATAAGATTACCTTGTCCGTAAACGATGTGCGAACCGTTGTAGTTTTCGTAACAGCCCGGACAGTGAGTGTGTTGACAGATCACCGCGTTCGCCCCCGTTTCAGCCATGAAGCGGCAAATGTTCATCAGACGGGGACTTGGATAAGGATAGCCCTCATTGCCGCCGTGCAGAAAGACAATCAAGTAGTCAAAATCATTCTTTCGCTCCTTAACATTCCTGATAAAATCCATAATATCGAGCGGGCTGGCGCCGCATTTATCCTGTGTCGCCGACGAGAATTCATGCTCCGCCAAGCCTGACAGACCTATCCTGCAGCCCTTGATATCAAATACTACAATTCGTCTGGCTTCCGGTAAATCCTTACCAGCGCCGAACGTAGTAATTCCAGTTTCGTCACATACATGCATCGTGTTCAACAATCCCCTTGCGCCGTGATCCAGGATATGGTTGTTAGCCAGGTTTAACACCTTGATCGATGCGGCTTTCAAACCCCTGATACACTCGTCATCCACACCAAGAACAGGTCCGCTCTTTATAATCGGTAACGGCTTTTCAATGAACGGGCATTCGAGGTTGACAATTGACAGATCAGCCTGCTTGAATTCAACCAGAAGATCGTTGAATATCGCTTCGGCATCGCCTTTTCTGAACAGCTCTTCATTCCTGCCGACAGG
>CAYYHI010000080.1:9849-13535 GCA_964471745.1 uncultured bacterium | reverse complement strand
AACCGCTGCTTCGCGTGAGACCATATAAGCAGATATCGTGTGTTGCAGGCGTTCCACATACGAGCCGAGCCTGACGCGTTCGGCATCCTTGCTGTCAATGGCGCTGTCGAGGAGCTCGATCGCGTTCTGAGCGGTGGTTGTGTTGGTTAGACTGACATCCCCCAAGCCCAGATCCGCTGCGGTCATGGATTTGAAATTAACATAATAATAATCCTCGCCGGCAACGTTGGCTATTCCGATATGGAACTTGATCCCGGTTGCCGAGTATGTGCCGTCGAGCAGCCTGAATCCACCGTATGACGTGGTGTTGGCGATGCGTGAAATCTCATTCTTCAACTGCTGGAATTCGAGGTCCAGGCTCGAACGGTCCTGGTCTGACATCGCGCCGTTAGAAGCTTGAATAGACAGCGCTTTCATGCGAACCAGAATATCGTCGATTGATGAGAGCGCTCCCTCAGCGGTAGCCGCCACGTTCATGTTTGCGTTGGCGTTACGCTCAGCTTCCTCCATTGAAACGATCTGGGCTCGAAACCGCTCGGATATCCCGATTCCAGCAGGGTCATCCCAGGCGTTGTTGATCCTTAGCCCGCTCGACAACCTGGTGATCGCGGTTTCCGTTCTCATCTGGTTGGCGTGAAGATGACGCATTGCGTTAAGCGAGATGATGTTGTGATTGATGCGGGTGCTCATAATATATTCTCCTTAATGAGTTTCTTTCCTGTGGAATTTTCCTGTTAAACTATTCAGCCTTGACCTTCTCGAATAGGCGGTGCAGAACCATGTCGGTCATTGTGTCTGCCAGTGCGTCCAAGCGGTCTTCTGTACCATCCATGCTATCTGATGGCTCGATTCCGAGGGTTTGAAGCTTGCGTCGAGCTCCCTCCAGGGTAAAGCCGTATTCGTTTACAAGCTGGTTGATCATTTTCAGGGTTTTAACAGCTTTGGTATCGTATCGCCTCTGATTACCGACACTTCGTAGCGGAACCAGGAAATCGCTGAACTCCTTCTCCCAGAATCGGATGGTCGATTTCGGTATTCCCGTAATAGCATTGATCTGTCCGATCGAATACAGCGTTTCCGTTGGTGCCGCTGCCCTCGCCATTGCTGTTGCCTCCTTATTATTAGCGGTTTCCTTTTCTTTCCACTTATACTATCGGCATGCTGTTAGATTTACTTTAATGTTTTTTGAATATACTTGAAAAGAACACATGAATTTTCTTTAATGTATTATTCAAGTTTAAGTACACCTATTTTCTTGTTTATAACAATGCTAATAAGGACTGTTGCCAAAAGTGCACCTTGGGATTCGTGGCGGCGGGACGCCCTCGTCCCGCTGTAAAATGTCTGTCACCAAAGGCGGGGACGAGGGCGTCCCCGCTCCACAACTTCCAAGATACGAAATTATTTATTAGCCATGCTATATGGGATTTTTAGTTATATTGATGAACTGAATTATGTGATTTGGAGAGTAGTAGTGTTGTTTTATGAACCATTATAGTATTTGTATATCATAACTACTGCTTTAATTATTCTCTCGTTTCCATTTCCTTTTTCCTGGCGTGAAGTTGAAATATAATTAAGGGGAATTGTTGATTTGTTTTTGAGGTGAGATTTCTACAGTTGTCGAACTTTGCTGAAGTGTAGGGATAATTACTAAGGAAGCAAGTTGTTCACTTGCTCCCTTGTCTACTTGCTTCCTTGATTCTCCAGATTATCCACCTGGCAGCGGATCGACAGTCAGGAATGTTTTCCTACTGGATTGGTGTATATAAAAAAAACGTCGGAATTGATTTCCGACGTATCAAGTTATCAAGCAGTCTTACCGGGGAGCCGTTAGCGACTCCCCGGCCGGTCTATAACGGAAGCGCGAATCAGTTATTAACCTATCAGCCCCGCGACGATCTGCGGCAACATGTTTGCCTGAGATAACATCGCGACGCCGGACTGCATCAGGATCTGTGATTTGGTAAAATCCGACATCTCCGCAGCGATGTCCGCATCACGAACTTGTGATTCCGATGCGGCAGCACGCTCTCGAGATACCTGCAAATTCTGAATTGTGTTCTGAAGTCTGTTGACATAAGCCCCCAACCTTGCGCGTTCGGTATCCTTTGATTGAATAGCGATATCAATAGCGTTGAGTGTTGTTTGCGAGGCGGCTGTAGTCAACAGGGTGTTATCGGTTAGACCAAGTGAATCGGCATTTACCGCATCTAAACGTACGTAATAGTAATCCTCATTAAAGATATTAGCTGTTCCTATATGGAATTTAAAGCCGTTCGGATTGGTCGCTGTATAGCTTCCATCAAGGAGTTTAAGACCTGCATAATTAGTGACATTTGCGATGCGAGTCAACTCGCTCTTCAACTGCTGAAACTCAAGATCAAGCGCTGCTCGGTCAACATCGAGTAGTGCTCCGTTGGCTGCTTCTATCGATAGTGCCCGCATTCTTACCAGTTTTTCGTCCAGAGCAGAGAGAGCTCCTTCTGCGGTGGCAAGGAGATTCATGTTATAGTTGGCGTTTCTCTCAGCCTCAGTCATCGATGCAATCTGTGCCCTGAACCGCTCCGAAACCGCCAGCCCCGCCGGATCGTCCCACGAATAGTTGATTCTTAATCCGCTGGACAATCTTGTTACGGCGGTGTCTATGTCGCGCTGTGTATTATGAAGCGCACGCTGAGCCGTAAGCGAAAGGATGTTATGATATATGCGGGTACTCATTTATTACTTTCTTAAGGACTGGGAAATTCAGAACTTATTTGAATTCATCATTGCGGCTGGACTCCTCCTGGCGTACGCGCTCGAACAACTTCTGCAGAAGGTAATCGGACATGGTCTCCGCCAACTCATTCAGTTGTGCCTTCGAGTTGTTCCCAGAGTTATCCTGAGGCTTTTCCAAGTCGTTCATTTTACGTCGTGCACCTTCCAGGGTATAGCCTTCGGAGTTGACCAGTTGATTGATTCTTCCAATCACCTCAACCGTTTTTATATCATAACGTCGCTGGTTGCCAGCGGTTCGCAATGGAATCAGGAACTCGTCGAATTCCTTCTCCCAGAATCGGATGGTCGACTTCGGTACCCCTGTAAGGGCGTTGACCTGGCTGATGGAATATAAAGCGTTCGACAGTATCACATTTTTAGCCATGCCCTACACCTCCTTTCATCATGAGCAAGCTATCTTCCACTTATTTTATCGGCAATATGAACTGGCAACTTTAACTTTTATAATCAAGTCATATACTTAATTCTGATATTTTATTTAGCTTAATCATTCTCACTGATCAAATACTTAATTCTGTGTATATAAAAAACTTAAAAAACCGATTTTCACAAAACTTAAATATAAAGTTATATTAAAGTTTCAGCACTGTTTCGACTATTATCGGAATAGGCTTTGGTGAACTGATAAAATTTCTCGGTAAATACTTCAGAAAATTCGTTAGATTATTATCAGTTATGATATACTTAAAGTGATCTCAGAGAATCCACAGTTGATCCAATACACAAGATTGCCAAGATTAATTTGCTTTGAATGGTAGTACAGTCTTGTTCACGCAGGCTTCAGGGCTTATATTTGATGCAGCATAACTTTGAGGAGTAACCATGCCAAATTTATCAGAAGATAGAATTAACCAGATCATCCTCGGAATGCAGAGCTCCCGTGTTGCGGTGGTGGGTGATCTGAT
>CAYYHI010000080.1:0-9839 GCA_964471745.1 uncultured bacterium | reverse complement strand
TGATGCTTGACCGTTATATATGGGGGGAGGTCGAACGGATATCACCTGAGGCGCCTGTTCCGGTTGTCAGGTTAAGTGGTGAATCCTCAAACATGGGCGGCGCTGCTAATGTGGCTGCCAACGTCAGCGCGCTGGGTGCGGACGTACAACTGTTCGGCGTTGTAGGCGATGATGCTGAAGGTAAATTACTTTGCCAACTAATTGAACATGGTGGCTTTGATGCAAATGGCGTGGTTACGGCGTCGTCCAGACCGACAATCGTTAAAACCCGCATCATAGCCGGCAGCCAGCATCTTGTCAGGATAGATCGTGAAACCACTGAGAAGCTCGAACATGGGATTGAAAGAAAACTTCTGGTGCGTCTTAAAGCGGCATTAGGTGGGATTAATGCTGTTATCCTGGAGGATTATAACAAGGGAGTTCTATTCCCCGACTTCATCCATGAAATCATCGAAGCATGTCGATCTGCACATGTTCCGGTCGGTGTGGATCCGAAGCGGGAGAACTTTTGGGCATACAAGGGTGCGACGCTGTTCAAGCCCAACCTGCACGAACTCGAAAATGCCCTTGGTCGTATATTGCAAAGCGAGGACGATCTGAGAGAAGCCGGGAAGGAAGTGCAGGACAAGCTCGAGGTGGAGCACCTGCTGGTCACAAGGGGCAGAGATGGCATGGCGCTGTTCACCGGCGGTGAAATACACACGATTCAGACTCAGGCTCAACGTGTTCATGATGTCTCCGGCGCCGGTGATACAGTAATTGCCACTATCATGACATCAATCGCAGGCAAAGCGGATATATTTGAAGCAGCCTATTTGGCGAACTGTGCTGCGGGTGTGGTTATCGCTGAGGTCGGTGCGGTTCCAATTGATCTACAGAAGCTTAAGAATGCTTGTGTTAGAATAGGCAGGTGATGTATTATATTCCCCTAATCCAGCGATAAATTACAGTAGTCATTCTGTACTACCAGTAGTCATTCTGAACGAAGTGAAGAATCTCAAACAGCGGGGGAATGAAAACGAGATTCTTCACTTCGTTCAGAATGACATCGACAGAGAATCGTAATTATTTAAATTTAAAATACTTATTGTATTATTGCTGAATTAGTGTTATTTCAAACTACACGTTCATCCGAGGCGACACTGCCGGTATTGGCGAAAACCACCGCTCCCTTGTTGAGTTTGGCGCTTACGGTTGAACCGGGACCGATATTCCTTTTGAGCATCTCTTCAGCCAGTGTATCCTCGAGCATCCTCTCCACGGTTCTACGCAGCGCACGAGCACCGGTCTCAAGACTAAATCCTTGATCGATTATCTCATCCTTGACCGCATCCGAGATCTTCAGCGCCACCCCTTTTTCATCGAGACGAGCCTGGACATCTCTCAGGTATATCTCCAGAATGCCGTGCGCGTCCTCCCGGTCAAGATGATGAAATACTATTACTTCATCGACGCGGTTGACAAACTCAGGCGGGAACAGATCCTTCATAATTGTGGTCATTTTTTTGGACATCCGCTTGTAGTCGGCGTCACCCTTGATTTGCGTTTCACCGAATCCGAAATCACGCCCACTGACTGCCTCACGCGTACCCAGATTTGAGGTCATTATCAGGATAGTGTTCTTGAAATCGACCACCCGACCCGTGCCATCCGTCAAGGTTCCGGCGTCCAGCACTTGCAGCAGGATGTTGAAAATATCCGGATGCGCTTTTTCGATCTCGTCGAGCAGGACAATTGAATAGGGTTTGCGTCGTACACGCTCTGAGAGCTGTCCACCCTCGTCATAACCGACGTATCCGGGTGGAGCACCTATCAGTCTTGATACGTTGAATTTCTCCATATATTCGGACATATCCACCCGAATCAGGGCATTGGGATCCTCAAAGAGAAATTCCGCCAGAACCCTTGCCGTCTCGGTTTTCCCTACACCGGAAGGTCCGAGGAAAATAAACGAGCCGATCGGACGGTTTTGCTGGTAGAGTCCGGCACGGTTACGCCGGATCGACTTGGCGATCGCACTTATACAGGCTTCCTGACCTATTATCTTTTTGGACAATTCCTCTTCGGTCTTCAGCAGTCGTTCGGATTCGGATACGACAACCCGGTTAATTGGGATACCGGTCATCATTGCGACAACTTCAGCAACCTGGTCCGAATCGAGCGTGATCGGTTTTTCCCGCGTTGATTGTTCCCATGTTTCACGTTCCAGAGCGAGCAGTTCGTCAAGTTTCTTCTTCTGATCGCGGATCTGTGCTGCCTTCTCATATTCCTGGTTTTTAACGAGATCCTCTTTAAGACCTGCCAGTTTCGCGGATTCCTTTTCCAACTGCAGAATTTGATTGGGTACTTTTATGTTCATCAACCTGGCGCGTGAGCCGGTTTCATCCATCACATCCAGCGCTTTATCAGGCAGGTATCTGTCGGAAATGTAGCGATTAGACAAGTGAACTGCAGATCGGATAGCCGCCGGTGTGTAAACCACGCTGTGATGCTCCTCATATTTCTCCTTAAGTCCGGTCAGGATATCGATTGTCTCTTCAACCGACGGCGCTTCAACCAATACTTTCTGGAAGCGTCTCTCCAGAGCGCCGTCCTTTTCGATATACTGACGGTATTCGTTGAGAGTAGTCGCACCGATGCACTGCAATTCACCTCTGGCAAGTGCGGGTTTGAACATATTTGATGCGTCCAGCGAACCCGACGCTGAACCGGCGCCAACGATGGTGTGAAGCTCATCGAGGAAGATTATGGTATCACTATCCTTTTCCAGCTCGTTTATAATGGTCTTGACTCTCTCTTCGAACTGACCGCGGTACTTTGTTCCCGCCACCATTGCTCCGAGGTCGAGTATAACAACCCTTTTATTGAACAGAATGGGTGATACACGCTGCTGAGTGATCCGTAGAGCCAGCCCCTCAACGATGGCTGTCTTGCCTACGCCGGGATCACCGATCAGAACCGGGTTGTTCTTCTTGCGGCGCGACAGAATCTGCGCAACCCGCTCGATCTCTTTGTCGCGACCGATGATCGGATCGAGCTTATCCGTTTTTGCCAGGATGGTTAAATCGCGGCTGTAGTGATCGAGAACCGGGGTTCTACTTTTCTCACCTGTCCGCGCTTCACCCTTTTGCACCGTGCTGGCGCCTTCCCTGAATATCCCCTCCAATTCGGCTCTGATGTTTCCGTAGTTAATGTTGAATCCCGCCAGAACCTGGCTGGCGAGCCCGTCCTCGTCCTTAACCAGCGCCAAAAGAAGATGTTCGGTTCCAATGACTTCACTGTTGTACTGCTTGCTCTCGTAATATGAAGCACGCAGGATCCGTTCAGCACGCTTGGTTAACGGAATTTCGCCGATCTTCAGCGTGGTTGATCCCGAGCCTATCGTCTCTTCCAGGGTCTCACGCAGGTCATCGGTATCGCATCCCAGAAGTGAGATTAAGCGAACCGCCATCCCCTCACCAAGCCGCAGTATACCCAGAAGCAGGTGCTCGGTGCCGATAGCATCGTGACCCAGGCGGAGAGCTTCTTCGCGGGAGTAGCGGATTACTTGCTGGACACGAAACGAGAACTTATGGGGCATATCCACCTCATACTCCGTTCTTCGACAGTTCAAATTGGTTCAAAGCTGTCGCCGATTTATCTGAAATAATTTATCGTGGCGTCATGTGTTCCCCACATGACGCTTGAAACATCACTCTACTGCCACGTGAGGACACGTGGCAGCACGCTTAATCGTGGCGTCGTCCCCACATGACGCTTGAAACATCGCTCTACTGCCACGTGAGGACACGTGGCGGCATGCTTACCGTCGGATTAGGGTAAATTCCAAAACCTGAAATACTATCACATGTAATATACGACCATCCATCGAGAGTGTCAAGAGTTACTGCAATGAGCTGAGTTGACCATCGACCAATTGCAGGATTCGATCGGCTTTCTCTGCCAGATTAATGTTATGAGTTACGATTAACAAAGCAGCTTCCTGATCCGAGCAGAGTTTCCACATCAACTCTTCCAGTGCGTTTGAAGCCTTGCGGTCAAGATTACCCGTCGGTTCATCCGCCAGGATAAGTTCAGGGGAGTTAATCAGCGCACGCGCGAAGGCGACGCGCTGTTGCTCTCCGCCTGACAGCTCGCCCGGTTTGTGAAGCAGCCGTTCAGCCAGCCCCACAAGTTTCAGTATCTCAACCGATCGCACTTCGCTGATTTCCCGTGACTTGCCGAGCATCAATCCGGGCAACATCACATTTTCGAGAGCAGTGAACTCAGGCAGAAGGTGATGAAACTGAAAGACGAATCCGATCTGTGCCAGCCGGATCCGCGACCTCATACGATCCGGAATCCGCCCCGTATCCAAACCGTCGAAATGCAGACTGCCGCTGCTGGGTTGTTCGAGCAGTCCAAGTAGATACAGAAGGGTCGATTTCCCCGCTCCTGAAGGTCCGACAATCGCCACGCTCACACCGCGAGTCAGCGTAATGTCGATACCTTTCAGCACTTCCACGTTGCTTTGGTGGATGTGGTAAGTCTTGGTCAGGCTGGACGCTTCTAATATAGTCTTCGGCACGGAATGATGGATAATTAAGCTAAAGATTCGTTAAACATCTTCTACTTGGTCGACCGTGGTAATAAACGGAAGATAACGATAGCGTTCAGCGTAGTCCATACCGTAGCCCACCACGAAGACATTCGATATTTCAAAACCAATCCAATCAGGATTGAAATCCACTTCCCGCCGCGATGGTTTATCGAGCATCACGCAGCTCTTCACATCCGCAGCTCCCATGGACATTATATGCTGTTTCAAGAAATCGAGCGTCCTTCCCGTATCGACTATATCATCGACGATTAGCACGTGTCGCCCGTTCAGCTTTATGGAAATGTCGAACTCAATGGCAACGCGACCGGAGGATCTGTCATCAGATCCGTAGCTGAAGGCTCGGACAAAATCCAGATCCGGCTTCAGACCGAGGTCATACAGCCTGCGAACCAGGTCTGCAGTGAAGATAAACGCGCCTTTAAGGACTGCGACTATAACGAGATCCTTAGCGTTGTATTCGCCAGCGATCGATTCAGCGAGTTGGGCGGTGCGATGACGTATCTGAAGCTCGGAGATCAGCGGTCTGATGACCTTACTGTTCTCGTGTTCTACATCGAACGAGTTATTGTCTTCAGACATCAGTTGCAAATACTGCAGGTGCCTGTGTTGCAGGAAGTACAGGTGGAATCACCGCTGGTGACAGTCACGCCTCCGCTGGTAAAACCCACCTTGGAAACAGCCTTATCGAGTTTCGTGGAACCGCACTCAGGGCAGGTGAGACCAGCGGACTTCCAGTCTACTGAAACCAGTTTGTCAAATTTCTCGCCGCAATCGCGGCAGATAAAATCGTATATGGGCATTCTGTAAGATCCGGTTAATACTCGGTTGGAGTAGGAAATATGGGAGTCTTAACTGATTACTGATATCGCGTGAAAGCTCTCATTTCGTTCAGAATGACAATGTATTCGTGTAGCAGGGACGCCCTCGTCCCCACCTTTGAGGACAGACTTTTCGCAGCGGGACGAGGGCGTCCCGCTGCCACGAATACGAGAAGACCTATTAGCCGTGTCATAATATATCAATTAATGATACGTCTGAAGTTACATAATTATAGCACTTATTGCAAGGTCAGTGGGGAGAGTGTGGTTTTTCAGAGGTATTTCTGCTATTAATTCCTGTATATGCGAACGATATTCGCATCGTTTGCGTCATGTGTTCACAGCCTTAACGCGATTGTCAGCATCAAGGGTTGCATATTTACCGGCATTGCTGCATAACACTTTTGGTCATGTAAGAAAAGCGAAATCGGACCCGGTGGCGGAGAATTGAAGAAATCGACCTGTGCTATCAGGTACGTCGCTGCTACTATTACCGCCAGTCCCCAGGTTAGTTGGTAGGAACGGTTGTAACTGTCATACCGGTCAGCGATCTCCACCGGTGTGCGCGCCTTAAGGTAATCATCCCGGGCGCGGTTTGCGTCCAGTGCTGAAATGATTAGCCCGGTCACCGCAACTGCTTCGATACCGGCAAATACATAGCCTTTTCGTTTGCCTTCGGTAATGTGACCCCAGCCGGGGAAAACAAGTGATTTTAACGTAGTAGAGGACGCACGATAAACCGGCTTGACAATAAACGCGGTGTCGATCCGGGTTGGTGTTTCAGCGTATTCTTCATAAGGCAGATCCGCGAGTCGGGATGAATCTGTAAGCGTGGACTGCCTGTCCACTTTTTCAGACCGACGCTGAAGGATGCGGTCGCGTACCGGTTTGTAGACTTTCCAGACAGGCGGAGGCAAATCAGCCGGTGAGAGGTCAATCGATGGATCAAGGGAAAGAGCGATTTCAAACGAGGTTACGGCTGCGCTGTCTCTCCCCAATATCGCATCCGAGCAGCCCAGAGCAAAGTAGAGCCCTGAAAGTTGAGTTGAATCGATGATTTCAGCGGATGCAGCCTCGATAACCAACTGCTCAACCCGGTCGAAGTCACCGGCGAGGTATGCCTCCCAAGCCTCCTCAGCCGGACCGGCATACAGCGAAGCAAAGGTGATGACATTGAACAGGACAAGCGTCCTGAGGATCATTTCACGACCACGATTCGACCCTGTTGAGGATCTTTACCTGAAAGCGGCGTATACTCGTAAATGTAAGCCCCTGCCGGATGAGAACTGCTGTTCCATATCCACGTACTACAGGCAGAAGGGATTGGTATTTGCGCAATCGATCTGCCGTTCAAGTCGAGCAGTTTTAAGGATGCGGGTACGGATGGAAAGTGAAAAGTCACAGGTCCGTTAGCCGGATTCGGATGGACAGTAACCAGAGTTGTTACTGTTGGATGATCGGTGTGGTCAGTGACATCGGTCAAATCATCGTACAGGATTTCAACCGAATTTAGTATATCTGCCACGCGTTGACCTCTGCCGCCGATGGCGTATAATGTGTCATCCAATTCGATCAGTGCGAAATCCATGCGTTGATTAATCATCCCCGGCAGTTCACGGTCAGTCCATGCGTCCTGGCGCGGCAGGTAGCCTTCAACCAGGTTGGTCACCGATCCGCCTCCCTGTCGTGTTCTTCCGCCTGCAGCTATAAGCATATCTTCCAGGAATGCCGCCCCCAATCCACCTCTGGCGGTCGGCATCGGTTCAACGTTTACCCAACCGCGCTCGCGCAGCGCTTCCATCCCATTCAACGGTCCACCGAGATTAAAACCACCTACCGCCAATATACCTTCATTCCACTCCAACAGACCAAAACCTGTGCGAGGACTGTCAAGTGAATGAGCTTCAATCCAGGTCAGGCTGTCCGGATTGAACAATCTGCCCCTGCCTTCATATTGCTGAGGGCCTGTTGTGCCTCCGACAATCAGGATCCTTCGCCCGACCCTGACTGCACCATGTCCGTACAAGTAAGGTTCGGGCATTCGAGTCGCAACAAGGAATGTGTCATTATCCGGATTGTAGAGATAGATCCTGTTGTTGAAGTTGCCGTTGCTGGTCAGACCACCGATTATCAGAATGTTCCGTCCGTAGCTCACCGCCGCAGCCTGGTATAACGGCGCAGGCAGAGGTTCGACCTCACGCCAGCCCTGCCGCTCAGGAATGAAGACTTCGACGGAAGTAAGCATCTCCCGGCGCGCACTGCGGATGCCGCCGAATACGTATATCCTGCCTTCGTGCGCCACGGCAGCATGACCCATGCGGGGATTGTGCATGGATGCAGTCTCAACCCACCTGAGATCAGCCGAAGCTTCAAACGACAGGAATAACAGCAGAATAGTTGTATATATGAACTTCTTCATAGTCAAAGGATAATTGCTGTCAACTGCGGAGAGTTGACAGCACCGTATTTATTTACAATGTTGTTATTTTAATACTACTATCTACTTGAGTAAAAGGACGTAAGTAAGTTGTTGTCATTCCCGCGCAGGCGGGAATCCAGATAAGTATTAGATATTACGCGAGTTGCCTGGATTCCCGCCTGCGCGGGAATGACAAATCAGTAATTTTTTAAATATCAGTTATTTATGCAAGTAGATACTATTGTACTGTTACGATATTGTTTTCCATTAAGGGATTGCTTCACCGACCGCCAGCGTCATTGCGAACGAAGTGAAGCAATCTCGTCAGCGGTCGGTTCGTAATGACAATTAATTATGTTAACAGTCCACTATATCCCACTTACATCCGTTGCAATCATCGTGCCGCTCTTCAGATCGATGCGCAGGTTGCGAATGTCACCGGCTTTTACGTCCAGCGGAGCTTGCCAGGTCTTGAATTCAGGGTGCCTGATCTCGATCAGGTGCCGTCCGGTCGGTAGCCAGAGCGGTTCTTTCCGGGGAAGCAGACCAATCGAGTCTCCGTTCAGCCACAAATAGCCCCAGGGTATGGCTGAAAGGTTGATACGAGCGTTCTCAACCGTGAAATCCACCGCAAGCGTGTCCTGCGATCCAGTTTTCAGATCGATTTCACGTTGAATGAACGGATAGCTCTCATGCCTGAAGACAATTTCATGCTGCCCTGCAGGTAGATCGAGCGTGCCCAGGGGAGTCACTCCCAACTCCTTTCCGTCGATAGTCACCGTTGCCCATGGGCGCGCAATGACTGTCAACCGCGCCGATTTCGGGCGTTCAATGACTTTAATAAAATCCTGCGTTACCGGAAGCGTCGATTCGATAACGGAAACGATATCAACAACGGTTGCGACAACGGTAGATTCCGGTTGAACGATTGTCGAGGTGTCCGCTATCCGGTCAAATAGTGTATCTTCAACAGCAGAAACTTTATCAACACTGCCGGAATCATAATCCGATTGAATCAGCAAAATTACAAATAACAGCAGCATCACGCTTACGGCGAACCATGGAATGAGCCGAACCGGTTTTCGAGCGGTCTTCAGTTCCGGCTGTATCCCTTCAAGGATGGCTATAGCGGCGGCGGGATCGTCGGGTCTGTCATCCGGATCGCGCTCCAGCAGGGCATCGACCAGCGCAGCCAAGCCGGGTTTGAACTGTTCCCTGCCGGTAAGCCGTGGAGGATCAATCCTTTTAATCCTGTCCAGGCTGACCAGCGGATCATCGGCGGCAAACGGATTAAATCCAGTCAGCGCTTCGAGAAGCATCACACCTACTCCGAACAGATCCGACCGCCCCGAAGCGGGCTTTCCATCAACGATCTCCGGAGCCATATATGCGGGAGATCCGACGATGGAGCCGTGCCCTGTCAATCCCGGCAGTGTCTCGAAACCCGCCAGCGAGAAATCAGCCAGTACGATTCTGCCGTCCTTGCTGATTAATACATTATCCGGTTTCAGGTCCCGATGCAGCAATCCCTGTGCGTGAACTGCGGACAATCCCTGAAGAATTGCAATGGCAATCCGTTGAACTTCCTCCTGTGGAAGCGGTCCGGCAGCCATTTTATCCGCCAGGGTTTTGCCTTCGATCCACTCCAGCGCCAGGTAGGGGACGTTGTCCTCTCTGCCGCACTCGTAAACGCGCACGACATTCGGATGATCGATCCGTGCAACCGCCTTGCCTTCACGGATGAAGCGCTCAACCAGTTCCTCGTCCCCGATCCAGTGTTGATGCAGCACCTTTAGAAGAACTTTGCGGTCAAGTCCCTTTTGTTGAGCCGGATAGGCTGTGGCAACCTGACCGACATACAGCGGACTGTCTATGTCAAAGCGGTCTTCTAAGGACAAGTTTGTGCTCTTTCTATAAGCTAATTCAGTGGGTCAGACATTCCTGAGATCTTTGAATTATTCAATTATTAGTTCGTTTTGTCATTCCCACGCAGGTGGGAATC
>CAYYHI010000079.1:0-13701 GCA_964471745.1 uncultured bacterium | reverse complement strand
TGTCCGGCGGTGTCGATTCGTCCGTGGCTGCAACGCTGGTTCATCTTGCTATTGGTGATAAGCTGCGCTGCATACTGGTCGACAATGGTCTGTTGCGCAAGGATGAGGCTCGCCAGGTGGAAGATGTTTTCAGACCGATGTTCGGTGACCGTCTGGATGTAGTCGACGCAAGCGCTGACTTCCTCGCCGATCTTGCCGGAATATCCGAACCGGAAGAGAAACGCAGGCTCATCGGTAATCGCTTCATTAGGGTTTTTGAACGGGAAGCCGGTAGATTTCAGGACGCCGAATTCCTGGTTCAGGGTACGCTCTATCCGGATGTCATCGAATCAGCCGGATCGCGGGGACCAGCAGATGTTATCAAGACCCACCACAACGTGGGCGGACTGCCGGAAAAACTTGGCTTGAAGCTGGTCGAACCGCTGCGGGACCTGTTCAAGGATGAGGTCAGGCAGGTCGGGCGGGAGCTTAAACTGCCGGAATCGATACTGATGAGGCATCCTTTCCCCGGACCCGGTCTGGCGGTGAGAATTTTGGGTGAGGTCGATGCCGAATCGGTCGCCATGCTTCAGGAAGCAGATGCGATCTTCATCGAAGAGCTGTGCAGATCAGGACAGTACAGTCAGGTCGCTCAAGCGCTGGCGGTGCTGCTGCCGGTGCGTTCGGTCGGCGTGATGGGGGACGGTCGTACCTACGAACGCGTCATCGCCCTGCGCTCCGTGGACACGCGCGATTTCATGACTGCGGATTTCTCCCGTTTACCGTATGATCTTCTGGCGAAGGTCTCTTCGAGGATAACCAACGAAGTGCGTGGGATAAACCGGGTGGTATACGATATAACCTCAAAACCACCGGGAACTGTGGAGTGGGAGTGAAAGTATTGCAAGGAGAGGGATTTTGAGCTTATCAAGCCCGCGCGTTGAACCTGTGCGTCAGGTATTAACCATCCTGTTATCCATTATTTTTGCATACAGCGTTGTGTGGTGTCAGATTACCGGGGGAAACGAGCCCGTATCCCTCGAACAGGCGTACAGCGATCTACAAACCTCCTTTGAGGATGGTAATCTGAAAGAGACGCTGGAATTGGTGGACCGTTTTCGGTCAAATTATCCCAATTCCAGGAAGGAATCGTCGGTAACCTTCATTGCTGCACAGGCTGCACTCAGGTCAAGAGAGCTGAACCGCGCCAGGATTGAAGCACACAAGCTGAAGCTGAAATTTCCCGATTCCGGCTATATGGATGATGCCCGAATGATCCTGGCTGAATGCGATGTCATGTCCGAACATTGGGATGACGCACGCGCTCATCTCGGCTGGATATTGGGATTTTCTGAGGATGAGAAGTTAGTCAGCGCGGCTCGAGCCCTGATTGCCGAACTGGATGCTTTTTTTGAACTCCAGCAATCCTTGTCGGATACAAGCAGTCAGCCCTCAGGAACATCAAAGATCGGGCTGATACTGCCGTTGAAAGCTTCTGAGACCTCAGGCGCCAAGTCTTTCCTGGATGGTTTCAGGATCGGATGGCATCAATATGCGCAGGGCGAATTCGTTGTTTTCGACAGTGAAGGCGATCCGATAAGGGCTGTCAGGCTGGCTCAGATGTTGGCTGTCGAAGAGGGTGTTTGGGGTTTTATAGGTGGTCTGGAGCCCGGTGAGGCTGCAGGTCTGGCGGCAATGGCGGAGGCTGAGAGAGTTCCCTTCCTGACAACGGCTTGCGGTGTAGGCGATCTGACCTCGGTCGGACGGTATGTATTCCAGGGGCGCCCCGATTACTATCAAATAGGCAGAGCGTTGGGCAGCTATGCTATACAGGAATTGGGACTGGCGCAGTTCGGGATACTGGCGCCCATGAACCAAGCCGGACGACAGATAGTATGCGGATTCAAGGAATCTGTCCAATCGAATGGTGGTGATGTATTAGCCGAAGAAGCTTACTACCCCGGCGCACAGGATTTCACCATGCAGCTCAAGCACTTCAGAGAAATCGGTCTGAGGCTGGCTTACGATTATTCGCTGAGAGCCTACTTTCTGGCGAAGGGGCATCTGCTGATAGACGAACGAATACTGAAACTCGGTAAGTCCGCTCTGCAGCCGGTTCTGCCTCCTGCCGGGATTGAGATGTATCCTGACGAGGATACGACGTGGACCGTGTCCGATCAACTTCTGGATTCGCTTTGGATTGCCGACCACAGGCGATTACGTGAGTGGATGACCTTGACAAAGAATGAGATTGATTCGCTGGAAATCCCTCTTGATGTCTATGACGGCTTTCTGCTGGTTGTTGAACCGGATGCGGTCGAGATACTTGCGCCGCAGTTTGCACGTTTTAACCTCAACACCCAGCTTCTTGGCGACGAAAACTGGGCTGATCGGGAAGCGTTGTTCCGGGTTAGCAACTATGTGGAGGGCTTGGTTTTCGCTGAGCCGATGAACGTGCGCGGCGGGGAGGAATATTATAATTTTGCTGCTGAAATATCCGCTGTTGACAGCGCAGGGGTTAATCGTCATCATCTGGAGGGCGAGCGAGCCGCGAGGATGATGGCTTTCGCCGCAGCTCGGGCAGAGGATCCGGAATCGATGCGGATTGCTCTATCGCAGATACGTGACCTCGAGACGTATTCGGGCAAGGTTTCACTGTTGAAGGAGGAACGTATCGATCGCCGGGTTACCCTCGTGCGCTTCAGGTTCGGAGAATTTGAGCTGGTACGCGAGTGACGGTCCTTCAGGGGATTGTCATGGGAGTCGTGCAGGGATTGACGGAATTTCTGCCGATCTCTTCCAGTGGGCATCTGGCGCTTTTCCGTACACTGTTAGGCGCCGGAACAGCCGAGGATGTCAGTTTTGAGGTCGCAGTTCATGCCGGTACGCTGATAGCAGTTCTGGTCTATTATCGTGTTAGGATACTGACTATCATTGCCGAATCCTGGAGCGGTAGGGGAGAGGGTAGGCAATGGTTACTATGGCTGGTTGTGGGGACGATCCCGGCGGGTGCAGTCGGGTTTGTTTTCAAGGATGACGTTTCCGTACTTTTCAACAATTTAACGCTGGTGGGGGTTGCGTGGCTGTTTACCGCGGCTTTGCTCTTTATATCCGAGCGATTTTCCGGAGATACAGTTACCGCTGGGAGCATGGGATTCTGGAGAGCTGTCGCGATAGGTTTGGCACAGGCGGCGGCGCTGGTTCCCGGTGTTTCTCGTTCAGGATCGACCATCGGTGTCGGGATGCTGACTGGTGTCAAGCGCAGGTCAGCGGTTGATTTTGCCTTTATTCTATCGTTGCCTTCAGTCGGTGGCGCAACGATTCTGACCATCCCTAACTGGCTTCAGGGTTCAGTTGGCTTCAGCGCAGCTCATCTGGCAGGCGCTGTCGCGGCATTGATTTCCGGGTATCTGGCAATTGCATGGATGCTGCGTATCGTGTCAGGTGGGAAGCTGAAATGGTTTGCGCTTTACTGTGCTGTGTTAGGTGTTGTTGCGCTGGTGATTTAAAGTGCGCAATATAATTCCTGTTAAAAAAGTCCGAATTACCCGCTGGCAGACGCCCTCGTCTGCTAGAAAAAATCAATTCATGTCAAGTATTTATCTGGCAGACGAGGGCGTCTGCCAGCGGGTTGGTGATGATTTCAATGAGTTTTTCAACAAGCACGATATAGTCTTGTTTCGATGCTTATTATAAATAGAATTATGGAAGCGCTGACCAACGTCGCTGCTGGGGTCAAGGTGGTTGATGTCAGGTTGGGCTTAAGGTACGTCGGCGTTCAATTGAGTGGTGGAAACTGCGGGGTTGCATACAGATTTCCGGGGAATGCACCCTGTGATGATATATCGTTTCTCCAGGATAACGGAATTACTGGCAGGAGCGCCGAAGAACTCCTGTCATGGCTGGGTTCGGAAAATCTGCTTCAGCGTTCGATTGGTCTGGCGACAGCCAATGCCTTGATAACTTCAAGGGATATGGCGGTGATAAAGGGCGATATTCTCTCGAATCTTGAACTCCGTTCAGATGATCGTATAGTGATAGTCGGATATTTCGAGCCGCTGGTACGGCAATTGAGCGACCGATTTGTCCTGAAGATATACGAGATCAACGCATCACCCGCTTCCGACGTGCAGGATTCAACTCTGGCGCCTGAAGGACTGCAGCGATGTGACGTCGCATTGATTACCGGAACTGCGATTATCAACGATACAATTGACGAACTGCTACAAGCTTCAGCGGAATGCCGCGAAGTGGTAATACTCGGACCTTCCACACCGCTTCTTCTGCAGGCTTTCACTGATACGCCGGTGACTATGTTATCGGGCGTAATTGTGATTGATGATGAGATCCTGCGGGTTGTAAGTGAAGGCGGAGGAATGCAGCAGTTTAAAAGATTTGTCCGGAAAGTGAACTGCAGGTTGAATTGAGGAAGATACTTTATCTTCAGGATATTCATTAGAAAAATCTGAAATATAAGGAGTTAAAAGATTGAAAAAGAAAACAAGTTATCTAAACCTTTGGATCATTCTAACGATCGGTTTAGCGGTCTTGTTCAATGGTTGCGCTCAAAGACCGCAGCTTCAGCCTGAGCCGGAGAAGATTAAGCTGCAACTTCGGTTGAAGGCGGGTGAATCATACAATCTGCGCATGACTACAGATCAGAAGGTTACCCAGTCAATTATGGGTCATCAGCAGGAGATCGTTCAATCTATCGGTGTCGGTTACAGCTTTGATGTTGAGGAAGTGGATGCTGATGGCGTCGCTCGGGTCAAGGTGATATATCACGGAGTTCTCTTCAAGCAGGATGCGGGCGGATTGGGTAAGTTCGAGTATGATTCCTCCGATCCCCCCGCTGAAATTCCACCCATGGCTAAAGGCTACGCTGCGCTTGTCGGGCAGAGTTTTCACATGAAGATAGCTCCCAATGGTCATATATCAGAGGTCGAGGGAGCCGATGAAATGATAGCAGACATGCTGGAAAAGATTGACATAAACATGGAGTATATGAAGACTTCCCTTGAGAAAAAACTGAGAGATCAATTCGGTAACCAGGGCGTCAAGGAGATGATGGATAACATGATGGCTATTTACCCCGATAGACCAGTGGGGATTAACGATTCTTGGACGAGCACGGTTATTGAAACTCACGGCTTTCCAATGATCCTGGATAACACCTGGACGTTGAAGGATCGTAAGGATGGCATTGCTACTATCGAAGTAAACTCCACGGCTGAACCCAACCTGGAAGTTGACCCGGTTGAGATGGGAGCTATGAAGATGCAGTATAGTCTTTCCGGTGAACAGCACGGTACAATGGAACTGGATGAAGCAACAGGATGGATGATAAGTGCGGAGTTGGACCAGAAATTCACAGGTGATTTATCCATGGTGGGCGGACCTATGGCGGATATGGCAGAGGGTATGGCTGTTCCTGTCTTAATAGAGATTACGATAAGATTGGAGTCATTTTAGTAACGGGTTGTAGGATACTTCGAGGTGTAACACTCAACCTGTCACTCCTTCTATGCAGACTGTGCTACTTGTTTTGAGAGTCTTAACTGTTAACTGATATCGTGCGAAAGCTCGCATTTCGTCATTCTGATAGTTCTTGTATCGTCATTCTGATAATTGTCGTATCGTCATTCTGAACGAAGTGAAGAATCTCCAACAGCAGGGAGATGAGAACGAGATTCTTCACTTCGTTCAGAATGACAATGTGTTGGATTCAGTATTTTGTTAATACTCTCCCTGTTTTAGCTCATTTTTCAAGGAATAACAATACACCCAAAGATATTCCAAATAATTACATCAACCGGCGTTCAGGGCTGTCGAAATGGATTTTGCGTGTTATATTAACAGATTAGGCAAGTTGCCGGATATAGACCGTTTGACAAGCTGACCGGTTACGTGAGTAATAACTATACTGAAATAGCCGAGAGAGTTGGGGAGTTGGTCCCAGCCGAACGCGTAGCTCTGATTCACGACTGGCTGACGGGTATGCGCGGTGGTGAGAAGGTTCTCGATGAACTTTGCTGCATGTTCCCCGAGGCTGATATCTATACCTTGATCTATACTCCCAACAGGCTCTCTGAACTGATTGAAAACCATAATATCATTGAATCACCCATTGTGCGACTGCCCTGGGGCAGACGTTTCTTCCGCGCTTACCTTCCGTTGTTTCCGTGGGCAATCGAATCGTTCGATCTTAAAGGATATGATCTTATCATTTCCAGCAGTCATAGTGTTGCCAAGGGTATAATTCCATCTCCCGATGCGCTGCATGTGGCATACATACATACTCCGATGAGGTATGTCTGGGATGTCAGGTCAGATTACCTCGGTCCCGACCATTTGAGCCAGCCGCTGCGAGCTGCTGCCGGTCTGGCGGCTCACTACCTGCGCATATGGGATGAAGTCAGTGCAGCACGCATCGACCGTTTCGCAGCTAATTCACGCCATATCAGCAATCGTATTCGCAAGTATTACCGCCGTGAGGCGACGGTGATATATCCTCCCGTTTCTGTGGACCGTTTTTCGGTCGATCGGAAAACCGGAGGTTACTTTCTTGTGGTCGCCGCTTTGGTTCCCTATAAACGAATTGACATTGCTGTCGAGGCATGCAGCAGGCTGGGTTTGAGATTGATTGTAGTGGGGGAAGGTTCTGAAAGGAACAGACTGGTCAAGCTTGCCGGTCAAACAGTCGAATTCGTCGGATCGGTTTCATCGGAAGAGATTGTGGAGCTCTATCAGGGGGCTGAAGCGCTGATACATGCCGGTGAGGAGGATTTCGGGATAGTATTCGTTGAAGCTCAGGCTTGCGGTTGTCCGGTTATAGCTTATGGAAGAGGCGGCGCGCTGGAAACTGTAATTCCGGATGGTGAAGGGAAGACCGGCGTTTTCTTTCAAGAGCAGACCGTTGCGTCGTTGATGGAAGTACTGCGTGGTTTTAATCCCGATAGATTTGATCCACAAGCTGCACGTCGGAACTCGGAGCGATTCAGCAGAGTTAGATTCTTAAATGAGATGACCGATTTTATCCACGAGGCATGGTTGGAGAATGAGGAAAAATTGAGGGATCGCTTTTGAATCCCCGTGCCAGGATATGTATGCCTTTTGCAGCGTTTCTGTTTGATGCTGTAGCTGTGATGGCAGGAACCTGGCTGGCGTATGCGGTACGCTTCAGCGAACCGATAACAGCGTATATACCGATTGTAACCGGTTTACCCCCTGTCAACTGGTATATATGGTTGTCTTTGGCGCTTACTGTATTTACCGTTCTGATTATGATGATCGGAGGCATGTACCGCTTTCCTCGACATGATGTGTTATTCGATGAACTCACCTCAGTGTTAAAATATTACATTTCAGCCTGCACGCTGCTTCTTGCCGCGCTGTTTTTTTATCGCGAGGTCAGCTTTTCACGGCTGACGATGGCTATTATCTTTGTATTGAGCGGTGGCTTCCTGATATTGGTGAGGATTTTCGCGAGGTGGCTGCGTGAGAAACTTTATTCGGTCGGGATTGCGGTACGACGTGCCGCAATTGTCGGTGAAGGGCAACAGGCAATACCGATAATTCAACACCTGGACGAGCATCCCGAATTCGGGCTGAAGGTAATTGGAACCATAAGCTGGAGTAAAGATTCTGTAGAAGGTCTTAAACCTTTGGGAATTGTCAGCAATGCGGGAGCAAGCGTCAGAGAGCACAAACTGGATACTCTTATAATCACGCCTTCTCCTGACGATAGAGACATACTGCCCAGGTTGGTAACCGCCTGCTATGGCGTGAACGTGGATTTCCTCTATCTCCCCGAAGTTCATCCCGTTAATGGTCGACCGAAGAAGATATTTGCAGTCGGCGGCGTGCCGTTGTGGACGCTCAAGGAAAATCCTTTCCAGGGTTGGACAGGGATCATCAAGCGGGTTTTCGATATTATTATCTCGTCGATCCTGTTTGTTATGGCTCTACCTTTGATGATTGTAATTGCCACAGCGATCAAGCTCGGCACCAGAGGTCCGCTGCTTTTCAAGCAGCCCCGGGTGGGATTTGATAACCGTGAATTCAACTGCCTGAAATTCCGTTCAATGATGGTTGATGCTGAGGATGAGACCGGTCCGGTCTGGGCTAAGCCCGACGATGCGCGAGTTACCGGCGTGGGAAGAACCTTGCGCCGCTGGTCATTGGATGAGCTTCCTCAATTGTTGAACGTCATGCATGGCGATATGAGCCTTGTCGGACCGCGTCCTGAAAGACCTGAGTTTGTCAGGCAGTTCGAGAAGAGTGTCGATGGTTACCATGAGAGGCATCGTGTACGCGCCGGCATGACCGGATGGGCACAGGTCAACGGACTGCGTGGTGATACGCCAATCGAGGCGCGTACTGAATATGACCGCTATTACGTGGAAAACTGGTCGTTGTTGTTTGATCTGAAAATACTGTTTCTGACAGCGCGCGCCGTAGTAAAAGGTGATAATTCATATTAAGGTGAGGATGTATAAGTATATTATTCTGACTGCTGGTGTGTTGTTCCTTGCTGCATTGCCGTCATCGTGGCTGGAAAGTGATCCTTCACAGATAGATCCACCGTACAATGTCGGTGAAAGGCTTGATTTTAAGGTCTATTTAGGTTTTATTTTCGGTGGCAATGCACATATGTCGGTGAAAGCCATCGAGGAGATCGACGGACAGCCCTGTTATAAAATCCTCTCTGAGGCGCGTTCAACGCCAATGGTTGATATGTTTTACAAGGTCAGGGATCAAATCACCAGTTGGCGGGATGTGAGAAGCGGATTCTCACGACGCTATGTGAAACGCCTGCGTGAAGGAAAGTGGAAGGATGACAAGCGGGTCGAGTATAAACCGGAATCAGGTTTGGCATTGCTCTATAAGGGCTCAAAAGAACAACCCGACACAATGGAACTCAACGGTTTGGTTCAGGATGTCCTGTCAGCGTTCTATCACGTGCGAGCCCAGAACCTGGAAGTAGGATGTTCGATCTGGATCGACGTTCACGATATCAATAAGCGGTACGACCTTGAAGTGAAGGTATTGCGTAAGGAGAGGATAAATGTACCAGCTGGGACGTTTGACTGTTTCGTTGTCGAACCACTGCTGATGACATCCGGGATATTCCGCCGTGAGGGGGATATGCAGATCTGGCTTACCGATGATGAATATAAACTGCCGGTGATGATGAGGAGCAAGCTGTATTTCGGTTCGGTCTGGGCAAAGCTGTCCGGGTACAAGTTGGGTGATCGATGAACGGAGCAAAGCGTTCGAAATACGAGGAGGTTGATCTCTCCCGAATAAAGACCTTTCCGATGTCAGATCTTGACCGTAAGGTCGAGCGGAGTGCATTCGCCGAACCGTTGAAAGCCGGTGCTTCAGTGGCGGAATTTACAGAATCATTGCCGGATATCCTGGCAGCGAAGGATTTACGACTGTTTGCGCGGTACGTGGCTGAGGCTGCTGAATCGGGGAAGCCGGTAATCGTTATGTTCGGTGGTCATGTTGTCAAGACCGGACTCACGCCGCTGTTGATTGACTTCGTGAATCGGGGCATCATCACGGCGTTGGCGACCAATGGCTCCGGCCCCATCCACGATACGGAGATAGCGCTTTTCGGTCGCACTTCGGAGGACGTCGCCGAGGGGCTCGCCGATGGTAGTTTCGGGATGTGTCGCGACACAGCAGATTTCATCAACGGTTCTGTTGCGGACGAAGCTCATTTCGACTTGGGTTATGGTGAAGCACTGGGCATATCGTTAATTGAAAGTAACGCGCCTCATGCCGATCTGAGCCTGCTCGTAAGTGCTTATCAGCATGACGTTCCGCTGACGGTACATGTGGCGCTGGGTACCGACATCATTCACCAGCATCCTTCCGCAGACGGGGAAGCTATCGGCAGAGCCAGCATGAAGGATTTTCGTATCTTTGCCCGCGAAGTCGGGAAACTGTGCGAGGGTGCGGTTTTGATGAACATCGGTTCGGCGGTAATAATGCCGGAGGAATTCCTGAAAGCGCTTACTGTGGCGCGCAACCTGGATTATCCGGCGCACGGATTCATCGCCGCCAATTTCGACATGAACGTTCATTATCGCCCGATGCAGAACGTACTCATCAGACCCACTCTAACGGGGGGCAGAAAGTTCAACTTTATCGGACACCATGAGATAATGATACCGCTGTTGTTTGCGATGATAACGGAAGAGATGACTATAAGAAAGGATGAAGGATGAGGGATGAGGGATGAGGGATGAAGATAAATATAAACAGGATTTAAGGTTACGCACTAAGGATTTTGCACTTAGGATTATAAAGCTCTATATTTCATTGCCGAAGAGGACTGAAGCTCAGGTTATTGGCAAGCAGATATTGAGGTCTGGAACTTCCGTGGGTGCACATTACAGAGAAGGATACCGAGCCAAATCTGATAAAGATTTTATACATAAGATTGAAGGTGGTTTACAAGAATTAGAAGAAACGATATATTGGTTGGAACTTCTTTTAGAAACAGGAATTATACCCTAAATACGATTACATAGTTCCTGTTGAAAAACTCATTGATTTGTCATTCCAGCGAAGGCTGGAATCCAGAGATGAGTTTGTAAGTAATTGTAGTAACTGGATTCCAGCCTTCGCTGGAATGACAGGAAGAGTTTAATTACTCATATTCATGTACTTTTTCAACAGGCACTACATAATCTCTTTAATGAAGCTGAAGAACTTGCGTCGATATTTGTAACCATCGTAAAGAAAGTAAAAGCCAGGAGCTGAAAGTAGAGCGATGAGTTTTTCATCCTTCATCCCTCATCCTTCATCCTTAAATTCATGGAGTTCCATAATGCGCACCCCATGCGTAAAGTTTATCAGCCTGTCAGTTGCCGTATTAGCGCTGACAATTCCACACCATCAGGCTTCAGCCGAAGCTGTCGCGCCGAACCTCGCCATCGTTAAAGCTGAGACTGTGCCGGGGATCATGACCCGGATGCAGATCGAGTGGACTTATGATGGTCCTCAATGGGAGTATCTTCAGTTTAAGCTCTCGCGCCTGAAGAGTGGTGCAGAAGAGCCGGAAGTAATTATCCTGCTTGAAGGAGATGCAAGGCAGTATGAGTATAACTTCAAACTCGACGCTTTAGCTTTGGATTACCAACTTGATGCAATGTTTGGTGATTCATTAATCGCAAGTGAGTCGTTTTCCGGGATTGTGGCTCGCGAGGGGGGATTTGATTCATTTGAAGCGTATGATAAACCTCACGACGCCGGTGGTGAGATCGAGGTCAGGTGGGATTTTCGGGTACCGGTGGAGTCGATTAGCGAGGTCAGGATCTACCGTCATACCGATGGCAAGGACGCCTGGGAGCATGTAGGGACAGTCGAACCGACTGCGGAAGTCTTTATCGATAGTGGATTGCGGGACGAGGTGTTATATAATTACCTGGCGCGGGCATACGCAGTTGGGAAGATCTACACAGCGACGCCGATTTTGGGTGTAACCTGCCATCCGGCGTGGTTTGACATGCGAAAGATCAACCTGTTGGTGATTGCTGTCATTGTGATGGCGGCTGTGGTTTGGTATGTAATGCGGTCGGGAAGGGCTTCGATGTACATCCGCAAGATTGCCGGACTGCAGGCTGTCGAGGAAGCAGTGGGGCGCGCGACCGAGATGGGGCGGTCGGTGTTGTATGTCCCCGGCATTCAGGACCTTGACGATGTGCAGACCATCGCGGGTTTGACCATCCTGGGTTCGGTTGCCAGGATGACTGCGGAATACGAGACCAAGCTCGATGTGCCGGTTTCGAGGTCGCTGGTGATGTCGAATGGGCGTGAGGTGGTCAAGGAGGCGTATCTTTCGGTTGGACGACCGGATTTATATCATGATGATATTGTGCATTACGTGACCGACGAGCAGTTTGGCTACGTTGCGGCGGTGGACGGGATTATGGTTCGTGAGAAACCGGCGGCGTGTTTCTATTTGGGTGCCTTCTTTGCTGAATCGCTGATCCTGGCTGAAACGGGCAACCATGTAGGCGCGATCCAGATCGCGGGGACAGCCATGCCGACACAGCTCCCGTTCTTCGTGGCTGCGTGCGACTATACGCTGATCGGCGAGGAGCTGTTTGCCGCATCGGCGTACCTGTCGGGTGACCAACGGATGATTGCATCGCTGAAAGGGCAGGATGTGGGCAAGTTCATTGCGATGGCTGCTATCCTATTTGGATCGGTACTCGTAACCTTAGCTTCATTCACCGGCGACGGCAGCTTTTTCTGGCGATTCTCTGATGCGTTCGCCAGATTGTTTGCGATGAATTTTTAGAAATTCTGAGGGCATTGAAGACCATCGATTTGGATGATAACAAAATGAAAATCAAGGTTTCGAAGCATAAGATAACTTCGTTTTGTCGGAAATGGATGGTAACAGAGTTGGCATTGTTCGGTTCTGTTCTGCGCGAGGATTTCAACCAGGATAGTGATGTTGATGTGTTGGTCACCTTTGAAGAAAATGCACCCTGGAGTTTGTGGGATTTCGTTGATATGCAGGATGAACTGAGAGTCATATTCGGGCGCGAGGTCGACATTGTTGAGAAACGAGCTTTGCGGAATCCGTTCCGGCGACACAAAATTCTGAGTACCAATGAGGTTGTTTATGCCGGTTGAATTAGATTTAATGAGGAACTAACACCATGTTTTGTCGAAGTATTTTATTACTCGCTGTCGTTCTCTATGGAGCGCAATTTACCTTCGCTCAGGACAAAGTCCATCTGAAAAACGGTACTGTGTATGAAGGTAAAGTAACCTTGATTGAGCCTGAGAAGGTTACATTATCACAGGGTGATGATAAACCTTTACGAACCTTTCTGAAGTCCGAGATCAGGGTTATTGTATTCAGTGATGGTAGTGTGGAAACATTTGATGATTATAATAAACATAAAGAAATGAGGTCATTAGGAGTTAGATATGCCCCTATAAAGCTTAAGAGTCCAGGTACAGCCGCACTTTGGTCTGTACTTGGTGGTGCAATACTTCCAATTCAAGGTTTAGGGCAGTTCTACAATGGTCAATTAATTAAGGGATTTGCCTTCCTTGGTATAGGATTATTCAGTTATTCAGCTATGTATTCAGGAATTAGGAATGATGACGATAACGCTGCTAGAAACGGTGCGATTATCTATCTGGTGAGTTGGGTTGTGAGCACTGTTGATGCATACATATCAGCAAAAAGGATAAATACTGAACAATTAAGTCTTAAACCAACTTCATTTAGCAATGGAGTTGGCTTGACTATGACGGTAAATTGGTAGATTTCAGAGATACAAGTCATAAATTATCTTGAGTTTGTCATGCAAGGAAAATCGAAAAGAAGTTTCGTGGTTTGTTGCCCGCTTATTATGATTTTATTATTGTCTGCAACGACCAATGCTGCTCCTGCTACTGATCCTAACGGTTCAGATCACCTTTCCCGCATGTATACTAATCCGACGGGGCTGATTCCTGCTTCGGGTGTAGTAAACGGGGCTTTCAGTGGAGCGTTCGCCAGTCAGGGCGGCAGGGAATTCACGGGTCAGGCTACTGCCGCATTGGGGGGAGTCCTTGAATTCGGCTTCAATTCATCAAACATCATGACCAACATCCTGGACGATGCTACGCAGACAAGTATGATTATTCTGAAGTTTTCGGTTTTCCAGCCGAAACCTGAATCCAGACTGCCTCACGCAATGG
>CAYYHI010000078.1:0-13823 GCA_964471745.1 uncultured bacterium | reverse complement strand
CCGACGGTACCACAGGCGGTTGCGGACGGGGCTGACGTGGTCACATTTTCCGGTGACAAGCTGTTGGGTGGACCTCAAGCCGGTGTGATCGTCGGTCGCGGCGAGTTAATCGACCGAATGAAGCGCAATCCGTTGATGCGAGCCTTCCGCTGCGACAAACTCACAATATCCGCTTTGGATGGTACGCTCAAGCTGTTCCTTGACCCCGACCGACTTCCGGAAACTCACCCGATCTACCATATGATGACAGAGCCTTTAGAGATTGTCAACCGGCGCGCCCGACGGATTGCACGCAGGATTCGTGACGTATCGCGCGATCAAATGGATGTGGTGGTGAAGGATGGTTTTACGGAAATGGGCTCAGGCGCCCTGCCAGCAAGACCCATCCCCAGCCGGATCGTTGCCCTGACAGCGCACAACCTCAGCGCTGAACGGCTGGCTCTAAGTTTACGCCTGTCCGATCCGCCGCTGTTTACACGCATCGAGGAGGATAGTGTAATAATCGACGCCCGTACGATCGCCGACGAGGAGGTTAAGTTCTTCAGCAGCATCTTTGCGGAATGCACCGGTGACAGGTTCGATCCGTCGAAATGGTCGAACCGAGCCATGTCCGCTGAGCTGAATATCCCCAAAGTAGACGACGACAAGCTGCCTGCGGTTGGTTAGGATTCGGGGGGACAGCCACCGTGTATGCTGGGATGACGAATTGTGAAGTGAGTAAGTCATCAAGTTGACAAGTGATCAAGTGAACAAGATAGACCAGCAAAAAACTAAGTGATAATCAGAAGTAATATCCAAGGAGAACAGAACAATGGAAATAAAAGTCTTAATCGAATTATTTCAAAATTCTCTTTTTAGTGCATTGTTTACAGTTATTTTAGCAGGAATAATATCGTATATTGTATCATTAAATGTTGTAAAAACTCAAGTTAAATATGCACATGTAATATCAAGAACAATAGATATGAATTATGCGTTAATGTCTTTAGTCGACGATTTAGAAGCAATGATGCAAATAGCTAAACATGTAATTAAGACAGAATATGATTTTGGTTTTGATGCATCTCAACAAACTGAATTTAATAAACACAGTCGGGAAATATATGAAATAGTAAAGAAGTCTAATGCTCTCTCAAGAATTATGGATAATATAAGAGAATTGGGAAAACTAGGTTTTGAAGTTTTCCTTAAATATCATGACGTGAATTCACATCAGATTTATAGAGAATATAAGATTACCATGTTAGCTGATTATCAGGATGAAATTGACAAAATTGGTTTCACGCACAAAGTACTTTTTAGTAAGAATATATCAGGGAAAAGCTGTTACGATGTACTAACAGAGATTGACATAAAAACTGTACAACGATTTTTCAAAGAGCAATGGTAAATAACTTTACACTTTCACACTTTCATACTTTCACACTTTACCAGTTGACACAGCCGGAGTCGATCTCTATATTATAGAATGCAAATGCCCTGAAGAGGGTGATTAATACTTTGGGAATGGATGGGTGCTGGTGTGCCCCGCGGACTTCAAATCCGTCTGGCGGGTACTAATACTATCCGCGGTGAGTTCGATCCTCACCCGTTCCCGCAAAATAATAAGCGCCGGGTATAAAACACCCGGCGCTTGTGTAATCGTGTTAACGGGACGCCCTCGTCCCGTTGTGGGAATTCTATCATCAAAGGCGGGGACGAGGGCGTCCCCGCTCCACGAAAACACTTCTCTCTTTCCATCAAGCCTTCATTCTCAATCCCGGATGGTTTTACTGGTGTGCTACAGCTATCCTGTGTATCTCACTTTCAGGCGGTTCGACTTCGATCTGGGTCCGTTTTCCACGGCAGGTTCCAGGCGAATTCGACATGCTCGCACTGAGTGCAGTCCAGGCACTTGATGCAGTTCTCCGTATTGACCTGCGTCCTGACATCCAGATCCATCGGACACAATTCCCGGCAACGTCCGCAATTTGTGCAACTGTCTTTAACCTTGAGGGATACAAGCGAGACCTTGTTGAACAGGGCATACGTCGCTCCCAAAGGGCAGATAGTTCGGCAGAACGGACGCTTAATAAACACGAACAGCACCAAGAAGAAGCCGAGGATCCAAATCTTGGTCCAGTACATGGCACCAATAGCGTCCGGTGGAATGATCGCTCCTTCGAACACCGGATCGATCGGGTTCCAGATCGCCCACGGAATGCCGGCAATCAACGCGCCGCAGGGACACAGCTTGCTGAACCAGTGCTGGTAAGTGAAGTACGGGATTATCAACACCACGACTACCAATACGACGTATTTGAAGTAGTAAAGCGGTCTGGGTATGCGCACCGTCAGTTTCTTGAACGAATGAAGCACATCCTGCAGCAATCCGAACGGGCACAACCAACCACAAGTAAACCTCCCTGATAATAGACCAATAATCCCCAGGAAACCGAGCAGGAACCAGGGAAAATGGTGTGTGGTTGCAAAATGCTGCAACATACCGATTGGACAGCCCATAGTCGCCGTTGGACAAGCGTGGCAGTTGAGACCGGGGACGCATATATTCCGGAATGGTCCGGCGTAGATCGTCTTGGTATTGGCAACCGCGAAATAGCTGTTAAATAGAAGCGTACCTATGCCAATCTGTGTAAAGCGCCGCAGAATCAGGAGCGGTGTGATTTTCTTATTCACGAATGTCGTGCCGCACTTGACGCAACGTTCCGCTTCAGCAACGGCTTCATCAGCCGACAGTGTCGACTTGACCTCTGACCAGATCTGCTCCTGTCTCTCCTTTACGGACAGCCTGCTGCCCTCATGGCGGGGAGTAGGTTCGATCTTTTCAAGACCGATCAGGTCGGTAGTAATAACGGGAGGTTCAACTTCAGTTGGCAGGTCGATTCTGCGCAGGCTGTCGTGAATAGCTTCGGCGGCTTTTGTTCCCTGGTGAACCGCTTCCGTTACCAGCCCCAATCCGAGGACGTCACCCCCTGCAAAAATCGTTTCAGAGCCGGTGCCACCCCAATCATCCGCATCAATCCAGCCGCGTCGATTCATCAGGTTATCCAGCCCTTCCAAGTCTACAGCCTGTGAGACCGCAACAATCACCATGCTGACCTGGATCTCGAACTCCTCACCCGGTATGGGTATAGGATAGCGCCTTCCGGATTCATCCGGTTTACCGAGTTTCATTCGTTGACCGATCACAGCAACTGCCCGTCCGTTTTCGGTGATTATCTCCTTGGGAGTAACCAGATACTGGATTCTGACCCCTTCTTCCACCGCTTCGACAATCTCCTCATCGATAGCCGGCATTTCTCTGCGCGTGCGACGGTAGAGAATTGTAACCGCGGAGCCGAGTCGAAGCGCGACCCGGGCAGCGTCAATTGCTGTGTCACCTCCGCCGATAACTACCACATTATCCCCGGAATCGATGGTTTTATCATCATTTGTGAGACGAAGAAACTCCACACCACTGATAACGTTGGAAGCATCTTCACCTTTACAGTGAAGCTTCATCCCTTTCCAGGCACCGATACCGATAAAAACCTCATCAAACTCAGCCTGGATATCCTCGTAGGAAATATCCTTGCCGACTACGACACCGGTACGCAGTTCGATGCCGAGATCAAGGATGTTGCCTATTTCAGCATCGATGATTTCAGCAGGCAGACGGAATTCAGGGATACCATAGCGAAGCATACCGCCGGTTTCAGGCTGTGCTTCAAACATGGTGATCCGATAACCACGCCGCGCCAAATGATAGGCACAGGCAAGCCCTGCAGGTCCGGAACCGATTACCGCAATCTTCTCCGGATAAAGCTGATCCGTTTCCCTGGTGTGCTTCAAGCCATGATCGATTGCCCAGTCGCCGAGGAACCGTTCGATATCATTTATCGCAACTTCACACCCCTTATCGCAGAGATTGCAGGATGACTCACACGCATGAGGACATACACGACCACATGTAGCCGGCAGCGGGTTGGTGCGGGTCAACACGCGCCAAGCTTCTTCGAAAGCTTCGTCTCGCGTTCGTTCGAGTCGGTCAGCCTGGGACATGACCGCCATCACCGCCCGGATATCATTTCCCTGCGGACAAGTGGCGATACATGGTGCAAGAAGGTCTAATTTATCTTTATCAACCGGCAATTTGTCTTCTCGATATAATAAGAGGGAGAAAGGAAGCAAGGGAGCAAGGATTACTTATTCACTTGATCACTTGCTTACTTACTCACTTGATCGGTGGTTTTACCGTTGAATTCCTGAGATCATCCGATCCCGATGCACTCCAGTCAAAGCCCGGAGGCTTCGATCCGCATATCCTGTGGATCACCGAGCAACATGCCGTATACCAGGAAAGCGACGATAATAACAACCATGAAGATATATGTTAGGAATTTCTGTTTTTTAGACATTAAATTCTCTTTTTGCATAATCGGTGATGTTGGTCATCACTCCGAAACCGGATTATCATTATCTTCCGGAGGAGGGAGTTCGTCCAACAGTTTGTCTATCTCTACCTTAAGATCGGATCCTTTCATGAACAGGACATCCTTGTAGACCGTGCTGTCAGCCCTGACCAGAATAAGCCTGGGCAGGACCTTAACTTTGAAATCCTTGTTTATATTCTGCCCGCGCCCGTAGTACGCCGGATAGGTAAGCTTGTACTGTTTCCTGTACCGCTTAAGATCAGCGTCAACCTGCCCCTTGGGGTTCTTGCTGTTGATCGAAACGAAAGCGACCGGTTTATCTTTATATTCCGGCACCAGGCTCTGTATGTGCGGCATCTCCGCACGACACTGCGGTCATTGACACTTCCAGAGGTGGACCACCGTGACTTTATTGAGCAGGTCGTGGAGCTTTACTTCCTTGCCGTCCTCCGTTTTCAACGTAGGATTGGGAAGGACATCGCCCTCGCTCAAATCGGCTTGAACTATTGACGAGCAAAGCAGCAGTGTCAGGAATATTGTAGCCAAGTTTCGCATAACTTATTGTGTTAGTTCGTGTTGTTATATTAGTGTGATATTATCTCTCCAGTGGGGCAGCCATTGGACTGTCACGCTACCTGTCTTTCATTCAAAGATTGCTTCATCGACCGCCAGCGTCATTGCGAACGAAGTGAAGCAATCTCGTCAGCGGTCGGTTCGCAATGACAATTAATTAAACTACTCCTCCAACAATTCTTCAACTATCTGTGCAACTTCCTCAAGGCTGATCGATCCTTGAGCCAAACTCCTGTGCCGGATTACGCCAAGCTTGTCAATGACGATATATAGCGGCGGCCAGGTGCGATATGCCCGCCCTAACTTAAACGCGTCAAATGCCTCATCCGCGTCGCGCATTATCGGCAGATGTAGATCATGTTCCTGCCGATAAGTTTCGAACCAGTCCATATCGGCGTCGACATTTATCACCCACGCCTCAACCTGATCAACCGGAAAGAAATCGTATATCAACTCCTGTGCGGAAGGGATCTCCTCCCCGACACAGATCGCTCACGTATGCTCGAAGAAGTAGAGATATATCACTTCCCCCCAATGGTCGAGGAGGCTGTAGCTGTTGCCGTCAATGTCGATACAGTCTATATTCGGTGCGTGCGAACCAACAAAGGGCGCAACTGCCTGAAACGTCTGTTGAAACTATGTCTTATCAGACGGTACAACCTCGACATCGTCAGCCCTGGATTCAAGACTTGTAGTGTCATCCGTCCAATAGGCAACCAGCTTATGCATTCCATCGCTGATGTTCGGGATCGTTCGCGGCGCTGTGTCAATTCCCATATCGATGCCGTCGAGCCTGACACCCAGGCTGTCCCTTGTCTGATCTTCATAATCGGCGCTGACAACCACGACACCCCCGGCAGCCATGCGGATCTGTATATCCGTAGTATCGTCGAAAAGGACTTCGACCGATCTTGCCCGACCGGACAGTGTCTCACCAGACAGGAGATAGTAAATCCTTATGTTATATAATCCGACCTGAATATCATCTATAATATAGGGATTAACATGAAATCCGAGCGAATCATCATCCAGAACGATTCCGATACTATCGGTGTAGATTGTGCTGTCCGGATCCGGCTGAATATATCCCGCTATGACAATAGTTCCGACGTTGGGTACCGGTGTCGGCAAATCCGGTGGAGAATCACCGCAACTGATGAGTATCAGCAGCAGCGCAGTCAGGATAACTATCCACATAACTATCCACCAAATTCTGAAATAATTACCGCTTCTTGATCGCATCATAACTCGTACTCGAAACCAATCAGGTACGTATTCATCCTGATATCCTGATCGCTCATGTATCGCCGGAGTTTGAAGTGCAACTTCGTCGCCGCGCCGACCTGCCATTCGAGATATGCCCGGGCGCTGTGTGATGTAATCGATCCACCCTCAACGTAATCCGGAGCGGTATCTTCCTCGAACCAGTTGCGATAAAAGCGATAGGTCAGACGCAGGGTCAGATTCCAGCGGATGTACTGCGCTATCTCAAACGCCGGCGCGAACGATTCCACGCCGCTGTCATTGAAATAATAGCGCATAAAGAGATGCAGGGCGGTCTGTGTCGGGAAATAACGGCTGACGAAAACCGTAAACGCATGTGCCGGGAAGGTTCCCGAATCGCTTACCGCCCAGTAACCGTCCCACCTGCCGTTGATGGCGGTTACCGAGTTTATCGACCATCTTAGCTGCGCCATAGGCATATATGTCTCGGTAAGCAGTTTGGTGCGAACCGTATCTATCGGATTATCTAATGAGTCATTCAGTTCATAGGTTACCGGCGAGGAATTGTGATCATAACTGAAACTGACCTCACTCTTGATCCAGCCGGATTGGTCGTGCTTAAAACCCGCCATCAGCATGTAACCACCGGAAGAGCTGGAGTCGGGTGAATCATAGCTGACATCCAGATACTGGTAGGCACCGTAAAGGGTGGTCATATCAGTAATGTCCCGGTCGAGACGGAAATAATAGCGATGCTGATCCTTGTCCCTGGTTAGGGCTGAGTATTCATAACGACAGTCGAGGGTTGTAATCGGTCCAAAGGATTGAATAACCTTCGCCAGCGACCGATGTTCGGGGAAATTTACGATATAAGGATCAACATACTCATACTTAATCGACGGATCATCGCTATCCAGTTCCGGGAACTTGTACTCATCATAGTCGCTGTACTGGTATTCAAACTTAAGACTGGTCGTATACATGCCGCTGGATCCAATAGCCGGGAGAGTCTGGGGCAAAGCCATCACAAACAGCCAAGCTACTATCGAGCATAAGCTTATATAAACATTGGGCGTATTGTTAAGGTTACTTCGTCCGAAGCGTCGGTCGAGCCCTATCACGTGGGGCAACCTCCTCCGGCGGCACCGCCGCCCCCCTCCTCGACCTTGACCAGATCGCTGTCCTGCTGGTCATCGCAGTTCATAATCGGATCGTTGACCGGATCGTCGAGCATGTACTTGCCGGATGCACAACCACCGATCAGAATAGCAGTGATTAGAAGCATAACCAACAGTGTAAAACGGTTGGACAGTTTCTTTATGATTATCATGTCCTTAAACGTTAATCAGAAGGATTAATTATCTCACTTACTTATTCTCGGTAGTGTCAGCGATTCATTGTCATTCCCGCGAGACAGTCTATCTGAGAATACTAAAACACTTTGGATATCATCATTCCAACGGAAGTTGGAATCCAGAAAAGTTGCTGATATTACATGCGTTACTGGATTCCATCTTTCGATGGAATGATGAAATTCGGTGCGTTTTTCACATTATTTACAGGTTGTCACCTTACCAGTACGATCTTTTTTGTCGCACTGAAGTTACCAGCTACCATTCGAACAAAATAGGTACCCGATTCAAGTTCAGATGCATCCAGAGCCAAGTCGTATCTGCCCGCCATAAGCCGGTTTCTGATCGGATTCAGAACGCGCTCTCCGTATATATCGAATACACTAATGGAAATCATCGAGGCAACCGGCAAACCGAACGAAAGCCTGGTCACGGAATTAAACGGATTCGGATAAGCCGATGAGATGTAAAAACAATCGGGAACAGGATTCAGTAGCTCGTCACCGACACCCTGGTCGAGCCCGATACCATGCATGTAGACACTCAGTTCAGCGTTGTCCGGGTCGTTGGATGTAATAGTCAGTATACCCGTGAATTCCCCCGTTTCAGTGGGTTCGAATATCACCGTCACATCATGGCTGCCTTCGGGTTCGACTGTAAATTCACCGTCGAAGGACACTCTGAAATAATCACCTTCAGCAGCGATGTCATACACTGTCAGATCGTCATTGCCGATGTTGCCGATGGTGAGCGTGCGATTTTGACCGACACCAGTGTAAATCTCACCGAATTCAAGCGTGTCTGGATCAACGGTAATCTCCGGCAATCCTCCCGCCGGGTCGATAAACAACCTGATTTCCGGATCCACCAGACCGGTTAGGATATCCATATCCCCGTCACCCTCCCAATCGACCAATACCGGACGGGTATACTGCCCCAACATGACTGCGCTGGTATCTTCCTCAGTTTGTTCCTGAACTTGCACACCCTCGCCGAACGTGGGATCATCGTTCTCGCCGGTGTTCGGGTAGAACCACAGCTCGCCCCAGACCGACCCCACCAACAGGTCGCGGTTGCCATCACCGTCGAGATCACCAAAAGCCGGGCAGGTTTCACTGCCAAGCCAGATCTCAGTCTCACCGGCACAGATAAATCCGCCATCAGTGAATTCATACTCCTCAGCATTGCCGATGTTCATGTAGAGAAATACAAGACCGGTGGAAGAGCCGACAATAAGATCAAGATCATCGTCAAGGTCCCAGTCAACCAGTCTGGGTGTGGCGCGTTCAATTACATCAAGATCCTCGCCATCCGCCTGCAGGTTTTCCTCAAAGGAGAGTTCATCTCCATCGCGAAGGAAGAGCTTGATATTTCCATAATCATCACCGACCAGCAAGTCAAGGTCGTCGTCATCGTCGATATCCGCCATCTGCGGAACAGAACCATGACATCAATCATAAGGTCCGCTAATAACCTCGCCATCAGCTTCCATCGCACCAACGAGCTCAAACTCGGGTTCGCGCCCTTCGGAAACGTTCTCAAAGAGATAGACCGGACCATCTTCAAATGTTCCGATCATCAGGTCCAGATCGCCGTCGCCGTCCCAGTCGCCCGTACATGGTGCAGTATAGCCGCTCTCATCGCCGGGGAGTTCCCCATCCTCGTTCTGAATGACGACACTTTGAAGAAATACAGGTGGATTGGCATACGCTGTATTTATCCAAAATAAATGAAGTGAAACCAGTATGAGTAAAAGTATTACAGGACACCCGATCTCATGTATCCCGATTTTGAAATCTTTCAAAAGAAACTCCCTCCGTATTCATCTTTGATGTAATCCGACGGTACTCTAATGAATTGTCACGCTAATTGTCTTGCATTCAGAGATTGCTTCACTTCGTTCGCAATGACGCTGGCGGTATGTTCGCAATGACGCTGGCGGTCGGTTCGCAATGACAATTAATTAGTGCCTGTTGAAAAACTCATTGAAATTGTTACTAACCCGCTGGCAGACGCCCTCGTCTGCCAGTAACAATCATGCGTATCAAGTACTTATCTGGCAGACGAGGGCGTCTGCCAGCGGGCAATCGGACATTTTCAACAGGAACTAATTAAGTTGACAATCCGTTAGGATGTTTTCCGAATAACCATCGGCAGATAATTTTCTGATATACAGATAAGAAAGTTAAGGATTTTTCAGCTTATTTGCAAGGGATATTGCATTCAGAATAAAGGTTCAAGGGCGTTGCGTTCAGGTGACTTCACAACAACTACATTTACACGTTAAACGATTAGCTAAAACAGGAAGTTGGATAAATTGAAAAAAAATCTGCCCCGAATATCAATCCGGGGCAGATAATAGACCAAGTCATCAGGTTAGACATTTCTCCTGTCTGACTTTTCAAGACGCGTTTCAGCATTGCTGAAATTGCGTTCGAATAAGTTTATTTCAGCAATACGACTTTCATCAAAGAAACGCGGGAACCATCGCTGAGACTGACCAGATAAGTGCCCGATGACCAGGATGAACCGTCAATTGCAACACTGTACTGACCGCCTGACATATAACCGTCAGTAAGAACGGCAACCTGACGACCAACCAGATCATGCACCGTCAAGTTGACAGTCAATGCCCTATCAAGCGCAAAGTTCACGGAACCCACAGCATTAAACGGATTCGGATAGATGGAAGTCAAGCCGTATGCGAACGGGACATCAGCATCGGAAGGTGCGTTATGTTCACGTTCAAGCACGTTTAAGGTTATGTCAATCCACAAGGCGCCTTCAACCGGTGTGTTGTGATTGATAAGCAGGTGGGACGTGTATGTTTCTTCTGCGATCAATCCATCTGTCGAGATTCCTATATGGATATCCATCTCCTCACCAGGAAAGAGGAACGATTCCAGTGGTTCGACATTCAACCAGAAGAAGTCGCTTGACGCTTCATATATCCGCAGCCAATCCTCGGTCGCCTGCATCTGAACGAGGAACGCCCATGTGAAATCATAGATTTCATTGCAGAAACTGCAACCGCCTGACCGCTCATTTTCAACCGTCGGCAGATCAGAAACATTAACAACTTCACCGGTTTCGTGGTCTACCTTTATCACACGAACAAACGAGTTTCCGTCTTCGTCCCGCAAGTTATTTATCGTGTAAAGCTTGTAGCCATCCGGATCGTCCTCAAACCAAGCAAGACCCGACATCCTGAAACGGCGGTTGTTGTCAATGGTGTAAATGCGGTTGCCTTCACGATCAATCCCATAGATATCGCTCGAGATATTAGAAACCCAGAACAGGTCGTTCTCAGCATCCCAGGTGATACAATAACAGGGATTGAACCCGACTGGGATACCTACGCCAGTCACCTGACCGTTTTCAGGATCAATCTGGGCGATGTAGGTTGAGTCCACACCGTAAAGATATTCCCCATCGGTGGTGATGTTTCGCCAGCCGTAATTGTTGTAGGACTGCTGTTCCCAGCTATCCACCAGTTCACCGTCCAGTCGGACTTTATAGAGCATATTCGGTTGGTCACTCGTCTGACCGCCGATGAACCAGAGATGATCCTGGAAGTACACGACATCCTGGAGACGAACGTCGCCGGTAATAGTGCCGGCATCGGTCGATGCAAGCTCTTCCCACATGTCACCTTCGGCGCGCGCGCCGCGCAGCCTGGCGGAATATTCCAGCGGACCATCGCCCTCGTTACGAACAGCAACATCAATCTGAGAACCGTCACCTTCCTCCAACTCAACTGAAATATCAGCAGGATCGATCGCCATCTCCGGATGAAGCATGCGGATTTCAACGTCGAGCTCCATCTCACCGTTAAATGTAAAGTCCGCTTCCTCGACAGGTGTATAACCCCATCTGGTGACATTGACCGTGAAGGATTCCACCGGTACATTAATCAGTTCAAAGGAGCCATCCAGACCTGTAATGGCTGTCTTTGCGCACTCATTAATCAGGACTTCTGCGTCGTCGACCGGAAAACCGGTCATGTTGTTAACAACCTTACCGGTGAACGTACCGCCATATCCGGTTATTTCGGTAAGCAAGTCTTCAAGGAATTCGGCACGGTTAAAATTATGAGAGTTATCGATGTTTACGAAGCATATAGTCTGGGCATAAGCACGATATTGATCGATGTACAATATTCCCCGCAAACGGTTGACATTCCCGGTTTGATCGTAGAGTATCGCTTCCGATTCGTCCATCTTTGACATCCTGTCCGGAATGGCGTTGGCATTGTTGCCGCTCGGGTAACCGAAGCTGCGTTCCCCAAACCTGCTCTCTTCTTCGATGTCCAAGCGGGATACTTCATTGTTTGCACCATCGCTTTCATAATTAGCGTGGAAATAGTCCCACAGGTCATAATTACGATGGTCGCGTGCGAAATCATTGCCCTCAATGTAAACTGCACCACCATGTTCAAGATAATCTACAAGAATATCTCGTTCCCTCGAGCCGATCTGGCTCGCAAATACATCATGTCATTCATCACAAAAGAAGCTGAGCGAGGTCATTACTATGTCATAACCGCTCAGATCGTTGGGCAGGTTTCTGTTCAGTGTGTAATCCAGGTCCAGGTCATTCAAGGCACGAACTAACGACTGAGTAGATGTAAGCCTCGTGTTGTAGACCGGATCCTGCACAACCTGGTTGTTGTCATGCTGCCAGAAGAAGATTTCGAAAGCCTGCGCTCCACCTGCCAGAAGCAAGACCAGCAAAATCGTCAATCCGGCAACACCCGAATTTCTTTTCATTAGATCCTCCTATTAAATTTTCGCTTTTCTGCGAAATACCGTTCATTTATTTTCTTTTCAAACTATCTGCAAACTCTTATTCTGCCCGGGTTCTCCGTTGTAACCTCCCCCACGACAGCGGCAGCCTCAAGACCGCAATCGTGCAGATCGTCAACCAACGCAGATGCTTTATTCTCAGAAACGGCGATCAGCAACCCACCGGATGTCTCCGATGCGTATAAAAGCCCGGAGTATTCGGGGGCAACATCACCATCAAAGCTGACTTTGTCCTCAAATGAATTCATGTTCATCTTGACGCCGGCATCGGTAACGCCGTCCCGGATCAGATCCAGAACATTGGGGAAAACCGGCAGTCTATCAACCCAGACATTAACCCCCATCTTCGCGGCATCTGCCATCTCCCATAAATGCCCGATGAAGCCGAAGCCTGTAATATCAGTGCAAGCATTGGCTTCATGTTCACGCACCAATTCCGAGGCACTACGGTTTGATGTAACCATCGACTCAGCGACTGATCTGTAAAGTTCTTCAGAGATGACGCCTCGAGTCATCATCGCCTGGATGATTGTACCGGTTCCAAGCGGTTTCGTAAGAACGAGAACATCACCGGGTTTGCTACCGCTGTTTGTGTATATTTCATCGGGTGAGATTTCACCTGTCAGCGCCAGTCCGTACCTTATCTCAGCATCCTGAAACGTGTGCCCGCCCAACATCACCGCGCCGGCTTTAACCACCTCATCCTGCCCGCCGTGGAGGATTTCACCCATTATCTCCGGACTCAGATTATCGGGGAAACCAATAACATTCATCGCCGCCAGTGGTGTGCCGCCCATCGCGTAAATATCCGAAAGGGAGTTCACGGCGGCAATCCTACCGAATGTATACGGATCATCAACCACCGGCGCCAGCAGATCTACCGTATGCACGAGCGCTCTATCGGGCGCAATCCTGACCACACCGGCATCATCGCCGGTTTCATTTCCGACCAGAACGCGTTCGTCTTTAGCCTGTGGAAATCCGGATAACGCGAGCGCCAACTGCGCCCTACTTACCTTGGACGCTCAACCAGGGCATGTTACTGTGGCAAGGAGCCCCGACCTTCGCTTAAACTTCTCAGCCGCATCTGCATCAAAGAATATATGGCATTCACAGTGCCCATTCTGTGCAATCTCATCCTTGAACGTCTCACATGGACATAAAGGATCTGCTTCTTTATCAAGAGGATAATGTCTTTTACATGGACAATAGTTCTTGCCGTGCTCGACCCTGATTTCCGTCATGGATTGGGCGACCCGATTCAGGGCTTCATCATTCGGATTAAGGACGTAACCAAACCGGTCAGCGACCTTTTTAAGAAACTCGAGGGTAACTCTCTGTTGTTCGTCTACAGACACTAATTTACCGTAATACAATTCAGGTTAGGCAGCAGGTTGCTGAGTAAATAGTACTTTCTGAAAAATCAAAAAAGAAAAGCATAAACAACTATTTACATT